>JAPLDA010000076.1 GCA_026391945.1 Bacteroidota bacterium | reverse complement strand
GGAACCACCTGTCCTTCTTTTCCCTGGAAATTATTTTTGATCAGCCATTCCCTCACAAACTCTTTCGAGAGTTGTTTCTGTGGCTCACCTTTCTCCTGGCGCTCTGCATACCCTTCTTCGTAAAAATACCGGGAAGAATCAGGCGTGTGTATTTCATCAATCAGAACAATATCGCCATCCAGTTTTCCGAACTCGTATTTGGTATCGGCGAGAATCAATCCCTGTTTCAAAGCCAGTTCGGTACCACGTTTAAAAACAGCTCTTGTGAATCTTTCAAGCTGATCATAATCCTTTGCAGAAACAATTCCCTGTGCAACGATCTCTTCTCCGGAAATATCGAGGTCATGTCCAACCGATGCTTTTGTTGACGGCGTGATGATGGGCTCCGGGAATTGATCGTTTTCCCTCATGCCGTCAGGAAGCCTCGCACCGCAAAGAACCCGTTTCCCAAGTTGGTATTCGCGCCAGGCATGCCCTGATAAATAACCCCTGATCACCATTTCAACACGAAATGGTTTACACATTTTTCCAATGGTGACATTGGGATCAGGTACGCTGATGATCCAGTTCGGAACAATGTCTTTGGTTGCTTCCATCATCCTTGAAGCAATGCTGTTCAGTACCTGTCCCTTGAAAGGAATGGCTCTCGGCAGAACCACATCGAAAGCTGAGATACGATCACTTACAATCATCACCATCAACTTATTATCAATGGTGTAAACATCTCTCACTTTACCATGATAATAGGTAGTTTGTTTCGGGAGATGGAAATTCGTTTTATCAATTACAGATGACACAGCAGTAAGATTCATTGTTTCTTTTTATACCTGCCATAACATGACAGGTTTTTGAATTACTTATTATAGGCTTCGATGATTTCCTTGACGATGCGGTGACGAACCACGTCTTGTCCGTCAAGATAAATAAAATCAATTCCTTTTACATTGGATAATATTTTAATCGCCTGCACCAATCCCGAAGGCTGGTTCCTTGGAAGATCAATTTGAGTAACGTCGCCGGTGACAATGAATTTAGCTGAAGGGCCCATCCTCGTCAGAAACATTTTCAACTGGCTTTCAGTGGCATTCTGGGCTTCATCGAGAATCACAAAAGCATTGTCAAGAGTTCTTCCCCTCATGAATGCAAGCGGAGCTACTTCGATGATTCCGTTCTCGATATAGGTTTTTACTTTTTCACCCTGGATCATGTCGTACAAGGCATCATACAACGGCCGGAGGTACGGATCAATTTTTTCCTTCAGATCTCCGGGGAGAAATCCCAGGTTTTCACCGGCTTCTACTGCGGGGCGTGTGAGAATAATTCTTTTGATCTCACGGTTTTTTAACGCACGCACAGCCAAAGCAACAGCAGTATACGTTTTACCGGTTCCGGCAGGTCCGATGGCAAATACGATGTCATTTTTCTCCGTGCTCTCCACCATTTTTTTCTGGTTGACAGTGCGTGCACGAACCATGATTCCGTTTTGTCCGAACACGAGGACATCGGTTGTAGGCTGGCCGTTTGGAACAGCATCCTTCCCTTTATCGGAGAGGAAATGTTCCACGTTGTCGACCGTGAGGCTTCCAAACTTCTGGTAATGCTGGATCAGCCGGTTGATTTTTTCACTGAAGACGTGGATGTTTTTTTCATCACCAATTACTTTGATTTCATTGCCACGGGCAACTAATTTCAGTTCAGGAAAATTTTTTCTTAACACTTCAAGGTTGCTGTCGTTCACACCAAAAAATTCGACGGGGTTGAAGGTGTCAATAGGAATAATTACTTCGCTCAACGTATGGTTATTTTTATTTTATTAAGAATGATCCGGAATCGCTCTGCCTTTTTCATCCACATCCGCTGATGAATGAAGAGATTTACCGGGATAAAAAATATCGTTTCAATACTATGCAAATATCAGTACTTTTGGCGGGTACGCTTACAGAAGTTATGAACACCAACAAGCTATTTTTTTCCTGATGCCTATTATTACTTTAACAACTGACTGGGGATTGAGAGATCATTACCTCGCAGCATTTAAAGGAGAACTGATCAGCCGGAACCCGGCCATTCAGTTGGTTGACATCAGTCATGACATCCAGCCATTTGATATTTTACAGGCATCGTTCGTCATCAAGAACTGTTTTAACAAATTCCCACCCGGAACGCTTCATTTCATTGGTATCTCGGGAAGCGGTAAACAAGGACAGCTCGATGAAAAAAGAAATTACCTCATGGTCAAAAGTAATGATCATTTTTTTACGGGGGAAGACAGCGGTCTGTTTTCGCTGGTACTCGGTGAGTCAGAAAAAGAAATTTATAAACTTCCGGTTCCGGCAAAGGCATCTCTTGCCGAAGTGTATGATCATTTTTTGTCGACCATCTCTTCCTTCGCAGAAGGTCGTGCCGTTTCGGAACTGGGCGAAAAGATGGATGAACTGGTTCAGAGTTTTCACACCTTCCCGACCGTTGACCATTCCGGCAGCATACGCGGTTCGGCCGTTTACATTGATTCTTTCGGCAACATCATTTCCAACATTACCAGGGAGTTGTTCGACACCACGAGGAAAGGCCGTTCGTTCATGATCTATCTCCGCAAAGCGGAATACGATATGGATGTGATCAGCAACAATTACTTTGATGTGGAACCCGGGGAAATGGCAGCGCTGTTCAATCATGACGGGTATCTTGAAATTGCCATGAACCAGGACAATGCTGCTTCCATGCTTCGCATCAAACTCATGGATACAATCCGGATTGAGTTTACCTGAACCCTTGAATCTTCCTTTCCTGCTGCCGGGATTTTTTATCACTCATCCTTCAGCAAAAAAAATTACTTTTGGCTCGCTAATTTTAAATTCCTTTGATCGCACTTCTTAAAAAAGAAATCAACAGTTTCCTCGGCTCACTCATCGGGTACCTCGTGATGATTGTTTTTCTTTTATCCATCGGTTTGTTCATGTGGGTGGTGCCGGGAACGGATTTCAACATCCTCGAAAACGGCTATGCCAACATCGACACGTTGTTCATCCTCGCTCCATGGATGTTTTTGTTTTTAATTCCGGCGGTGACCATGCGCTCCTTTGCCGAAGAAAATAAAACCGGAACGATTGAGTTGCTGCTCACACGCCCGCTGAGTGATTTCCAGATTGTGTTTGCCAAATATCTTTCAGGAGTTTTGCTGGTGCTTTTTTCGTTGCTCCCCACCCTCCTCTATTATGTTTCGGTATATTTTCTTGCTTCGCCGAAAGGCAACGTGGACAGCGGTGCCATCGCTGGTTCTTATGCCGGGCTGCTTTTTTTATGCAGTGCCTTTGTTTCCATCGGCATCCTGGCTTCCGCCCTCACCAATAACCAGATCGTCTCCTTTATTCTCGCCGTCATCCTTTCTTATTTTTTTTATTCCGGGTTCGAATCGCTGAGCACGTTCAGTCTCGGCGGAATGCTCCCCGGGATTTTATCCCAGGTTGGCATCAGTACACATTATACATCCATCAGCCGCGGTGTGATTGATACCCGCGACGTCGTTTATTTCATCACCCTCACCGGTTTCTTCCTGCTGCTCACCAGGTTTGTCATCGAAAAAAGAAAATGGTAAGGCCATGAATGCATCCAACTCCAATACCGTGAAACGTCAGCTTAAAAAGCAAAACATCATCCGGCTCATCCTGGCCGTAACCATGCTGATCCTGGTGAACGTGATTTCCGGTTTTGTTTTCACGAGGATGGATCTTACTGCGGAAAAAAGATTTTCCCTCGCTCCATCCACCAAAGAACTTTTAAAAAAACTGGATGATGTCATCTATGTCAAAATTTATCTCGATGGTGAGCTTCCGCCCGGTTTCAAACGGCTGAGAAATTCCACAAGGGAATTGCTGGATGAGTTTCGTGTGTATGCCGGCAACAACATCGAATACGAGTTCATCGATCCGAATGCCATTGCCAACAAGGAAGAACGGAATAAACTGTACCAGCAACTATCCAAAAAAGGACTGGAGCCCACCAACCTCGAAGAAAGGCAACAGGGCGGAACGTCACAGAAAATTATTTTCCCGGGCGCTATTTTGAATTACCGCGCCGAAGAAATTCCTCTTCAGCTTCTGAAAAGCCAGATGGGAAGCGGTTCGGAGCAGATGCTGAACAACTCCATCGAAGGACTGGAATATGATTTCATCAAAGGAATAAAAAACCTGACGAGTAAACTGAAAACACGAATCGCATTTTTACAGGGACACGGTGAACTCAACACAAAACAAATTACGGATGCTGCCCGTGCACTGCAGGAGTCGTACAAAGTCGACACGGTTTCCATCCATGGAAAGCTGGATGCACTGAAGAATATCAAAACGCTGATCATTGCCAAACCTGATTCTGCCTTCAGCGAAAAAGATAAATTCATCATCGACCAGTTCATCATGAACGGCGGAAGAGTTCTCTGGCTGATGGACGCCATGCAGATCAACATCGACAGCCTGGCTGTCACCAGTACCAATGTGGCCATTGCAAAAGAGCTGAACCTCGACGACCAGTTGTTCAGGTACGGGGTACGGATAAATTATGACCTGCTCATGGACATGCAGGCGGCGCCGATTCCCGTGGTAACCGGGCAGGTTGGCAACCAGCCCAAAACAGAATTGTTTCCCTGGTACTTTTCACCGCTCATCAACCCGACATCATTGCACCCTGTGGTGCGCAACCTGAACGCCATCAAACTTGATTTTGCCAGTACCATTGACACGATCGAAGCAGCGGGCATTCAAAAAACTTTCCTTCTGTTTTCTTCCGAATATTCCAAAGCGATTCTCGCACCCGTACGCGTGAGCCTGAATATCCTGAAAGAAAAACCTGACCCGAAACAATTCAACAAATCACACCTGCCGGTTGCTGTGCTGCTGGAAGGCAGTTTCACTTCCAATTTCAAAAACAGGATACCGGAAACGATTGCGAATGATCCCGCGATTGGTTTCCATGAAACCGGGACGTCTTCGAAAATGATTGTTGTAAGCGACGGTGATGTCGCAGAAAGTTACGTGAGCCGGAAAGGAACGATTTACCCGCTGGGGTACGATCGCTTTACCGGTCAAACGTATGGCAACCGTAATTTCATCCTGAACTGTGTCGATTATTTATGCGATGACTCGGGGTTGATGAGCCTGCGTGCGAAAGAAATCAAACTCCGGTTGCTGGACAAAGCAAAAACTGAAAACAGTTCAGTGAAATGGCTGAACACCCTCCTGCCCGTGCTGCTGATTGTATTGTATGGAATTTTCAGAACGATGATGAGGAAAAGAAAATTTGAACGTAACTGACCAATGAAAAAAAACAGGAACATATTTTTTACCACCATGGTACTTGCACTCGTGGCGGTTTTTCTCATTTACAGGACGAGGAATGGCACCATACGACCGGAACTCCATGACTTCGCTGTGGCCGACACCGGTTCCGTCACGAAAATTTTTCTTGCCAACAAAAACGGGGGCATGGTGACTCTTGAAAGAAAGAGTGATTTCCAATGGTCGGTAAATGGAAAATATCAGGCAAGACCCGACGCCATTAAAATGCTGCTGACTACCATTAAAAGTCTTTCGGTAAAAACGCGTGTGGCAAAAGCCGGTTATAACGGCGTGATCAGGGATATTGCGGCCAGCGGAATCAAATGTGAAATCTATCAGAACGGAGAAAGTAAACCGATGAAAGTGTATTATGTGGGCGGATCAACTGCCGATGTGCTAGGTACGTTTATGCTGATCGAAAATTCCGGTTTGCCCTTCGTCATCGAAATCCCGGGATTCCAGGGATACCTGACTCCACGTTATTCTCCTTTCGAGAAAGACTGGCGCAGCATGACGGTCTTTGACTACGCCATTGATGAAATAAAAAATATCACCGTACATTATTATCATGACCCTGAAAAATCTTTTTCCATTGATCAGTCGGGCCGCCAGTTCCGCGTGGTTTCGCCGGAAACAAAAAAAATCATTCAGCATCCTGATACGGTTGGGCTGATCAACTATTTTTCTTTCTTCAGAAACCTTTGCTTTGAAACGTGGGATGTGGAATACACCGACCGGCAAAGAGACTCGTTGAAAACGACGATACCGGTGAATACCATCAGCGTGACCACGAACGGAGGCATGACCAAAAGCATCACCACCTATCCGAAACCGGTGACGCTGCGATCGCTGGCGCAGGCTGATTCATCAGGAAAACCGCTGAAATACGACATCGACCGGTTGTATGCTTTCATCAACGACGGTAGCGAATTTGTTGTGATCCAGTATTACGTCTTTGGAAAAATTTTCAGACAACTGGATGACTTTAACGCAGACCGGAGAAAGAAATAAGGCAGTATTTCTTTATCAACATCAATTTTGCGTTTCATCTAATATTTTATATTTGCAAGGTTTCAGTATTGTTATTTTTTCAGCACACATTCATAAACCAGGTCAACCATGAGCAAAAATTCAAATTTGAAAGATGATGTTGTGATTGACATGCCATCTTCCGTTACAGGTAAAAACCATTCTTACATGAAATTCATTGTATCCAGTTCCGGCCTTCTGAAACAGTTGCAGGCCATCAGCGGCGTATTGAACTCCAACAACCCGCTTCCTATTCTCGATAATTTTCTTTTCGTCATCGAAAAAGGATCGCTGACCATATCCGCTTCCGATCTTGAAACCACGATGACCAGCAAGCTCACCGTGGAAGCCAAATCAAACGGGAAGATCGCTGTTCCGGCCAAAATACTTCTCGAAACATTGAAGACATTTCCGGAGCAGCCGCTTACGTTCAGCATCGATGAAAAAACATTCGGCATCGAGATCAGTTCTGATTACGGAAAATATAAACTCACCGGTTTCGACGGCGAAGAGTTTCCGAAACTCCCGGTGATGGAAGGAACCAGGTCGATTGAGCTTTCACCTGATGTCATGCTTCACGCCATCAACAAAACGCTTTTCGCTACCGGCAACGATGAACTTCGCCCTGTGATGTCGGGCGTGTTTTGTCAGCTGGAGAAGGACAGCCTTACGTTTGTCGCTACGGATGCGCACAAGTTGGTACGATATAAAAGGACCGATGCCAAATCGAAAAACGAAGGAACTTTTATTCTTCCGAAAAAACCATTGACTCTTCTGAAGAACATCCTTACCGGCACAGAGCAATCGCTGATGATCAACTACAATGAGAACAATGCATTTTTTGAATTCGGAAATATTTCACTCATCTGCCGTTTGATTGACGGAAGATACCCGAATTACGAAGCAGTTATTCCTGCTGAAAATCCGAACAAGCTTACGATTGATCGCTCGGCATTATTGAATTCCGTGCGGCGTGTTTCCATTTTCTCGAACAAGACCACGCACCAGGTCCGGCTCAAAATCAACGGAAGTGAATTGCACATCAGTGCCGAAGATCTTGACTTCGCCAACGAAGCAAACGAACGTTTGTCGTGTGAATATTCCGGCGAGGATATGGAAATCGGTTTCAATGCGCGGTTCCTGGCAGAGATGCTCAGCAACCTCGACAGCGACCAGGTGAACATCGAAATGTCGATGCCAAACCGCGCAGGCATTCTTACACAGGCCGACGGAAAAAACAGCGAAGAAGATATTCTCATGCTGGTGATGCCGGTGATGTTGAATAACTGATGCTATCGTTTTGAAAAAATCAAACCCGGTAGTTTACAAGACTTGCCGGGTTTTCTATTCATGCCCAATCAAAATCAAACGATAGCATTTTCATCCACGATCACCTCCGTTTTCATGATGATCGCTGACTTAACGGAATTTGAGATGAGGCAGTTGGCTTCTGTTTTCTGAAGGATGCGTTCGGTACGGTCACGATCCTTTGCATCGGCGATTACGACTTTGGGAAAAACAGTTACTTCACTCACCATGTATTTTCCATTCACGGTTTCAAGACTGCCGCTTCCTTTGCATTCAAAAGATGTAAACGGAAGTTTTGAGTTCTCGGCAATGGAAAGAAATGTGGTCATGAAACAACTGGTGATGGCCGATACGAACAAATGTTCCGGCGACCAGATACCTTCCACTCCTTTTGGAAACTGCGGCGGCGTTGCCACGACAATCTGATCATCGAGGCCCGGAGCTGAAAGAGTTCCAATGCGTTCTTTGTCCCAAGTTAATCCAACGACGTAATCATGCACTTCGCTCATGACGATTTGTTTTAAGAATACGATTTCACCAAAAGTATTCTGGCAGCACATCCTGCGAAATGACAGCAATCATGCTGACCAGACTTCAGCGCTCTTAATTTATGTCATCAATGTATCCTGAAAAATTTCAGCGAAGGAAAACGCCTTGATCCAAAACGTACATTTTCGAATACATCTTCCGGAAAACTTCGAACAGGTTCCGGTACGAAAAAATATATTTTCAGCAGGCCATTCATAACTTTCATGAATTTGAATCATGCTGCTTTTTCTTCTCTGATCATCGTCATATTTAGAAATGATGTATGTCATTTAAGCCACTAAGCCTCGCACTTATTTTTACCAAACAGGTTTAATAGTCGTGTAGGAATATTTTTATACAACGTAAGTTGAAAATAAATTGAATGTATGACGACAATCAGTAAACAGAGCATGGTTGGCCAGAAGGCTTTTCCTGCTATCTCCATTATCCTTTCCACCAACCCGCAGTATCCGAAATTCAAAGCCGACCGGGAAAGGCTGATTTCACTTTTGAAAAATGCAGAGCATCAGCTGAAACAAAAATACAGCAAACAGAAAACAGAGTTGCTGATGGATAAACTCCACCGCGTCGTGAACAACATCAACTTTAATCACCTTGCACAAGGCATTGCCATTTATGTTTCGTCGAACGATGAACGGGTCATCCATCTTCCATTTGCAGTTTCTGAAAAAGTAATCGTGGATGAGTCGTTTGAAATCAGGGACCTGATTTATTCAGCTAAAAAAAATAAAAGTTACCTGCTTACTACCATTTCACAGAACCGTGTAAAAACTTTTCTCGGGAGCGGAAATTCACTCGTCACCACGCCATTGCCCGACATGCCGGAAAATATAAAAGATGTCACGAACGAACATTCCTTTCCCGGCTGGGATTATCTTGACACGAAAGCATACGAAGAAAAAAACATCCGGAACTTTTTGCATTTCATCGATGAAATTCTTGAACGGGAAATCAGGCACACCAATTTACCGGTGATCCTCATGGGCGACATCAAACTGATGGGTTTGTTCAGGCAGCATACCATGAACAAAAAAAATATCCTGGGATACGTGGAGGGAAATTTCGACCATAGCCCGTCGAATGAACTCCTTGCCGCCATTCGCCCGGTATTGAATTCGATTGAGAAAAAAGAACAGGATCATGCGCTGGTTGAACTGGCGACAGCGGTGAGCAAAGACACGTATGCGGCAGGAATTGCAGAAGTCTGGAAAGCAGCCACGGAAGCGCGAGGTCGCCTGCTTGTCGTGGAAAAAGATTACCGCCAGCCGGCACGTTTCGGCGACGACAGTTACAACATCATCATTGATGACGTTCCTGTTACAGGTTTGAATCTCATCGCCGATGCCGTTGACGATGTTCTCGAACATGTACTCCTCAACAACGGCGACATCATTTTTGTGGAGAACGGAATGCTTCCCGACTTCCAGCGCATCGCTTTAATAACCCGGTATTAACCAAACCAAAAACCACCCTATGAAAACAATTCTCATCCCCACGGACTTCTCAAAGAACTCCGACAATGCCATTCATTTTGCACTTGAGATGAACAGGAAATTGAATTCAAAAATAGTCCTGTTTCATTCGTATGTATTACCGGTATTTGCTTCCGATGTGCCGGTGGTGATGCCTTCCGATGAAGAACTTGAAAAGACTGCGAAGAAGGGAATTAAAAAACTGAAAGAAAAATTTGAAAGTGAATACCCGGGCATGGAAATCGAAACCATGGTAAGCGCGGGGTATGCGGAAGATGAAATCGTCCGCATTTCAGCGGATAAAAAAACAGACCTGGTGATCATGGGTACACAGGGAGCAAGCGGGTTGCGGGAAGTATTGATCGGCAGCATAACAGCGGCCGTCATGGAAGATGTCTCCTGCCCCGTGCTTGCCATCCCGGAGAACGCCACCTTCAAAGGAATCAACAAAATTGTTTTCGCAACGGATTATGCGTACAACGATTTTGAAAATGTGGAAAAGGTGGTGGAGATCGCCCGGAACCTGGGCGCAGAAGTGATCCTGCTTCACATCTCCAACGGAGAAATTGACAAGGCTTATGAATTTGACGCAATTGAAAGTTTCAAAGAACGTATGGTTGCCGACAGCAAATATGATAAAGTGTCGTTCAAACTTCTCGAAAACAGGGAAGTGATCGACGGATTGAATTTATACCTTGATGAAATCAGGGCCGACATGTTGGTGATGTCGATGCATCACCGGACTTTTTTCCAGAAAATTTTTAACCGCAGCAAAACCAAACGCATGGCTTTTCACACACACATTCCGCTGCTTGCTTTCCACGCTCTTGACTGATTGCATGAAACAAAAAAAAGTCCTTCCGGAAATTTTCGGAAGGACTTTTTGTTTGGATCCCGTTTTGTGCTATTGTTTAATCACTTTGATGGCTGGTGTTTTCTCATCGCCGTTTACCAGTTGAATAAAATAAATGCCTCTTTGAAGAGAAGCAATATCGCCATAGATGAATGAGTTCACTCCGCGCGATGCAATCATGCGGTCGTTGCGCAGGACGATTCCTTTGGCATTGATCAGCCTGATTTCAATAACATCAGATGATTCAGCATAATATTCCACGCGAAGATTACTTTCGAAAGGATTGGGGCCGATGAAATTTATTTGTAAACGATCGGGCCTCGAATAAAAATTTACCCGGATCGGGTTGAATTTTTTGATGATGCCATCATAGTCAGTTTGAGTGAGCCTGTAATAATTATCACCCGGGATTGGTGATTCATCCGTCCAGTAGTATGCATTGTCGATCGTACTGTTGCCATTGCCCTGTACTCTTCCTGTTTCAGAAAAATTATAACCATCGGCGCTCTTCTCAATGGTAAAATGATCGTTGTTCACTTCCGATGCGGTGATCCAGTTCAGCATGATGACTTTGTCTTTGGCTTCTCCTGAAAAACTTTTTAATGAAACGGGAAGACTCACTGTACCGGAATAAGGATTAGCCGGGTTAGGCACGAACAGTCCCGTTGCACCTTTGGTGGCACCGTTGGGAAGGAATTCTGTCATTGCCGGTGAATTCGTTGTTCCGTTACTTCCTCCATTTACATTCCGGGTAATGCTCCCAGGGTTGGTAATTGAAATATAACCACCGCCGCCACCACCACCGGCACCTTCAGCTTCGTTAAACGTGATAGTCTGGTTTCCGCCGGCACCGCCATTGGCATTGATGGTCAAATTATTTACTGAAGCGCCCTGTGTAAAAACCACAACGGTTCCGCCGCCGCCGCCGCCGCCCGCAGCATCACCATCGGTGAGGGTTCCTGTAGCGGTTGCTGCATCAGCACCGTTGGCGTTAATGGCACCGGTACCTGTGGCAGTTCCACCGCTTAAAATATATACGATGCCACCGCCGTTTGCGCCGGACGTTCCCGTTCCGTTATTGGAATCACCGGAACCACCGCCGCCGCCCAAAAAAATACGGCCACCGCTGTTGTTCAATGGCCTTCCGCCGAGTCCGCCTACGTTCGCACGATAATCACCACTCCAAAAAAAATTGGTCGGTCCTCTCGATGTTGCATTTTGGTTACTGGAAGAGTACGTGTATCCTCCTCTTCCTCCTCCTGAAGAAATATTTTTGTGAAATGTAGTTGTTGCACCATCTAAGTCCCACGCTGTTTTCCAGGATGAAACTGTTGTAGTATCAGGATTACCGAAACCATTCCAGGTGATACCGTTGTCGCCATTGGAACCACCACCACCGGCAGCATTATGTGAATTGCCGCCGCCACCACCGTTTGCAGGAGCGCCGCGCCCGTAGCGACCTCCAAGTCCATCGTATGTAGAAGTGTTTCCGCCGATTCCTTCGCCTTTTTCTGCTGCTGCTGTAACCGTAGCAGTTGCATAGGTTGAACTGTTTGCTCCACGGCTGCAACAGGTGGAATTGTTCTGTACTGTGCCACCCCTGAATCCTTTACCGGAAACATCAATGGTTCCGTTGATGGTAGTTGAATTGTTTGCTTCAATGGCTACAATGCCACCTGTGCTTCCATTCCATGCATCCGTTGTCACCGATGCGCCGGCGTTAATCGTAAATGTCGTATAGCGCGGCACCCTTACGATCTGTACTTTTCCGCTGCTGGTATAAGAATATTTTAACGGTGCAACCAGGGTGATCGTGGTGGCGTTGGGAACATCAGCAACTTCTGCAAACTCAAATTTTCCTGCATTGTTGTATGCTGAAACCGCTCCCCATGTGGATGATGTTGAACTGGAAGTTGTCATGGTTGCACCCTGCATCTGGATGATCATGATTAATTCTCCCACTGATAAACTCCCGGAGAACCGGCCATTCGCATTCATGGATGAAGCAGCAACAGTAATGGAAGTTGCTCCTGTTGAAGCATTGGACGAAAGCGTTGTGAATTCATTTAAGATCGTGTTCGCTGTGGATACAGTGATGGAACCATGCTTGCCCAATTCAGCCATCGATTTTTTGGAAGTACCAATCATATTATAGATGAACAGGATTGAGAAAATCATAACGATGGCAAGGCCACTGAAAAGAATGATTCGGAAGGATGACTTCAGCCTTGTTTTTTGGGATAGTGACTTCCGGTTACGTTTTTGTTTTTCCATGACTTTGATAGATTGTTGCTTATATGGAAACGCACATTCAATCCCGATGTTACCTAATCCATTGAAAGTGTAAGATTTTCGATTACTTTGATCTAATAATCGAAGCCTAAAGGGCAGGTTACCCGGTGAGACGAATTGCTTATGTCACTATCAAACGATTCAAAATCGATTCCTTTTTAATTACGGAAAAAACATCAAAAAATTCATCTACATGTCAGATTGTTTTTGAAACTTTAAACCCCTTTTAAAACTAAAACCAAAACACCAAATGAAAAAACAATTACTACTTAACATCAGTCTTTTAATATGCCTGTTGTCTGTTGCGTCAGTCACTAATTTTGTATCGGCGCAAATCACCTACACAGAAGGATTTGAAAGCACCACATTCTTACCTACCGGATGGACTGCGGTTGGCACCACGAATTTATGGAGCCGGAGACTTACCGGAACTTTTCCGACATGTTTGCCACACACCGACACGGCCATGGCGAGGTTCGCAAGCCGGAATGCTCAGCCCAGTACCATTCAAACGATTTCCACACCGGTGATCGATTATTCTGCAAGAGGTGTGAGTACACCTGCCGTAAGTTTCTGGATTTTCCGGGACGACGGCGCACCAACTGTTCTCGACATGATCACCTTGTTTGTGAACTCAACTCCCGATTTGAACGGAGCAACGCAATTGGGAATGGTTGCCAGGTCAAGACAACTGAATTATCCTGATACCGCAGCAACGAATGGCTGGTATCAATATTCTTTTCCTATTCCATCCGGTTTCAGTTCCAACACAAATTACATTCTCTTCCGCGGTTCCAGTGGCTCAACACAAGGAAATAATATTTTCATTGATGATGTTCAATGGGATGCTTATCCTACGGCCTGTTCAGGCACACCGACACCGGGAACCATCAGCGCTCTTGACACCATTATTTGCGGAGGAAGCGGCTCGACTCTTTTGTCGCTTAACGGACAAACAACGGATATGGGAATTTCCTATCAGTGGAAATATTCTTCTTCAGCAACAGGTCCGTGGACAGATTTCGGAACCAGTGTTGCCAACATCTCTACAGGAACCATTACTGCCACCACATATTACTATTGCCTGCTCACCTGTTCCAACTCAGGCTTATCTGACTCCACTGCTGTTATCCAGGTAACCGTTGATGCGAACCCGGTACCGGTTTTGACACTTTCAGAATCGAACAATGGTAATGCCTGCGCCGGCCAACCGGTTGAAATCATTGCCACCGGAGCTACGTATTATTCATGGAGTCCTGCTACCGGATTAAACACCACTACCGGTGATACTGTTCTTGCTTCTCCTGCCGGTAACCCTGGAACTTTCGTCATGTACACGGTAACAGGAACCAACGGTTCGGGATGCTCTGCAAGAGATTCCATCGGTGTTACCGTTCATTCAACTTCAACAGTAACCATCCAGGCCAATCCCAACGACACGATTTGTTCAGGCCAGCAGGTTACGTTAAATGCCAATCCGGCCGGCGGACAACCGGCAATTACCAGTTATCTATGGACACCAACAGGTGATGCAACACAATCCACTACCGATACACCAACTGCTGATGGAACTTACACCGTGAACGTGGTGAACAACTGGGGATGCCCTTATACTGACTCCATCCGCATTCATGTGATCACCGGCAGTATTCCAAGCATCACTTCCATTTCTGCTTCTAATAATGCTTTGTATTGCACCGGCGGCGACTCCATCATGCTTGTTGTGAATGCAACGGGAGCTATTACCTATACATGGTCTCCTGCAAACGGCTTGAATACAACAACAGGCGACACCGTTTACTCAACTCCTACAGGCGGAGGCCCGGGCGGCGGAAGTGTTCTTTATACAGTAACTGCCACCAATGCAGGAGGATGTTCTGCCAGTGATACCATCCGTGTCAGAAGAGCGAATTCTCCGAACGTTACAATGACGGTAAACCCAGGTGATTCAATCTGTGCCGGCGATTCACTCATTATCCAAACACAGGTCGGAGGATTCGGAGGCAATTATTCATACCTATGGTCACCAAGCGGCGATACGACTACGTCGCAGCACTTGTTGCCATCAACCGGCTCCACAATTATTCTCCAGGTTACCAATAACAATGGAGGCTGCCAGCTCCACGATACGGTACATGTTTCGGTATTCAATCAGCCAACGGCAGCATTTTCATTTTCGATTACCGGACATACCGTTCACTTCACTAATAATTCCACTGGCGCTGTATCCTATTTCTGGGATTTTGGAGATGGTAGTTTCAGTGTCTCCACCAGCCCGACGTATACCTTTACATCCGACAGCACGTATTACGTAACGTTAATCGCCAACAGCGGCACATGCGATCCCGATACGGTTGTTCATGCCATCGTTGTTTCAGGAATTGGTGAGTTGGTTTCGAACGAGGGAATTTCATTGACTCCTAACCCGGCAATCAACCAGGCCGTACTTCAGTTCTTCTCCAATCAGCCTGTTGTCACGTTGCAGATATATAATTCACTTGGAGAAAAAATCCGGGAGAAAAATATTCAAACCAACGGAAACCGGGAAGTAAAAGAAGTTCTCGACCTGAGTACTTATCCTTCCGGAATTTATATGATTCACCTGAATACCGGTAAGAATAACATCGTGAGGAAGCTGATCAAACAATAATTCATTGAAACTTAAATCCGGCTGTCAGTCTTTGAAAAAGATGGCAGCCGGATTTTTATTTATTGTATCCACATGAACCCGGGCTTAATAATTTCAGATTGCGGATTTAAAATTGCGAATTAAGAAATTTATTCTGATACGGTACCTGTAATAGTCTCCCGATAATAATCGGGACACCTATCGGCATCATACCTCTGCCAAGGCGGATTGGATTATTTTATATTGTGTAATGGAATTAGAATTTCAAAAGTTTAGTGTTCGCCGTTTTATCTCCATCCATATAGTTGAGCAAATAAAAACCGGGCAATAATTTTTCGGTGTTGATTTTTGTTTCAGCATTCAAAGACTTTTGCCGTGCGATTTCCTTTCCTGTGTAATCAAAAATAAGGATCATACCATTCTGATTGGTTCCCTTAATGAAGAGTTCATCGGTGAAGGGATTGGGATAAACCAGGAGCGTATTTTTATCTGCTATGTCATGAATGCCAACGGTAAAGCATAGCGTATTAACAATGCTTCCGCTATGTACAAGTGTAGCAGGAGTTGTAACGGTACCGCCCGAAGAAATGGATGTGAAAGGAGTTGCAGTATGGGTAGCAGGTGTTGTTGTGGCCGAAGCATAACCCTGGCTACATCCGCTGTTTCCGTTGGCGTCCATCTTTACCAAATACATCTCCTGCGCTGCCGTGCCGAGAAAAATAAATCCACCGTCAGCAGTTTGCCTGACGGAATAACCGTACGATGTCCCTCCTCCGTTAAAAATTCTTGTCCAGAGTGTATCGCCCACTGCATCCATCCTCAGGACAGTACTGTGATAGCCCGAAAAACTCTGTGACCATCCGCCCATAATATATCCGCCATCAGTGGTTTGCTGAATCGACAACGCATAATCATTGCTTGCTCCTGCGTATATGTTTGCCCATTGCAGGGTGCCGCTGCTATCGGTTTTGCGTACATACATATCCAGGCCGGTTGCACCATACGTAATGCCTGCAACAATGTACCCGCTGTCGGCTGTTTGCTGAATGGAATAAGGGATATTCAGATGTGGAGGACCTCCCGTAACATAGCTGGTATTTGTCCAGAGAGTATCTCCAACGGAGTTGGTCTTTATTAAATATACACCTGTTGTACTTCCGCCTCCGGCAAGCATATAACCCCCGTCATAACTTTGCACAACAGAAAAACCATAATCATCACCACCACCGCCATAAGTTCTGGTCCAGAGTGTATCTCCGGCTGCGTCGGTTTTAATGAGCACCATATCATGTATGCCACCTGAATTGACTTTTGTTCCGCCGATAATGTATCCGCCATCGGTAGTTTGCTTAACCGAATTCCCTGTGCCACCCAGGTTTCCTCCGTACGTTTTTGACCAGAGCAATACTCCGTCTTTATCGGTTTTGACCAGGTAAACATCTTCCAGCCCTGCCGTGAAACTGCTGGTCATACCTGTTATTATATATCCGCTGTCGCTGGTTTGTTCAACGGAATATGCTTTGTCGTACGAAGCTCCTCCATACGTTTTTGTCCACAGCGTATCGCCATTAGCATCTGTTTTTACGAGGTAAAAATCATCCACTGAATTCACTCCGAAACTTTGGGTGAAACCGGCCATGATATATCCTCCATCAAAAGTTTGCCGAACCGAACTCCCTTCCTCCGGCGCTCCGCCGCCATAAGTTTTTTCAAAAGTCACCTGGGCATTCATGTTCATGCTGCCAAAGGCAGAGAGTAACAGGATGAGAAGTAGTTTTGTTTTCATTGTTTTTGTTTTTAAAGTAGTTAGTAAAGATAGGAATTTCACAATGTCGTGAAAGAAAGACCGATTACAGGTCGGGATGAAGGCAATTCTGCCGGTAAATTTAGAGAATGGTATTTTCTTTTGAACTGTTCTAAGGCTTCCGATAACCTTCAAAAAAAATCCAGTCAATATTATTGTTGCCGAAAATGATCAGTGCATGTAAGTTTTGGATGGCGGGATTTTAGGGAAATACAAAAAGCGCTGCAATCGTTCGCACAGGTATCGTTTGAAGGCTACCTTAGCGGAGAATGATATTTTCTATAACGTTCCTTTTCTTTAGAAGAAAAGGAACCAAAAGAATCATGCGTTACAAGGCAATTTTTTCTCCTTCGCTCCTTCCCACACTTCAAAAAACCGCGGATTGAAAACATACAAATGCCACAAGCCTTCCCTTCATGTTTTCAACCGCTATTGCTGTGTAATACCTCCGCCGAGGCGGAAATGAAGCTAATAATGGTAATTGTTTTTTGTAATCCAAATTCGTTGACAATACTGCGAGTAGCTCTACCATTTTTTTATAATTTTCATTCTTAGTGTCGAGTTCAACAAGTTGTTTTGAAAACAGGAGTGGAAGTTTTATAATCACGAAGTTGGCATGTTGACATTCCTTTAAAACATGAATGACCCCGCAGCAAGCTTGAGGTATCAATATGAATTTCATTTTCCGCAGCAGAGCTGTGGGGTATTGACCAGATCCCTCGACGTTGCTCGGGATTAATTCGACTTAATGATTTCAGTGCGCCGCCTTCGGCCACTTCTGAAATCATAGTCTCATTAATAAAAGTCCGAAATACCAGTTACCCTTGAGTGAATACAAATTAAGTCGTTCAATTTCACCGTCAACAATCTGTAAATACTTTATGGCGTTGTCAGCAGTATCGTTGAACCTGTTCTTCTTGTATAAAGCGTTTAAATGTTGCCAGGCAAGTTGAATATAAAGATCCAACTCAAAACCGATTTGAAACGATTTGATGTTTTTAAGCAAAATTGAATTCTGTGTAAAGAAATCAAGTGTACTGTCAGGTGAATGTTCAATTGCCGACCTGAATTCGCTGTATAACTTTTGTACTGTATTAGTCATGATTCAATTCAATGGCTGGTTATTAAATGATATAACACATCCCTACTCAGCAACCACCAACTGCTTCTGATAATTTCGTTCGCCGGCTTTCAATTTGACGAGATACGTTCCGGCAGAAATATTTTTTCCGGGTAAATCAATCCAAAGAAAATTTTCACCGGGTGGTCGGTTCTTATAGTGATTGGAAAAAATACTTTCACCCAAAAGATTCAGAACTTCCACCGAAACATCAACGTTCTTATCGAGATTAAAACGAATGAAAAAATTTCCGGATGATGGATTCGGATACAAGGCAAAATCTTCCCGTTCATTTTTTACCGGTAAAACTGCAAGCGGACTTACATGCACGCTGTCGAGGTAAATGATCTGGTTTACAAATGCACCATTGGTATTGATCTGCAGAATCGGCATTCCCTGTCCGTTTCCAAGCCATTTGTATTCGGTAACAACAGGACGAGGAATATTAAATCCTATGTTGAACGTATCAATATGAATGGAATCCGTTTCGCTGATCATGGATTTAATACGCAGCGCTGAGAAGGTTCCGAAAGGAGTCGTTAGTGTTCCCCAGCCGTCAACCGTATCAATCCTTGTTTTATGTCCGCCATAGTATCCGAGGCTCGGTACTGTGACAGCAAATGCTGAAGAACAAATGCCCGTATTATTGTAATGCAAAGGCAAACGATAAATCGTGTCCTTCGGATTGAATACGATCGGCAACGGAAAACCATTCAGGTTCGCACCCATGCCGGTCTCTACATAAGAGGAAGATGTCTTTTTAAAAAAATCGTATTGATAATCGATCGTCAGTGCCCCGAGATTGACTGGTGCCGTATTCGATTTCAAAGCATACGAAGAACCGAAGAATGCAAATGCATAAAGCCCGGTTGACAGGATCGAAACAAATGTATCCGTAGTTTGTGAAGCGGAAGTCAACTGAGAATAATCCCATGTATAATTCGCTCCGGTAAGAGCCGGATCCATTCCTGTAAATGCCTGGCCGATGCTGACACGAAACGTATCATTTGCCGCTGGCAGGTCGCCGCTGGCAATCGTTATCTGTGCCTGCGATGACAAGCTTTGAAGTAAAAAATAAAAACAGGAGGCAAGAATAAGGTATCTATTTTTCATGGATGACGGTTTTGTTTACCGTAAAGATAATCAGCCGGGTTCAATAAAGAAACGTTCCGGAAATTATTTCCAGTAATTTTTCATGAGGTCGGTTGACCATTCCGGCTGTTTAACAGCATCCCGTGGAAGAAATTCTTTCATAACCGGTTTGATATCCACAACCGGTGTTCCATCAATGGCATCGAGGCCTTTCACAAACAACGAACGGCCTTCCCGCTTTACCAGCTCAACAATGGTAGCTCCGAGTTTATTCGGCCTGGCTCTTCCACGCTGTGCGAAAATTCCGGTAAGCGGGTATTGTTTGTTGTTCCGTGGATGCCGTAAATCAAAAACGACGTCTTCATCTTTTAGCAAGTGAAAATGAAAGATGATTTCGAGGTGAGAAAAATTTTCAATGCCATCGAGGCATTCTACCGAAAATAAATCAACGAGCTTTATTTCAGAGACTACTTCTCCCCAGCAATAATCTTCCGGAGTTTTCCTGTCGTTGATGACAAAACCAATCGGCCGGATCTGGATGGAGTTTCCCATTTCAAGATAAGGTTGAGTTTATGTTTAGCTGATCTGTTTGATGATAATAATTTCTTCCTTTGCGATCTGCGAGAAATTTTTTTCACGAGGAGCCACGTCGCAGAGTTTAATTCTTAATTCCTCATTCTTCCTTGGAAAATTATTTCACGCAGGGGACGCAGAGAAGCAGAGGGCGCTGAGTTCAATAATCACTCTTATTTTTTCAAAAAAATATTTCACGCAAAGGCGCCATGCGCGTAATTTTTTTTAAAGAGAAATCCAGAATGAGACACTACCATGTTACAGATCATTTGCAGACGCGATCAGCTCTGCGATATCGAGAACTTTTACTTCCTGTTCCTTATTAAAATTTTTCACACCATCGGTCATCATCGTCATACAAAAAGGACAGCCAACGGCGATCACATCAGGATTCAGCGACAACGCTTCTTCCGTTCGTTCCACGTTCACATCCTTTGACCCTTTCTCTGGCTCTTTGAACATCTGTGCGCCGCCGGCGCCACAACAAAACCCCTTCTCACGGGATCGTTTCATTTCAGAAAGTTCAGCATCCAGTTTTTCAATCACCCTTCGTGGAGCTTCATACACGCCATTGCCTCGTCCAAGGTAACAAGAATCATGAAACGTAATTTTTTTTCCTTTGAATTCACCGCCTTCTATCACCAGCTTGCCATCGTCAATCAGCTGTTGAATGAGTTGAGAGTGATGAATCACATCGTATGTTCCTCCCAAAGCCGGGTACTCATTCTTTAAGGTATTATAGCAATGCGGACAGGCCGTAACAATTTTTGTAATCCCATAACCATTGAGAACCTGGATGTTCATCATCGCCTGCATCTGGAAAAGAAATTCATTGCCGGCTCTTTTCGCAGGATCACCTGTACAGCTTTCTTCTGTTCCCAGGACAGCAAACTTTATTCCGGCATGATAAAGAATTTTCGCAACCGCTTTAGTAATCTTCTGTGCGCGTTCATCAAAACTACCGGCACAACCAACCCAAAAAAGAATTTCGGGAGTTTCGTTACGCGTCGTGTAATCTGCTATGGTTTCAACTTTAAAATTCATCGTCAATCAGTATTAATGTTCTCCGCCCATTGGAACCGGTCGGCCTGTGCAAACTGCCATGGCGCACCGTTGTTTTCGATTTTACTGAACATCGTTGCCAGTCCGGAAGGAACCTTCGACTGTTCCATCACCAGGTATCTTCTCATGTCAATAATGATGTTCAGCGGATCAATATTGACAGGACAGGCATCCGTACAGGCATTGCAACTGGTACAGGCCCACAGTTCTTCTTCGGTGATGTAACTGAACAGGTTTTTTTCATCGCGGAAATCAGCGCCATGTTTGTCGATGTTTCTACCGACTTCTTCGAGGCGGTCGCGCGTATCCATCATGATTTTCCGTGGAGATAAAAGTTTCCCGGTCTGGTTGGCAGGACAAACGCTGGAACATCTTCCGCACTCTGTACAGGAATAAGCATCCATCAGGTTTTTCCAGGTGAGATCATAGACATCTTTGGCGCCGAAGCCAACAGGAGGAATATAATCAGCCGGAGCAGTTGCAGAAGGATCGAGCATCAACTTCACTTCCTGGGTAACGGAATTCATATTCGTGAACCTTCGGAGTACGGTATGTAATTCAGGAAAGCCATGATGCCGACGATGTGAAACCACCAGCAGCAGCGTTCTGTAAGCGCCAGTGATTCGTTTGACATGGATGAAAAGATTCCGCTGAACAAAGAAGAAACGGGAAATGCACCGGCCTGTATATAATGTTCGAATGATCTTGACTGAAGTACGCTATCAGCAGCATTCATAATTAAAAAGGCAGACATCAGTAAAATCTCCGTAATCAAAATCAGATTCGCATCCGTTCTCGGCCAGCTCGTCATTTCGCGCATCCGGAATCTTTTCAGCCTGAGAACATTTCTACGGATGAGAAAAACAGCACAACCTGAAAGTACCGACAACGCAAGAACTTCAAAGCTTCCTATCAATAGATTATAGAGCGAACCGAAAAATGAAAAGGCACGGTGCGTTCCAAGTGCTCCGTCAGCGATGATCTCCAGCACTTCGATGTTGATGATGATGAACCCGGCGTAAACAAAAATATGGAGGATGCCGGCCACCGGGCGGACCACCATTTTACTTTGTCCCAATGCAACCCGGATCATGGTCATCCATCTTTCCTTCGGCCGGTCACTGAGATCCAACTCTTTTCCCAAACGAATGTTGCGGATGATCTTCCGGACATTTATGGTGAATAAAACGGATCCGGAAACGAGAAGCAGAATAAAAATAACCTGGGCAATCACTGCAATGGGTTTATTGAACTTTTTCTTTTGTCAGCTGATATTTTTTGTCGAAATACAATCTGCACAATGCATCGACATCAATGCGTTTTCTTTTTCTTTCCCCCGATTGATATCAACGACAACCCGATGTAACGTTTCGGGTTTTCATTAAAATCTTTCAGCAACACATCGAGGTCGCGGGCTGTAGCATTCAGGTTTATATACAAACTGTCGTTCGTTGCCAGTTGTCCCATCGTCCCTTCGCCCTTATTTATTTTCTGGAACAACGATGAAGTTTGCTCAAGCGTTTTTCTCGTGTTGTCGAGCGTGAGTGCAATATTGGCTCTTGCCAGCGTATCGGAGATGGCAGAAAAATTACTGATGATGGACGAAATTTTCTCGTTGTTGTTTTTGATGTTCGCCATGATGGATGACACGTCATCAAAAATATTTTTTAGTTTTCCTTCCTTCCTCAACACGGTGTCGAGGTTGCCGGCCACATTCTGAATGGACGTGAGCGAGTTGGAAATGCTCTCAAAAGATTTTCGCAGATTTTCTTTCGTGCTTTCATTGAACACATCCCTCACCACAGCCAGGACTGAATCGAAAGACGAAAGCAGATTTTCCGCTTTTTGTTTGATGGGAACAACCTGAGCACTCACTTCCTGCGAGAGACTTTTTTCAATTCCCGCGGCAAGCGTATCGCCATTTTTTACATCGTCTTTGCTGTCGCCAAATACAAAGCGGATGGCTTTTGATCCAAGCAAATCGGTACCAAAAATTTCAGCGACCGAATTTTTCGGAATCAAAACGTCATGAGTGATGTGCATGCTGACCACAATTCTTCCTGAATGGTCGGGCAGCAGGTAAAGACTTTTCACCAAACCGATTTTTAATCCGTTCACCTGTACGGGATTGGAAGGAGCAAGTCCGTCGACCCTGTCATAGACGGCGAAAACAAGTTTCTGACTGGTAAAAAAGTCCTTGCCCTTGAGGTAATTGATGCCCCAGAACAGCAGGATGATCCCGGTGATGACAATGATTCCTATTTTAATTTCCCTCGATACTTTCATAACTAATTTTTCTTCCTCATGGATTTTTTTTCACCGTCGACCGGAACTTCCGGCAAGGCCGGAAAAGTTTTTAAAAGTAGATATTTTTTTTGAACCGGATTTTTGAAAACTCATATTCTTACGTCGGTATTATTTCTTCAGTAAAATTTCCCTCGCTTCTTTCATGCTGATCCGGGCTCCATTCCTGAAAGCAATCACAAAGGCATCTTTGAATCCCTTCTCTCTCATTTTCCCCTGGTAGCTGATGGCATCATTCAACGAAGTGAAATTTCCCGAACTGTATTTATAGGTTCCACCTGCCTTTTCTTCACGGATGTCCTTCATTCCTTTGAGTTTCCTGTCGCCTGCGGGAAGTTTTCCCGGCGACAAAACCAATTGAACAGCAAATATCAATTCATCTTTTTTGGGTTGAAGGGGTCCGGGATTCTTCTCATGATCAGCATTCATTTTTTCCTCCGGTTCTGTTTTCTGAACGGTAGGAATTGAATCTTTCTCCCGGTCAGCCTTCATAGCCGTATCTTCACCCGGCTTCACCATTTGTTTCAGAGGTACTTCATCGGCATTACGATCACCGGTATTACTCTCAACAGAATTTTTATAGTTTCTGAAAGCGTTGAAAATGGAATGCGCCATGTTATCCTGGCCTTTTTCAGAAGAAAGATATTTTTCTTCCTCCAGGTTCGACAGGAAACCGGTTTCGATGAGAACACTCGGCATATACGTCTTATAAAGCACCAGGAAGCCAGCCTGCTTCACTCCTCTTTTTTCCCTTCCCTTTTTCCCGGTTTCCTCTTCCACATTGGAAGCGAAATGAAGACTTTGATCGAGGAAGGTATTCTGGTAAAGAGAGAAAATAATATTGGCTTCCGGAGAATTCGGATCAAAGCCATCGTATTGTTTCTTATAGTCCTTTTCGAGGAGGACTACTTTGTTTTCCCGTTTGGCGACATCGAGGTTGGCTTCCGATTTATGCAATCCCATCACCCACGTTTCGACGCCGTTCGGTTCATCGTTGCAGATGTCCTTCTTTTTTCTCTTATCATACACACAGGCTGAGTTGCAATGGATACAAATAAAAAGGTCGGCTTTTGCGTTGTTGGCGATGGCAGCCCGTTCAAACAATTCAACGAACACGTCCGTTTTCCGGGTATAGATCACTTTCACATCTTTAAAATTCGCTTCAATGTATTCACCAAGTTTTAAAGCAATGGCGAGGGCTACATCCTTTTCCTTCGTTTTTTTTCCCAGGCAACCTGAATCATGACCTCCATGCCCGGCATCGATCACCACTTTTTTCAAGACATACGAATACCTGTGTGGAGGGATGAAAGAAGAAGCCAGCAGCAACACCACACCCAAGAGAATGACGATACCGGGGCGTTTCAAATTCAGATTTATTTTTTTAGTTAGTTTTGACAACAAAATCAGGAGCACTTCTTTCTTAAAAAAATTGTTGTCTAAATTACTCAAAATATCGCCAGGGTTCTTCGTGTGCCTGTTCACTCTTTTTCAACATGAAGTTGTTGGTTCATCTGCGAACATTCCATCATCCGTTTTGGATACTTTTTCAGTGGAAACAAACGTCAAAAAAGATTCTGTATGGATTCATCCTGATTCCACAATGGACACGGAAAGTCTCAAAGCAAAGGTCAAATACCATTCGCGCGACTCCATCATCACCGACCTTACGGAGGAAGTGGTGAACCTGTATGGCAGCGCCACCGTTGATTACGAAGACCTTCACCTGAAAGCAGATTTCATCCGGATCGATTTCAATAAAAAGGAATTGTATGCCGAAGGGTCGGCGGATTCGCTGGGAGTGTTGAAAGGGAAGCCTGAATTTTCGGAAGCCGGGCAAAATTTCAAATCCAATACCATCCGTTACAATTTCGATTCGAAGAAAGGGAAGATTGCTTATGTGATCACAAAAGAAGGTGAAGGATACATCCATGGTGATGTCGTAAAGAAAGATCCTGAAAATAATTTTTTCATCCGCAACGGACAGTTCACCACCTGCGACCTGGACGTTCCTCATTATTCCATCGCGTCAAGGAAACTGAAAGTCATCAACAACAATAAGATTGTCACCGGCCCGGCCTTTTTAAATATTGAAAGCGTTCCCACTCCCCTGCTCATTCCGTTTGGTTTTTTCCCAAACAAAAAAGGGAGAAGTTCGGGGCTGATCTTTCCAAGCATCGGTGAATCGGTGAACCGCGGTTTTTTTCTTCAGCACATCGGGTATTATTTAGGCATCAACGACTACTTCAATTTTGCACTGACATCGGATATTTTTACGAAGGGCAGCTACAACCTGTTCGGAAGTTCGGTGTATGCCAAACGGTATAAGTACCGCGGGAATTTCCAGGTCAGTTATTTGTACACCGTCAACAGCGAACCCGAACTACCTGATTACTCCACGCAAAAGAATTTCCAGTTCAGGTGGAATCATGTGCAGGATCCGAAAGCAAGGCCCAGCAGCAGTTTCAGCGCCGATGTCACGGCAGGAACCAGCAGTTTTTACCGGAATGTTTTATCCAGCAACGTCAATAATTTTCTTTCGAACACCTTCCAGTCGAACATCCAGTATTCAAAGAGATGGGGCGAACAGTATAACCTGACGGCCGGTTTACGCCACGATCAGAACACGCTTACGCATGATGTGAACATACACGCTCCCGATCTCAGCTTCGGAATTGCAAGATTGTTTCCATTCAAGCGGAAAGAAAGTGTTGGCGCAGAAAAATGGTATGAACGGATCGGCACCACGTACACGATGTCGGCGACCAATTACATCAGCACAAAAGATTCATTGCTGTTCCGGAAGGAATCGCTCAGTGAAATGAAAAACGGAATTCAGCACAACATCCCGATCTCCACCACATTCAAAATTCTCAGTTACTTCAACCTATCTCCTTCGATCAACTTCATGGACCGGTGGTATTTCAAGACCATTGATTACCAATGGAACGATGTAAAGAAAAAGGTGGACACCACCATTGTAAATAAACTGGTGGCTCCGTTTGATTACAGTACTTCCGCTTCTTTGTCAACCCGCATGTATGGAATGTACCAGTTTACCAAAGGTCCGGTGGCAGCCATCCGGCATGTGTTCACGCCGACTGTGGGAATCAGTTACCGTCCCGATTTCGGACTTCCTTCCTATGGATATTACAAAACCTACCAGTACGATACGCTGAAACATACGCGCACGTATTCCATTTTTGAAAGGACCGTGTATGGAAGTCCGTCGAATGGAAAATACGGAAGCGTCAGTCTCAATCTCGGCAACAACCTGGAGATGAAAGTCAGGACAAATTCCGATACCGGGGCGACGTTGAAGAAAATCAAACTGCTTGAAAACCTGAACATCGGCGCCAGTTACAACCTGGTGGCCGATTCGATGAGACTCTCCGTGATCGGTGTCCGCGGCAACACAACGTTGTTCGACAAGCTGAACCTGAGTTTCGGAACCACTTATGATCCTTATGCGTTTGATGCAAACAACAATGATTACAACCGGTTCCAGCATGATGTAGACAAGCGTTTCGCCCGCCTCACGAATGCGAATGTTGCGTTGAATTTTTCACTGAACAATTCGAAAGGAGAAAAAACAAGTTCAAAGTATACCACGCAGCAGTTATCCGGCATCAACGAGCATCCGGAAGATTACGTGGACTTCAACATCCCGTACAGCCTGAATGTGAATTACACTTACAGTTATAACAAAAGAGGAAATCTCATGGCATCTGCCACGCAATCGGTTTCGATGAATGGCGATGTGAACCTGACTTCGAAATGGAAGGTCGGATTCAGTTCATGGTACGACATCACGAACAATAAAATCACCAGTTTCAATGTGAACATTTTCCGTGATCTTCATTGCTGGGAGATGCACCTGAACTGGATTCCTTTCGGTTTCCAGGAAAGCTATTTTTTCCAGATCAATGTCAAATCATCCATACTCCAGGATCTGAAACTGATCAAGCGAAAAGATTTTTATGATCAGTAAGCTGTGCTCAAGTCGGAAAAAACCGGCCGGAAATGATTTCCTGTTCATTTTTCGTTTTACAAATTCCTGACATTTAACACTTCAGCCTGGTGATTTGCATTTTGCTTTTAGTAACTTTACAGGATCAAACCACTTCACCATGAAAAAGATCGCGATTGTACTTGCGTTGTTTTCATTCAGCATGCTTCAGACTCATGGGAAACACCTGAATGCACTTTTTTCTTATTGTACTTTTGATCAGCCCGGCAAAAGCCCTTACATTGAAACGTACATCGATGTCCTCGGAAATTCGGCAGTGTTCACTCAAAATGCCGGACAAAAATGGCAGGGGAAAATAGAAGTTCAATGGACCTATAAACAACACGACAAGGTTGTTTATTTTGACAAGTACAATTTACTCAGCCCGGAAGTTTCCGACAGCAACCTGGCTTTTCCTGATTTCATCGACCAGCAAAGAGTTCAACTTCCGAACGGGGATTATGTTCTCGAATTAAAAATTACGGATAAGCATTCAGCCGAACAGAGTTACCTATCTACAGAAAATATTTCCATTAATTATTCTCCTTCCCAGCCATCCATTTCTGATATTGAGTTTTTGGAATCTTTCAAACCGGCTGAACAAGCTGGCTCGTTTACAAAAAGCGGGTATGATGTGATTCCTTATGTGAATAATTACTTTCCGAAAAATTCAGGATCATTAAAATTTTATGCGGAAATATACCATACAAAAGATGTTGCCGGCGATGAGGACATCCTGGTCACGTATGCTATTTCAGGACACCAGAACAAGAAGGTGATCAACAACATCGCTGGTTTTAAAAAACAAAAAGCATCGTCCGTCAGCAGCCTGATTGCTGAATTGCCGATGGAAGATGTTTCTTCAGGAAATTATTACCTGGAGATTGAAGTACGCGACAAAACCAACAAGCTGCTTGCTTCCAAAAACAAGTTCTTCCAAAGAAGCAAGCCCATGGAAAAGGAATTGAATGCCGATGATCTTTCCACCATTAAAATTGACAATACTTTTGTTTCCTACATGACCAATAAGGATACGTTGTCGGATTACATTTCATCCCTCTATCCTATTTCCGCACAGTTTGAAGTGACCGTTGAGGAAAACCAGATGAAGTTCAACAACCTGGAATCCATGCAGCAGTTCTTTTATTATTTCTGGTCGAAGCGGAGTGCACAGAACCCTGAACAGGCCTGGCTGAATTATAAAACTGAAGTGGATAAAGTGAATGCTGATTTCAAATGCGTATCGGGGAAAGGCTATGAATCGGATCGCGGCCGGATTTACCTGCAATATGGAGAGCCTAACTCCATCGATAAAAATTATTATGAAGGAGCAGCTTATCCCTATGAAATCTGGCACTATTATAAAACCATGGATCAGTCGAATGTCAAGTTCGTTTTCATGTCGCGTAACCTTACCAACAATTGCTTTGAACTGATTCATTCCACTGCGCGGGGTGAATTTTATGATGCGAACTGGCAGATGCGACTCATCTCCGAATCAAAGTCCAACTCCATGTTCGGAAACATCGATCGCGGTGATGATTACAGCCACGACGGCAACTCCAACGGAAACCTGAAAAGTAAGGCAAAAGAAGATTTCATTACCCCACATTGATCTCCTGGCTTAATTCTTTTCCCGGATTTTCTTAACCAGATTTTTTAACTGATCTTGCGGTTCTAATCTCCTTTATGAAGGTCGCTGTCGTCATTCTCAACTGGAACGGTAAATCTTTTTTAGAAAAGTTTTTACCCGGCGTGATTCGTCACAGCCGGGATGCGGCCGACATCATTGTTGCCGATAACCATTCCTCCGATGATTCAGTCTCTTTTTTAAAAGAGCGTTTCCCGGAAGTCAAAATCATCATCAACCAGAAAAATTATGGTTTTGCAGGCGGCTACAATGAAGCGCTCAAACACGTGGATGCCGACTATTATGTTCTGCTGAATTCAGATGTTGAAGTGACGGAACACTGGATACGGCCTGTCGTTGAGCTGATGGAGAATAATAAAAATGTGGCTGCCTGCCAGCCGAAAATACGGTCGTATAAAAACAGGAATGAATTTGAATACGCCGGTGCTGCCGGGGGCTTCATCGACAAATACGGATATCCTTTTTGCCGGGGAAGAATTTTCACTTCGCTCGAAACCGACCACCACCAGTATGATGAGGCCATTGAAATTTTCTGGGCTACGGGAGCATGTATGTTTGTAAGGGCCGAAAGTTTTCGCCTGGCCGGAGGGTTCGATGATTCTTTTTTTGCGCACATGGAAGAAATTGATTTGTGCTGGAGGTTTCACCGGCTTGGTTACAGCGTGATGTGCTCTCCATCTTCAGTGGTTTATCACGTTGGCGGCGGAACGCTTCCGAAAAACAACCCGCGCAAAACATACCTTAACTTCAGGAATAATTTATTAATGATTTATAAAAATGCTGAACGGAAAAATCTTTTTTCCATTCTTTTATTCCGTACGGTTTTCGACATGGTGGCCGCCATCATCTTTTTGTTCAGCAGCGGATGGAAAGATTTCAAAGCCGTGGTACAGGCGCACATCGACTTTCACAGGAAAAAGAAACACCTCGATTGCGGCGACCATCCTTCACAACTAAACAGGACATCAGAATTAATTTACCCGAAAAGCATCCTGTTCGGATATTTTATTTTCAATAAAAAAAAATTCCCGGATCTTCGCCATTACTCAATCAATCAAAAATGATTTACCAGCCTGTTCATTATACCGGGAACCTTCCACACAAGCCGAACGTTCATGCCCGTCGATAAAAAAAAGAATTCATCCGGAAAAAACCTGTCACAGGAAACACCTCAAAAAAAAATGTATGGGGCCTGTATCCTCATTGTGGAAGACAATAAAATCAACCAGTTGCTGCTGAAAAACATTCTGAAAAAATTCGGGTTCCTGAATTTTGATTGTGCGGAAAACGGGAAAGTGGCGCTGGAGTGTCTGGCTGGAAAAGATTATGATTTGATCCTGATGGACATTCAAATGCCGGAAATGGATGGTTACGAAATCACGAATACCATCCGGACCAGGATGCGGGAATCCATCCGGCACGTACCTGTGATCGCCTTGTCTGCCGATGCAAATGAAAAAGTTAAAGCCGCTGAACAGGGCATGAATGACTACCTCGTGAAGCCGTATACCCCGGATGATCTTTATTCATTCCTGGTAAAATACCTCGATCATCCTCACCGAAATCATGACGGTGATAAGAAAGTAAAGTCTTCACCGGGAAAAAATCAGAAGCCGGCTGCAAAAAAAAGCAGGGGAATGAATTTAAGTTTCCTCGATAAACTTACAGGAGGAAATTCCGCGGTCACGATTCAACTGATTGAACTTTTCCTAAAAGAAATTCCGGATTCCATAGAGAAACTGGAAGACCTGGTGAGTAAGGAAGACTGGAAAGAGGTTCATCGTGTGGCTCATAAAGTAAAATCAGGAATTGCTGTTTTCGAACTCACCGAATTAAAAAAAACAATTCTCAGCATCGAAGAATATTCGAGGGAGAATGTTCACACGGAAAACATTCCGACGCTTTTTGAATTCTTCCGAAGAGGTTGCCGCCAGGCCGTCCTTGACCTCCGGGAAGAACTGAAAAAACTAAAACAATCAGGAGTTTGATCCATCGTCTTTACCAAGGTGAAAAGCAATGAGCCCTTCCATCGGGCTGCGGGTTATCTTCCCGGCCCTTATTCCTTTTTCACCGGCAACTTCCCGGAAAATATTTTCAAAATGAAAACCGATGGAACCCGTGCAATGCACTTCCAGGTTTCTGTAATCATGGTACTTGCAGACATGCCGGTCGAAAAATCCGGAAAAGGATTCATGAACGATTCCTGTCATTTCCGGAAGAGTACGATGTTTAAAAACAAATTCAGAAAACGATGCGATGAACCGGTTGGGTGACGGCTCTTTGTAAACAGCATGAAGTATTTCTTCCCTTGTATACTTCAACTCATGCTCAAATAATTTCAGTGACTCAGCATTCAACTCGCGGTAAAAATACGCACGCAAAAATTTTTTCCCGATGTCGGTTCCGCTTCCTTCGTCGCCTAAAATAAAACCAAGAGAAGGAACCTGGTCAACCATTTTATTTCCGTCGAACAGGCATGAATTCGATCCTGTCCCCAGGATGCAGACAATTGCTTTTTGTTTCCCGCTCAACGCACGGCATGCCGCCACAAGGTCATCATTCATTTCCAGGTTTGCATCCGGGTAATTTTTTTTTATTCCATCAGAAACGATCCTGCGCTTATCCCCCGGCGAACAACCTGCTCCGTAAAAATAAATACTCCGGATTTGTTCCGGCTTTGCAAAAGGAAGCAGATCTTTTTCAATGATGCCGGCAATTTCATCTATATTCAAAAAATAGGGATTCAATCCCGCCGACCGGAATGAATGAATTTTTTTTTCATCATCAACCAGTCTCCAGTCTGTCTTCGTAGATCCGCTATCCGCAATCAGAATCATGTTGTCGGGAATTATTCAATTAAAAAACGGTCCCCTTCCATCGCCATCGTCGTATTGCTGAAAATCTCCTTCGCTTCCCCGAGCAATGGATAAAGATTTTTATAGCGTGCTGAAAAATGCCCGATCAGCAGGCGTTTCACGTTGGCCTTTAATGCAATCGTTGCAGCCTGGGCTGCCGTGGTATGAAAAGTTTCGGAAGCACGTTCCACTTTGTCGTTCATAAACGTGGCTTCATGATACAACAAATCAATCCCGGCAATGTGCGGTAAAATTCTTTCATCATACGACGTATCCGAACAGAACGCATACTTCCTGGGAGTTCTTGGGTCACCGGTTAATTCGCTGTTGAGCAACTTCCTTCCGTCTTCCCTGATGTAGTCATTCCCGTTTTTCAAATCCTGGTAAGCTGAAACAGGAACCTGGTACTCAAAAAGTTTTTCCTTCAGCAACTTTCTTTGTCTTTGTTTTTCAGCAAACAAAAAGCCGGTGCATGGAATGCGGTGATTGAGAATGATGGTGGAAATTTCAATATCGTCATCTTCGTAAATCAGCATCGGTGAAGTTGGATTCAAAGGATGAAAGATAATTTCATAACGAAGTACCGTCTGGGAAAATTTCAACTGAATCCCGATGATCTCCTGCAAGTCCCCGGGAGCAAACAGGTGTAAAGGATTCGCCCTTCCCTGCAAATGCATGGTGGAGAGCAATCCCATGAGGCCGAGGTAATGGTCGCCGTGAAGATGGCTGATGAAAATATGATTGATCCGGTGGAACTTAACCCGGTAACGGTTCATCTGGATGAGGGTTCCTTCCCCGCAATCCACTAAAAAAAGATGCTCATGAATATTCAGTACCTGGGCGGTAGGATGTCGTTGATATATGGGTGTGGCAGAACTGCTTCCGAGAATGGTTACTTCGAAAATCATTATTCGTTGGATACGATCATCCGGCGGGTGATCGAATTCTTTGAATTACTTAGTGTGTATATGTAAATGCCATTTTCAAAATCTTTGGAAGAGAGCATCATTTTATTCAATCCTCTTTGTGCCAGCACCGATTTAAGAAAAACCACTTTGCCAAGCAGGTTGATGACCTTCAATTCCACACGTTCATTCCCCGGTGATGAAAAAGAAATCTCTGTTGATTTTCCAAACGGGTTTGGCGTATTTTGAAATGCATCAAACTTCAAACTGGTATTGGTCTGCATGCCCACATTCTGATCAATGACAATGCTGTAACGGTTCACAGTGGACGACTGTGGCGGCGTTGAGAACCCAAGTACTTTTCCATAGGTGGTGATGAAAACCGTAATCGGGTACACTCCCACCATGCCGCTTACAGGCGCAGGTCCCTGCAAGGTAATGCATGCATCGCTTCCTCCCGGAAAATGACAACTCGTCGGGTTGCATGAATAGGTAAAACCGGTTGGTAATCCTGTTACATTGGTGATGTCAACGGAGTCGATGGTGGCCGGTTGCGGAGTACCCAACACGATCACCGTTGTGTCGTGAATGACTTTCATCTGGATCACCGTTGAATACGGATCTCCCACCACAGCATGCGGCAAACCGGTGACACTGTCGGGATAAATGCCCGGAACATTGTGGGTGATGGCTGTATCGATCGCACACTGCGAAAAACAGCGCACACCAAAGAAGAAAATACTTACACAGAGAAAAATAAATCTTTTCATTTCAATTGAATTGAACTTTCGTTACTCTTTGTGAAGATGTTTCTCCACTTCATCCATAAAAATATAATCAACGGCTTCACTCACGGTCGGAGTGATCACCAGCATGTTATCGAGTTGGGAAATGGAGATCAGTTTGCGCACGTGATCCTGCAAACCAGTCAGGACAAATGCGCCATTGGAATTGCGCGAGAGGCGAAATCCAACCAGGATGGCGCTCAGGCCGGATGAATCACAATATTGGGTTTCACTCAGGTCAACGATGATGTTGTTATTCAATTGCTGATTGAGCAGCACAAATTCTGCTTTCAGTTCAGAGGATATCAATGAATTCAATTTAGCTTCATGAAGCTTGAAGAGCACATACTTCTCGTTTTTTTCGATTGAGAACTTCATAGTTATAAGGTTTGTTCAAATTTACGACTTAATAGGCGGACTTCAAAAAATCCGGCAGATTTTATGAACACTGAAACATCCATGATTGTTGAAAAGCGGGAGTGCGAAGGGTTTTTCAATAGGTGTCGGCTGCCAGCAGGTAAAGCACTGCCATCCGGATGGCGACACCGTTTTCCACCTGGTTGAGAATGATGGATTGATCGGAGTCGGCTACTTCACTGGTGATCTCAACTCCCCTGTTGATCGGCCCGGGATGCATGATGGTGATTTTATTTTTCAGCGAACGGAGCATCTCCATATTCAATCCATACATCATCGTGTATTCCCTGATCGAAGGAAAATTTTTGGTGTCCTGCCGTTCCAGTTGAATGCGCAACATGTTGGCGATGTCGCACCATTCCAGCGCCTTCCTCAGGTTGTGTTCCACTTTCACGTTCAGGGAGGAAATGTATTTCGGGATCAGTGTCGTGGGGCCGCAAACCATGACCTCCGCGCCCAGTTTCTGCAGGCAGAAAATATTCGATAATGCTACGCGCGAATGAAGGATGTCTCCGACGATGACGACTCTTTTATTTTTCACCTCTCCGAATTTTTCCCGGATGGAATACGCATCGAGCAAAGCCTGCGTAGGATGCTCGTGGGCGCCGTCGCCGGCATTGATGATTTTTGAATCGATGTGCTTGGCCAGGAATACGGCGGCGCCGGGATTGGGATGACGCATCACCACAATGTCCACTTTCATGGCGAGAATATTTTTAACCGTGTCGATGAGGGTTTCTCCCTTGCTCACCGATGAAGAGGAAGCGGCGAAATTAACCACGTCAGCCGACAACCTGCGTTCGGCCAGTTCGAACGACAACCTGGTGCGGGTTGAATTTTCGAAAAACAAATTCGCAATCGTCACGTCGCGAAGCGAAGGAATTTTTTTTACCGGCCGGTTCAGAACGTCTTTGAAATTATCGGCGGTGGACAAGATCAGTTCAATGTCTTCTTTTGAAAGGCCTTTGATTCCGAGGAGGTGTTTTGAACTTAACCTTGATATCATCACGAATCTATTTTTCTGTTATCAGCCATGCCGCATCTTCCCCGTCCGTTTCTTTCCAGTACACTTTCACTTTTTCCGACAGGATGGTATCCACCTGGATCCCGATGTAGTCGGGCTCAATCGGGAGATGGCGGCTGTAGCGCCTGTCGACCAGTGTGAGCAACTCAATTTTTTTGGCGCGGACGAAATCGAGCAATGCATCCATGCCGGCCCTGATCGTTCTTCCCGTGTACAGGACGTCATCGATCAGGATCACCTTTCTATCATCAACCGAAAAATTCAGTTTTGTTTCGCTGGGCAGGATGATATCGCGCCGGCGGTAATCGTCCCGGTGAAAGGTAATATCGAGGTCACCAATCAGAATTTTTTCACTGTTCAGAATCTCAGAAAGCCGGCGGTGAATTCTCCTCGCCACAAAAACACCCCTTGGTTGCAAGCCGATCAGCGCGGATTGGGAAAAATCATTGTGATTCTCGATCAGCTGGTAACAAAGCCTGCTGATGGTGATTTCAAAATGTTTACTGTTAAGCAGTAATCGTTTTTGCATAGGAGAAGCGGTTCAAACTTACGTGAAATCTCCGGAATAATTATTACCCATCTCAAAATTATCTTGTTAACTTTTTCATCTTGCTTTCCCTCGTTTAAAAAAGAACTGGTTCAGGTCAAAAAAAAACCTTCCGCATCGAAGCGAAAGGTTTTTTATTTCAGAACAAAGCGATTATTCTTCTTTCTTTTCTTCTTCGCTTGCTTTCACTTCTTCAGAAGCAGAATCATTAACGGCGCCATTCACCGCACCGTTCACTGCAGCTTCTTCTTCCGCTTTTTTAGTTCTTGATTTCTTCTCGGCACTTTCCATTTCATTTTTCAAATTGGAAAGAACGGAAAGATCTCCAAGCGTAGTTTTCTCCTGGCTCTCCTTGATTTTCTTCACCGCTTTTGCTCCTTCATCGCGGTCTCTTTCTTTTTCAGAATGTTCAGCGTTGCGGGCATGCATTGTTTTTTCCTCATGCAGGCGGCTGTGTGAAACAAGAATCCGTTTGTTCTCCTTCGAGAATTCTAAAATCTTGAACTCAGCTTTTTCGTCAACCTTCAACGTCCTTCCATCTTCCTTCACGAGGTGTTTGGCCGGTGCGAATCCTTCGATGCCATAAGGCAATGCGATGATGGCGCCTTTGTCGGTGAGTTTAATCAGCGTTCCCTCATGAATGGAATCAAGGGTGAAGATGGTTTCAAAAACTTCCCATGGATTGTCTTCGAGTTGCTTGTGACCAAGGCTGAGCCTGCGGTTTTCAGCATCCACTTCAAGCACCACCACTTCCATCGGATCGCCGATTTTGCAGAACTCGGAAGGATGCTTGATTTTTTTCTGCCATGATAAATCAGAAATGTGAACCAGCCCGTCGATTCCCTCTTCCAGTTCAACGAACACTCCGAAATTCTGGAAGTTCTTTACGGTGGATTTATGTTTGGAACCTACAGGATATTTCAATGCAACATTCGTCCACGGATCCGGTTTCAGTTGTTTGATACCAAGCGACATTTTACGCTCTTCGCGGTCGAGGGTGAGGATCACGGCTTCTATTTCATCCGCTACTTTCAGGAACTCATGCGGGCTGCGTAAATGCTGCGACCACGACATTTCTGAAACGTGAATCAATCCTTCCACACCTTGTGTGATTTCCACGAAAGCGCCGTAATCGGCAATCACCACCACTTTACCTTTTACCTTATCGCCTACTTTAAGATTTTCATCGAGCTGTGACCAAGGATGCGGAGTGAGTTGTTTCAAACCAAGAGCAATTCTCTTTTTCTCATCATCGAAATCAAGAATAACCACGTTGACTTTCTGATCGAGTTTGAGAACTTCTTCAGGATGGGAAATTCTTCCCCATGAAATATCCGTGATGTGCAGAAGTCCGTCGACACCCCCGAGATCCATGAATACTCCGTACGACGTAATGTTCTTCACCGTTCCTTCGAGAACCTGGCCTTTCTCGAGCTTCTTCATGATTTCTGCTTTCTGCTGCTCGAGTTCTTCTTCAATCAATATCTTATGAGATACCACTACGTTCTTGAATTCGTTGTTGATCTTAACGACTTTGAATTCCATCGTCTTGCCGACAAACTGATCGTAGTCGCGGATTGGCTTCACATCGATTTGCGAACCCGGAAGGAACGCTTCGATACCGAATACGTCCACGATCAAACCGCCTTTGGTGCGGCATTTTACAAAACCCTGGATCACTTCTTCCTTTTCCAAAGCAGCATTCACGCGATCCCATGATTTCAATGCGCGTGCCTGTTTGTGAGAAAGAATTAACTGGCCATTCTTGTCTTCCTGTGTCTCTACATATACTTCCACCTTATCGCCGATTTTCAAATCGGGCATGTGGCGGAATTCTGTCAGCGGAACGAGTCCGTCTGATTTGAATCCAATGTTAATCAATACATCTTTGGAAGAAATGGAAACAACGGTTCCTTCCACGATTTCGTGCTCCACAACGGAGTTCAGCGTGTTGTCATAAATCTGTTCAAGACGGCTTCGCTCTTCTGCAGTATAATTTTCGCCACCCTTGGTGTCGACGCTATCCCAATTGAATATGAACGGTTTTGGCGCAGCCACAACGGTTTCAGGAATTTCAGGGGATGGATTGGTAATTTCTTCAGCTTCGGTAATCATTTATTCTTTTTAAAATGGTTAGACAATAATGAATTTTTCAATTCATCCCTTTTACCCAAAAGGGACGCAAATGTATTAAAATTTACTGGAAATCAAAAAGGAAATCTTAGCGGATCCCGGGATTTTTTGAGGTCATTTGGGGGATGCAACCCGATGAACCTGAATCGTCGAAAATGCAAACCATTCGCAGCTTTTACGAATGGTTCCTAAACCTCAGTGGTGGCCAGTTGTTTCACAAACTCCGCTACTTTTTCCATCAGCCACATCGGTGTGGAAGTGGCGCCGCAGATCCCGACTGAAGCGGCTTTTTCAAACCAGGCTGATTGAATCTCATCCACATCGGAAACAAAATAGGTGGCCGGGTTAACCGATTTGCATACTTCATAAAGCGCTTTTCCGTTCGAACTCTTTTTCCCGCTCACGAAAACAACCACATCATGCTCCCGCGAAAAATTTTTCAATTGAGGTTCACGATTGGAAACCTGGCGGCAAATGGTGTCGTTCGATTCGAAGGCTTCTTCTGAAACCGGGTTATCGTTACCGGTAGCGCTGATCACACGCTGCTGAATCATTTCTTTCATCTGCTCAAAACCTTTCGTGCTTTTCGTTGTTTGAGAAAAGAAATAAACCGGTTTGGTAAAATCAATTTTAGACAAGTCTTCTTCCGTTTTTACGATGATGGCTTTGCCTTCCGTCTGGCCGACAAGCCCGTTCACTTCTGCATGGCCTTCTTCTCCGTAAATGACGATCTGTCCATCATGGATTTCAACATCTTCAAAACTTGTTCGCACGCGGTGTTGAAGTTTCAGTACAACCGGGCATGAGGCATCGATCAGTTCAATGTTGTTCTTCAAAGCAACCTGGTATGTTTCCGGCGGTTCTCCATGAGCACGGATCAGCACCTTGCAATCGTGCAGCGTTTTCATTCGCTCATGATCAATGATCTCAAGGCCTCTTGACCGAAGCCTTTCCACTTCCATGTTGTTGTGAACGATATCGCCGAGACAATAAAGTTTTCCGGAACGGTCGAGTTCTTCCTCCGCCATTTGGATGGCTGACCGAAGCCTTTCCACTTCCATGTTGTTGTGAACGATATCGCCGAGACAATAAAGTTTTCCGGAACGGTCGAGTTCTTCCTCCGCCATTTGGATGGCATACACAACTCCAAAACAAAAACCTGAATGCGGATCGATGGTGATTTTCATTGGGCAAAGGTAGGGTTTTGGGTTGACAGTGGGCAGTTCATAGTGGGCAGTAGGCAGTGATCAACTTTGAAAAAAGGGATCAGAGATGCTTATGATCTTGAACTTTTAACTTTTAACTTATCTCAACTCCCATTCTCTTCAACTCGTTCAATGCAAAATCCAGTTGTTGTTGTTCATTCATGTCAGAGTTATCCAGCACGATGGCGTCATCGGCTTTTCTTAACGGACTTTCCGAGCGGTGGGTATCGGCGTAATCGCGCTCTTCGATGTTCCGGTACACTTCATCCATCGTAACCATATACCCTTTGGCACAAAGCTCATCGAATCTTCTTTTGGCGCGGATGGCATTGTTGGCTGTCATGAATATCTTCAATTCGGCGTGAGGAAAAACTTTGGTACCGATGTCTCTTCCATCCATCACAATTCCCTTATGATCGTCGTAACTCTGCTGAAGCTTCACCATTCTTTTCCGGATGGCGGCGATAGCGCTCACCGGGCTTACAAGATCCGATACTTTCAACTCCCGGATAAACGACTCCACATTTTTTCCGTTCAAGTGCACTTCTGAAAAACCGGTTGAAGGGTTCACGCGAAAAGTGATGTGAATATTATCGAGCAATGCTTCCATCTCAACGGGCGACAAGGAATGAAGCTGATCGAGGGAAATGCCGTGCTCAACGAGGTAATGGGTAACAGCGCGGTACATCGATCCGGAATCAATGAAATGATAATGCAGCGTCCGGGCCAGTGCTTTTGCCAGTGTGCTTTTGCCGCAGGAAGAATAACCATCAATGGCAATGATAATTTTTCCCGGATCAGCAGATCGTTCGTCATTCATAAGATAAAATGTATTCGGATCGGGGTGAAATGGGTTCATGGATTTCCTGAACAAAGAAACGAAGTTTTAACAGAAGAATAAAAGTTAGTTCGACTTCTTTATAAACTCCGAAAGGTTCGTGGAAATTGAAAAGTGATTGGCTGCCCCGGCATTGTGATAAGCCGCGCGTCCGTAACCGATGTTGAACTTGTTAATTTTTATTCCGAACCCGAATGAAAGTCCAACCGTGCCCGGGCTGGTATCCACCCTGAGATCCTGCCGTCTCTGGAAATTATAAGCTGCCCGCAAATGAAAATTCTGTGTGAGGAGAATTTCGGTTGCAAAAATGATATGACTGGAAAGTAAATCAAAAAGATCATAGGTCTTCACCTTGGCCGCTCCCGTTAATGGATCAACCAGCGAAGCATCATTGGGATCGGTATAGGTGAGGTCTAATTTCTCCAGATGACGGTACGTGAGGTTAAACCTGAAAGGAGTATGAATCAATCTTTTTGAAGCGGCAATTTCAACTTCCACAGGAAACGGTTCATTGTCGGCCTTCACATAATCCTTCAGCATGACACCCATGTTTTTTGCGACAACGGCTAACGTAAACTGGCTGATGGAATCATACAACGTAGCCGCCAGATCAGCACCGGCTCCGAAAGAATTGTAATAATAATAATTGCTGTAAATGGTTTTCAGGTTCGCTCCCACCGAAAAAAGTTCATTCATGCGGTATCCCCAGCCGATGTTCAGGTTGTAATCGGCCGCATGAAACTTACCAACGATCTCCCCGGTAATATCCGCCTCCAGGAACTGTCCGTAATTCGCATAATGCATGTTCGCCATGAATGTTCCGGCCTTTCCAAAGTCCTTCGCATAACCGGCATCACCGAATTTAACCCCGTCAAAATAAAGAACACCGTTTAACAAAAGTTGGTTGTTCATCCCGGGATTCAGCACAGATGGATTTTGCAAAGCCACATTCAGGTCGTTGTCTTTTGCAGAGATGAATGTGCCTCCGAGTGCGGCTGTCCTTGCGGAAGCGGGGACATCAAGAAACCCGTATACATAACTGCCGCCCACCTGCTGCTGGGCAAACAGAGAAGTTGCGCTGAGCAAGAGAAGAAACAGGAAAAGTCTGGTTTTTACCATGCTACAAAGAAAGTAAAGTTTTAATGAAAGAGGAACGAAGCAACTGCATAATTATTTTAAAAATGTACATTATTTTGAAAAGAGGAAACAGTAAGCTATTCTTTTTTCTTAACAAATGACATGAATCAGGTGGGCGGATTTTACCCATTAAAAAGAATGATGTACGTTTGCAGCTACATGCTAACATTAGAAAAAAATCCGTTATCGGACCGTATCAATTCCCTCGAGGAAAGCCAGACCATCGGTATGTCTAAACTCAGCCGCGAACTTTCGGCAAAAGGATTTGATGTCATCAACCTGAGCCTGGGCGAACCGGACTTCATCACACCGGATCATATCCGTGAAGCTGCAAAAAAAGCCATCGACGACGGCTTTACCTTTTACTCGCCCATCTCCGGTTTCCCTGAGTTAAGAAAAGCAATCTCGGCAAAGTTCAAGAGAGAAAACAACCTCGACTTCAAGCCCGAACAAATCGTGGTTTCCACCGGCGCCAAGCAGGCGATTGCCAACATCATCCTGAGCCTGGTGAACCCGGGCGATGAAGTGATCATTCCCCTTCCCTATTGGGTGAGTTATATTGAAGTGGTGAAACTGGCCGAAGGAAAAGTGATCCCGGTGAAATCACCCATCGAAAGTGATTATAAAATAACGCCGGAGCAACTGGAAGCTGCCATCACGCCCAATACCAAATTATTTATTTTCTCATCACCGTGCAACCCGACAGGAAGTGTTTTTACACGTGATGAGCTGAAAGCGTTTGCTGATGTGTTGGCAAAATATCCAAATGTATATGTGCTCTCCGATGAAATTTATGAGCACATCAATTTTCTTGACCGCCACCAGAGCATTGCCGAATTCGATTCGATCAAAGAACGCGTGATCGTGGTAAACGGTTTGTCAAAAAGTTTCGCCATGACGGGCTGGAGAATCGGTTACATGGGAGCGCCGAAATGGATTGCTGATGCATGCGATAAGATGCAGGGACAAATTACATCGGGCACCTGTTCCATTTCCCAAAAGGCTGCTGAAAAAGCTCTGACCAGCGATCTGAAACCGACACTGGAAATGAAAGAAGCTTTCAGGAGGAGAAGAAACCTCGTGGTCAAACTGATGAAAGAAATTCCAGGATGGAAAATCAACGAACCGAAAGGAGCGTTTTACGTTTTCCCGGATGTAAGTTCTTACTTCGGAAAAAGTGACGGAGAAACTACCATTCGCAATGCCACCGACATGTGCATGTACCTGTTGCACAAAGCGCATGTATCCATTGTTACCGGTGAAGCATTCGGCGATGATCATTGTGTACGCTTTTCTTATGCCGCTGCCGACGACAGGCTGGTGGAAGCCATCCGGAGAATCAAAGAAGCGCTGGAGAAACTGAAATAATGTATCCATCGATGGCGACTCCTGTTGAGCCGCATTCATTTTTATTTCGATTCATAATTTTTTATTAACGAATCTTATCCCATGAATAAGATAAAAAACATCACACGGCTTTTCGAAGAATTCAGGAAACTGAATGTGTTGATCGTTGGCGATGTGATGCTCGATGCATACCTCTGGGGAAAAGTGGAACGCATTTCCCCGGAAGCTCCGGTTCCTGTTGTTACCATTACCAAACGCGAGAACCGGCTGGGCGGCGCGGCCAATGTCGCCATCAACATTCAATCGCTCGGTGCCAAACCGGTGTTGTGTTCGGTGATTGGGAATGATGCTACCGGCAGGACGTTCGTTGAATTGTTACAGCAAATGGGAATGTCGACGGAAGGAATCATCCAGAGCACCGACCGGCCGACAACCATGAAAACAAGAGTGATCGGGAACAACCACCAGATGCTTCGCGTGGATGATGAAGTGGATGGTGACATTTCTACCGGTGAAAGAAAACAATTGCTGAACAGAATTTCAGAACTCACCCGAAAAAATAAAATCGACGTCATCGTCTTCGAAGATTACGACAAAGGCGTCATCACAAAAAACCTGGTGGAACAGGTGGTGAAGCTGGCACAGGCGAAAAAAATTCCAACGGCTGCTGATCCGAAGAAAAAAAATTTCAACCACTACCGGAACATCACGCTGCTGAAACCAAACCTGAAAGAGTTAAAGGAAGGCATGAAAGTGGAATTTGAAAAAGGCAACATCACCGAAATCAGGAATGCTGTTGCCAAACTGGCCACCGAACATCACCTCGATGCTGTTCTCGTAACGTTGTCGGAACGCGGAGCTTTTCTGTACACGGCAAAAGAAGAAAAACTGGTGCCTGCCCATGTCCGCAACATTGCCGATGTCTCCGGCGCCGGCGATACCGTGATCAGCGTGGCGGCACTGTGCCTGGCCTTGAAACTTTCTCCTGTCACCATGGCCACACTGGCGAACCTCGCCGGCGGACTCGTTTGTGAAAAGGTGGGGGTTGTTCCTGTTGAACGCGACCAGCTTCTTGCCGAAGCCGGCGAACTGAAGATTTTCTGAAATCATGCAGGAAAAAGTCACGCCTTATAAAAATTCCTCTCTTGGTAAAAAACACCAGGTCGCTGCTATGTTTAACAACATTGCCTGGCGTTACGATTTTCTCAATCACTTTCTTTCGTTCGGAATCGATACGTATTGGAGAAAACAAACCATCAGGGTACTTGAAAGCGAACATCCGAAGCTGATCCTTGATATTGCAACGGGCACTGCCGACCTCGCCTTCGCTGCGATGAAACTTCACCCGGAAAAAATTTTCGGTGTTGATATTTCTTCTGATATGATCAGCATCGGGAGAGATAAAATCAAAAAACGGAAACTGCAACAGACGATTGAACTCATCGAATCGGATTCTGAAAACCTGCTGTTCGAAGACAATAAATTCGACGCGATTACCGTTGCATTCGGCGTGAGAAATTTTGAACACCTGGAAAAAGGACTTCGTGAAATGTACCGCGTGCTCAGGCCGGGAGGAACGGTTGTCATTCTTGAATTTTCAAAACCCAAAAACAAACTGGTCAAAACATTTTATCATTTTTATTCCACAAAAATCTGCCCGATGATTGGCAAAGCTGTTTCGAAAGATGATGCGGCCTACTCTTATTTATATGAATCCGTTGAAGCTTTCCCGGAAGGCGGCGACTTCCTCCGTATTTTTTCAGATGCCGGTTTTAAACAGGTGACCTGTAAACCGCTTACCTTTGGCGTTGTATCCATTTATGCAGGAAAGAAGTAAAAGGCTAAAACAGGAAAGAAGAAGGATGAAATCCACAGTACAAAAACAACTTGATCATGGGTTGAGAAAAATATATTTTCTCTTTCTCATCCTGCTTGGGTCGCCATTTTATACATCAGCCCAACGACAGGGTGTGATGAACCTTCCCAGGTATGACCATCAGAAAATACACTTTGGATTTACGCTGGGCATGAACCTGAGTGATTTCAACATCAACCTCGTTCCTGATTTCAGGATCCGCGACAGTGTTTACTCCCTGGAATCAGAACCCATTGCCGGCCTGAACCTTGGTATCCTTGCCAACCTCAGGATTGGGGAGTCCTTTGACCTCCGTTTCATTCCGTCGCTTTCGTTTGCGCAGCGTAACCTGAATTACAATTTCATCTATTCCGATTCCCTGCAGGGAATGGCTGTTAAAACCATTGAATCCAATTACCTTGAATTTCCGGTTGACCTGAAATTCAAATCGAGGAGGATTACGAATTACCGGATTTATGTGCTGGCCGGTTTTAAATATTCGATCGACATGATTTCACAGGCAAGCGTGGATGCGAAAGACAAAGACATTGTCAAATTAAAACGATACGATTACGGTTACGAGATCGGGCTTGGTTTTGATTTCTACATGCCTTATTTTAAATTCTCTCCTGAAATAAAAATGTACCATGGATTGAATAACATGTTTCAGCAGGATGGAAAAATGTACTCCCGCCCGATTGAAGCACTCTTCTCTAAAGTATTTGTCCTCTCGTTCATGTTTGAATAAATCTTCACTGGAAAAGCTTACCGCCCTCATACAGGAAAAATAAATGATCAGACAAATCGAACTTGTCCTTCTTCCTGAAGAGGCAGCCGACAAAACGATTCAGTTAAAAAAAGCATCTGAAATTCTCGGCATCCCTGATTCTGCCATCACTTTCCTGAAACCTCTGAAACGCTCGATTGATGCACGTTCCAGGCAAATAAAAATCCGTTTAAAAGTGGAAGCCTGGTCCGGTGACGACATTCCTTCATCCGGAAAAACCATGGCCGGTCATTTTCATTTTGACAGGCAGGTAAACGGTAAAAAGCCGGTCATGATCATTGGCGCCGGGCCTGCAGGATTGTTTGCCGCCCTGCGTCTCATCGAACTCGGGTTGAAACCCGTGATCATTGAACGCGGCAAAGATGTTCAGAACAGGCGGCGCGACCTGGCAGCCATCAACCGGCTGCTCGTCATCAATCCCGATTCAAATTATTGTTTTGGTGAAGGAGGTGCCGGAGCTTATTCCGATGGAAAATTGTACACGCGTTCCACCAAGCGCGGCGACGTGAAGCGGATTTTAGATATCCTCGTTTTCCATGGGGCCAGCGAAGACATTCTGGTGGATGCACATCCGCACATCGGCACCAATAAACTTCCGAAAATCATTGTCGCCATCCGGGAAACAATCCTTAACGCCGGTGGTGAAATTCATTTCAACACAAGACTCAAAGACCTGGTGATTCGTGATCACAGGATAAAAGGAATCATCACTGAGAAGACTCCAGATGGTCCGGAGTCGGAGCTGGATGCCGATGCTGTCATTCTCGCCACCGGTCATTCGGCGCGGGATATTTACGAATTGCTGTACCGGAAAAATATATTGATACAGGCCAAGCCTTTTGCTCTCGGTGTCAGAATTGAACATCCGCAGCACATCATCGATTCCATTCAATACCATTGTAAAACAAGAAGCGCGTATCTTCCACCGGCCTCCTATCAGATAACTCATCGGCTAAAAGACCGGAGTGTCTATTCCTTTTGCATGTGTCCCGGTGGAATCATTGCGCCGGCGGCAACAGCCAACAACGAAATTGTGGTGAACGGATGGTCGCCATCGAAGAGGAACAATGCTTTTGCCAATTCAGGCATGGTGGTTTCGTTAAACGAAAAAGATTTTCTTGATTACAAAAAGGATGGCCCTTTGGCTGCGCTTCGTTACCAGCAACAAGTAGAACAGCTTGCATTTCTGAAAGGAGGAAAAAATTTACATGCTCCCACACAACGTCTCGTCGATTTTACTGAAAACAAATTTTCAACAAACCTCCCTCCTGTTTCTTACCAGCCGGGAGTGACATCCGTACAACTTCATGAAGTGCTGCCTCCTGTTATTTACGGTGCGTTGAAAGAAGCGCTGAAAACGATTGGTAAAAAAATGAAACCTTATTTTACCAATGAAGCAGTGCTGGTAGCCACGGAATCAAGAACATCATCACCGGTAAGAATCCCAAGAAACGATGCCACCTTGCAACATCCCGAAGTCGCCGGTTTATTCCCATGCGGAGAGGGCGCAGGGTTTGCAGGAGGAATTGTTTCCGCAGCTATTGACGGAGAACGATGCGCCGGACAAACTTTCTTATGGATTAATTCAAACTGAATTGTTCAAAACTTTTTTATTTTCATTCTTATTTTCATTTTTAAAAATTTCATAGTCATTAGCTTTGAAAGAACTTTTAAATCATAAAAAAAAAATTATATGAAAAAAAATTACATGAAACTAGTATGGTCGTTTTCACTCATACTCTTTCTGAGTTCTCCAATGCTTGCGGCGGATCATCAGAAGGGAGATCCTGAAAAAGTAAAAGCGCTGAACATGAAAAACAAAGGCCCGGTAAAAACTCCGTCGATGTTAGTATTCGGGTCGGATGTCGTCATCAACCCTGCATTTCAAATGCAGAGTAATGTCAAAATTGCTACTGCCTTCAATGGATGGAATTATGCCGCCTTCACGACTGATTACGCAAACGGCGGGGGTATCTGCCTGATGCGTTCCAAAAATCACGGACAGGATTGGGATACCCTGATCCATTATAGCGGCGATTACTACGGCTGCGATATTTCCGTTGCCGGTAACGACACCAATTCTTTGCATGTTTATTTGACAAGTGTCCTGCATACGCCTTTATCCGGCACCTATATACTTTGGGTGGACCGGAATGATGCAACAACAGGTTCTTTTATGAATGAACCGGTGCATGAAACTACTTCGGATTCCATTTATGATGTGGCACTTGCCAATGACTTTCTTCACCCTGCCTTTACTACAACGGGTTATAGCGTGAATGCCGTGTATTCAAAGTATGGATCTCCCCAGGATTCAGTTATTTCCCTGGTTTCTTCGGATGGCGGTGCAACATTCGCAACCAGGAATGGTGTGGATGCTTCCAGTTTATTTTTCAGAAATGTTTCCGTCGCTTATGGATATTCAGCAAGCAGAAATAACGGCCGCTATTTCATTGCCTATGATGAGCATGCCTTTGGCGCCCCTTACGGGCATATCAAAGAAACGTATACTCCTACCTTATTTAATGATCCTTATGCAACACCGGTTTACCTCGATAGTGTATACACCTCGAACTGGTACAACAACGGAAGGTATCCTGCTATCAGTGTTCAGAATTCATTGGCAAATAACGACAGCTCAGATTTATCCGCAGTGGTGCTTTGGGAAAGCGCCTGGGGCGGCACCGATGACCTCGACATTGTAGGAGCTTATTCAAAAATTGCCGTTGGAGGTGCCTGGTATTATGGCTACGTTGATTATTCCGGAAATCATGCGCAGCAACCGGATATCAGCTACGATGAAACCTACAACAACTTCCTGGTTACCTATTGGGATTCCACCAACAATCAACTTCCTTATTATGTACAGGGATTCAACATGGCAACTCCTACATCCTGGAACATGATCACTACACTTTACAACGACCAGGTTGGAATTTTAAATAACCCGCATCCGCAGGTAGTGATTGACCCTAGCTTTACCATGGCAGACTTTGCCTGGATTGAAACCCGCGGACCATTCTCTCTTTCGCTTGCGTTGTTCGATGCAGAAAATTCATTCATGGGTGTACAGGAACATCATCAGCATAAATTCACACTGGATCAGAATTACCCGAACCCGGCGAATGAATCCACGATCATCAGTTTTGAACTGGTTAAACCAGATCACGTGACACTGGAAGTCTTCGACCTCGTTGGAAATAAAATGGCAACTCTCGAAAACAATAACCTCAGTGCCGGTGCTCATCAATTTAAAATGGATGTCACGCAAATCCCTGCCGGTTATTACATGTATGCTCTTCGTGCCGGAGATGATCAGCTGACTAAAAAATTATTAGTTGTTCATTGATTAAAAAAATAAATTATCCTGAAAGGTGTCATGTGCAAACGTGACACCTTTTTTTATTTTCTTCTTCTGAATTCAGAACAGACAATGGCAGCCGTCGCAGCCACGTTGAGAGAATCTGCCGTTTTATTTTTCCCCGGATGAAAAGATGGAATCAGAAGCGACTCTGTGAAATATTTTTTCAGTTCATCCCGTATTCCTTTTGATTCACTTCCCAATACAATGATACCATGCGAAGAAAGTTCATCTTCGTAAATATTTTTCCCATCCAAAGCCGTTCCGTAAACATTCACATCCTGGTTAGCCGGGATGCCTGATAAAAAAGAATCAAGATCAGCATAGAGCATATTCACCCTGAACAACGAACCCATGGATGCCTGCACCACTTTGGCATTAAAACACTCTACCGTTTCATTTGAACACACGATGTTTAGGATTCCAAACCAATCGGCAATCCGGATGATGGTTCCCAAATTGCCGGGATCACTGACATCATCCAACGCCAACGTCAGCGTATCATGGTAATCAATTTCTCCCGGTATTAAAGATGGAATGGCCGCAACTGCCAGCACTTCATTGGGCGTAGTGAGCACACTTACTTTACCCAGTTCTTTTTCGGATACTTCAACCTGTTCAGCGCCCGAATTCATGATAGCACGATGATGTTTCTCCAGGAAAGAAGCAGTCGCTACAATGGTTTTTACATCATACCCGGATGACAGTAGTTCGCTGACAACTTTTTCTCCTTCAGCAATAAACAACTGTTCCAGCTTCCTGAATTTTTTCTGGTGCAGCGACGTGATAAAACTGATTTTATTTTTTGAAAGCATGAATGATCAGGTTTGAAGCAAATCAATGACGGTAATTTCAGGAAGTATGCCGACGCGTCCGGGGTAACCAATAAATCCTAAGCCGCGGTTGACATAAAGATACTGATGATTTTTTTGATACAGGTCGGCCCATTCCTTATACATATACTGAACAGGACTCCATTTGAAGCCGGGAATTTCCACCCCGAATTGAAACCCGTGAGTATGTCCGGATAACGTGAGATCCACAGATGGATAATGTTCTGTGATTTCAGCATTCCAGTGCGAAGGATCGTGCGACAACAGGATGTTGAAAGAGGAAGTAGTCATTCCTTCCGTCGCTTTCTTCATGTCGCCGTATCGTTTAAACGTGGCACGATGACTCCAGTTCTCCACACCAATCAACCCGATCTTCTCACCGGATTTTTCGATGAAGGTATGATTGTTCAACAGGATGTTCCAGCCCAGTTCACCATGAAATTTTTTCAGCCTTTCCAGGTTTTCCTTTTTCTCATCCATTGTTTTCCACCGGTAATAATCGCCATAATCATGATTGCCAAGAATGGAATAAACACCCAACGGTGCTTTTATTTTTTTTAATGTCTCTCTAAATTCAACTGCCTCCGAACAGAGATCATTCACGAGGTCGCCGGTAAAAAAAATAACATCCGGTTTCTGTTCCAGCATCAGTTGAACTGCTTTCTCAAGATGATTGGTTCCCATGAAACTCCCGGAATGCAAATCAGAAAACTGCAAAATCCGGAGACCCTTAAATGTACCGGGAAGATGGGGGAATTTCAATGTTACTTTTCTCACCCGGTAATCGTAAGCCCCGTTGATCATCCCGAAAATAAGCGACACAAAAGGAATGGCACCGATGAACAAACCGAGTTTGGTGAGGAACTCAAACCTTGAAATACCATTTGCGCGCGCAGAAATTTTTCCGGGAGAATGAAAAAAAGTGTCGCTGACGAAACTTCCTGTCCACCGGAAAATACGCAGCACGTCATCAACGACTAAGAAAAGAACGACGAATATTTTTGACAGGTAAATGATCACCACGAATGCGAATGAATACGTTCGGATGGCTTTGTTCCAGGTATGCCAGTCGGTAAAGAAGCCGAGGAGAAGAATCGTGACAGCCACCAATGTCACCGACCAATAAGCAAAACCGGTTATCCTGTATGTGGTAATTGAAAACGGGCGGAGAACAAGCCTGACTCCCTGGTAAACATAGAAGTCGATGGCCAATAAAATAAGAATGACGAGAAGGATCCGGAATAACATACATCAAAAAAATTTCAGTACAGTACGATGCTGGCAAACGTGAACAGGAGAATCATCACGGAGAAAGTCGGGAAATTTTCCAGAGGCCATTCCTTTTCTTCTCATACAGGATCCTGTCGTGCAAACGGCTGGCTCTCCCCTGCCAGAATTCAATGGCAGCAGGCTTCACAGCATATCCTCCCCAATGCGGTGGCCTGGAAATTTTTTTACCTGTGAATTTTTTTTCGTATTCAACGAATTTTTTTTCAAGCACCCCGCGGTTTTCAATCGCTGCACTTTGTTCAGAAGCCCATGCCCCGATCTGGCTTTCACGCGGGCGCGACTGGAAATATTCATCGGATGCCCTGGAAGATATTTTTTCGATGATGCCTGTGATCCGCACCTGGCGGGCTACTTCAGGCCAGTAAAAATTCAGGCAGACTTTTTTATTCTCCCTGATCTCCCTTCCTTTTAAACTTTTGTAATTGGTAAAAAAACTGAAACCATTTTTATCCACTCCACGCAGCAAAACAATTCTTGCATCCGGCTGACCATTTTTACCCACCGTCGCAAGCGTCATGGCATTGGGCTCCTGGACTTTCACTTCCAGCGCATTTTCCATCCATTGTTCAAATTGAGTGATCGGATTTTTACTGACCTTTTCCTGGTTGAGAGTAAGAAATTCAAAATCGTTTCTCAGGCTCTTGATGATTCGGTTTACTTTATTCATTTTTTAATAGTGATTTGAAAGTTTCTGCTTATTCCTGGAAGATCATTCACGACCAAAAAGATCCATGATGATGATTTGAAGTGCTTTTGGAACCTGTTACCAACTCTGTTTCCTGATCCTGTCGAAAGATTCCTTTTTCCTGTTGTAAGTTTTTGACAAAAATCGGATAAACTGTTCGCGCAAATTTCGGTTAAAATAATCACATAACAAGCCGATGATTGACCGGAGTTTTAGTTCACAGTGAGATCATATTGAGTTTGAAGGTGTCCAAAGCATGAAACGCATCAAAAAATAATCAGCTATGAGGAAATTAATACACATCGAACCCGGTGTCGGGAAAATCCTGGTGTCAGAACCATTTCTCCTCGATTCTTATTTTAAACGTTCGGTTATCCTCCTTGGCGAACATGGCCAGGAAGGCACCGTCGGATTCATCCTCAACAAACCAACGGACTTAAGCCTGAATGATGCACTGGAAGATTTTCCACCGTTTGACGTACAACTCCATTTCGGTGGGCCGGTACAAACAGATACGATCCATTTCCTTCACACACTGGGACCAAAATTAGAGGGAAGCAAGAGAATTTTTCCCGGCATCTATTGGGGTGGAAATCTCGAAATGCTGAAACTATTGATAGAAACCAACCAGGTCAACAAACATGATATCCGTTTTTTTGCCGGCTACAGCGGCTGGGAACCTCAGCAACTGGAAGATGAACTGAAGGGAAAAACATGGCTGGTATCGAGTTGTAAAAGAGAATTTGCATTTTCCGATCATCCGGATGAATTGTGGGGACAGGTTCTGAGAACCATGGGAAGCCAGTATGCCATTCTTGCCAACTTCCCTGAAGACCCAAGTCTGAATTAAAGAAATTAAAAATACATAGTGGTGGTGTTTTGATAAGTCCGTTCTGCTGAAATGCAGAGCGGATTTTTTTATTTATGAAAAATGTTCTTTCCTTTGAGACATGATTTCGGGGTGTAGCGAAGCCCGGTTATCGCGCAACGTTCGGGACGTTGAGATCGGTGGTTCGAATCCACTCACCCCGACTATTCATGATTTGATATTCCGAATTCATTTTATAAATATTTCCAATCACTAACCCTCATGAAAACAAACAGGTTTCTCTTTCTCTTGCTGTTCATCTCGTCCGCAGCTTTTTCACAAAAAGAAATGACGATCAGCGAGGTGCCAAAAAGCATGAGCAAAGGGATGCAGAACGGGTATGTGACAGAGGTGCCGCAGGCCAAACTGAAAGAAGTCGCTTCTGCCTGGAAGAAATACATCCGGCATGAAACCAAGAATACTATTGAAGAACTCAACAATGAAATCATCATTCGTGGCACACTGATTAAAAACGTCTCTGCGAATCCTTTGAATGTGTATTCAAAACTGCTGGAGACGGAACAAGGAGTCATGATCTCTGCTTTTTTTACTGAAGATGATTCCATTTTTATTTCTTCTGCTTTGTCAGATGAAAAATCAATTGCCGCCAGGAAATTCATTCGTGACTTCGTGGTTCAGCAATACAGGATTGCAGTCGGTCACGAACTGGACAACGAACGAAAGAAACTATCCCGGCTGGAGGATGAACTGGAAAGCCTGGTAAAAAGTATTGAAAAATCAAACAGGAGGATCAACGACAACGACAGGAAGATTGATAAATGCAAGGATGCCATCGCAACGAACCGGAAAGAACAGGAAGCAAGAGCCGGTGAAATAGCCAGCCAGAAAGAAACCGTGCGGTCGTTTGCCGGATCCAAAGGGGAAGAAAAAGACCTTGCTGAAAAAAAACTGAAAGACCTCGAAAAAGAAAAGAAAAAACTGGAAAAGAAAAGTGACAACCTGCACGATGACATTGAAGATTACGAGGCTGACAGCAGGCAGCAGAAAAGAAATATTGAAAAGAACGAGGATGCACAAAAGTCGAAGAAAACTGAAATCAGTTTGCAAAAAGAAACTACAAAAGTCGTAGAAAAAAAACTGGATAACATTAAATGACCTGAGTTGCCAGGTTAATTTCTTTCAAGAGAATGAAGCAACGCCCTCGCTTTCTCATTGGCAGGATACCTCTTCAATATTTTACGCAACATTTTTTCTGAATCTTTTTTTCTATGCTGAATGAACAGGATACCGGTTTTGTTCATCAATGCCTGTTCGTTATCCGGATCGAGTTCCAGCGCTTTTGAATAACATGAATCTGCTTTGGCCAGGTTATGATCAGCAGTGAGAATGAGATACCCGATGTTCGTCCAGGCAGAAACAAATTTTGGATTTTCATTGAGTATGAATAAGAAGTTTTTTCCTGCCTCATCATTCCAGCCAAGATCCATTTCCGCAGAAGCCAGCTTATTCCTGAATTCAAGATTGAACGATTCCAAATCAACGGCACGCCTGAAATAAGAAATGGCAAGTTCAACGCTGTCCTTCGAATAAAATGATTCACCGATGCGGTAAGCCGTCCAGGCATCTTCGTTGCTGAAATTTTTCCTGTTTAGAAAAGAAAATACATCCCCTGCCCTTTCAGCATACCGGATCACAAGAGCCGGATCATTTTTCAAAAATGCCCACCGCACGAGGTCGTTGAAGTTCCTCTTCAGTTCTTCCGAAGTTCCGTCATCCAGATAATATTTTGCCGAGTCGAGGACAGCCGGTAATGAACTGAATTTTTCATAGTAAGAAAGATACGCTCCTGCAACCGCCTTTCGAGGCGGATTTTGATTGTTGATACAGGCCAGGCCAAGGAACTCCTTTATTTTTTTCACCTCATCTTTCATCGCCGGCTTGCGGATAAAATGATCCGTTGAAGTGACATGCGGAATATCGATCGTGTTGTTTTTAGGCATGTGACACGTTACACAATTATCATTCAGCAGCATCCTCTTCTCCATCGTTTCTGAACAAAGCAATATCTTTTCATCTTTATCATTCCCCGCTGCATGATCGTGGTGACAATTTTTACACGCCCGGGTAAAGACTTCATTGCCGGTTACTCTCACGCTGACGTGAGGATTGTGACAGGTTAGGCAAGTCAGTGCATTTTTAAACGGCCTTAAGTTGTCCTTTGTTTTTTCCTTTCCTGATTTTTGCATGCCGGCAATAAAACAGCGGCTCATCTTCAACCGTTCAACATGCGATGCCATGATGTGTGTATTTTCATCACCCTTGAATACCGGCATGAATACATTCATCACATCTGAAAGCAGCATGCCCGGTCGAAAATCAAAAAAAGATTTTCCATCATTCAAAACTGCGTTGCCCTGGATGTGACACCGCTGGCAGATATCCATCTGAAGTGCGACGGGAAGTTTGGCCGGGTTCACAATGGAATAGTCGATTCTCTTTGCGGTGTCAACGAGAATTCCGGCTTGTATTTGCTTTACATGCGCACTTCCGGGGCCATGGCACCGCTCACAGTCGATGCCGTTCGGAACAGATTCAAATTTATTTTCAGAACCGGCAATCATGTTTGGGTATGCATTGTGGCAAGTCATGCACTCGAGTTCTATTTTCCTGCTGAAACGATTGTTGTACCCGTTCTCAAATCCGGGAGGCAAATCCCATGTTCCTTTCTGCGTGTAATAAGTTGCAGGAACCTGGTAAACATATCCGCCGTGTTCATCATGGGAAGGATGAACCATCGTCAGGTGAGAATTGGTGTGCTGGCCGGAACCGACAATGAAATTTATTTTTTCAGTTCTCCGGTAAACAGTATCAGCGCCTTCAAGACGGAATTCATAGAGGAACAATGAATCGTTTTTCCAGAACGGATGGTAATAGAAATTTCTGTACTTGTCATAAATGACGGCAGACTCATCAAACACGGCAGAAGATTTAGATCGGGAAACGGTATCAAACGATTTTCCCATACCGGTTTGAATAAACGTTTCATAAATCGCCTGGTGACATTGCTTGCATACATTGATTCCCACATACGTTGCTGAATCCGACAACGAAGCATAGGCATGTTGTTGTTCATCACGGTTTGAAGAATGGCAGGATGAAAAAAGAAAGATGGAATAATAAACAACGGGAATTGCAAAAAATTTAATGCCTTGAAAAGAGGATTTTTGTACCTGCACAATCGTCAATTTTCAATCTTCACTGTTCAATTATTTTTTGATCAACTGCATGGTGTATTCATCGTACCATCTGCCGCTGTAGAGAATCCAATCCTGTTTAAGCCCGGTAACTTCAAAGCCGACTTTCTTAAACAGAGCCACGCTGTTTTCATTGTCAACACGAACATTCGAAAACAGCTGGTGGAGATCCAGGATGTCAAAACAATAATCAACGAGGAGATTCAATGCTTCCGTAGCATACCCTTTTCCGCGATCGGCGCGGTCGGCAATCAGAATTCCAACACCTGCTTTCCGGTTCTTGGGATCAAAATCAAAAAGATCAATACAACCAATCGGCCGTGAATCATTATCCACTTGTCCTTCATCATCGTGAATGGTGAGGTCGATGATTAACCGGAGTTGCTTATTGGAATAGATGTCTTCATGCGAAGAAGCAAGGTACTGCTCCAGTACAAAACGCGAGAAAGGTGCAAGTGTTCCACTCACCGACCAGATGGCAGTATCGTTTTCCCATTTGTAAAGCTGGTCGAGATCGGATGGTTCAAGAGCCCGGAGTTGAATTAATTCACCTATTAACTGCATAGCATGTATAATTTTTATTGATTTTTAAATGTGCACTTCGCCTTTGTAAACAAGGGCAGCGCCGCCTTCAAGCCAGATGTTTTTAAATCCGCCATCCTCCTTTTCAAAGTAAACTTTTAATTTTCCCCCGATGGTCAGGATATCAACTGTACCGGCATCAGCCTTTAATTTTCCATTAACGACGGCAGCAATGGCAGAAGCCGTTACACCGGTTCCGCAAGATAATGTTTCATCTTCAACACCGCGTTCATACGTCCGCACTATTAATTCACTGCCGGATGTTTGTACAAAATTCACATTGGTACCAGTCTTTTTAAAACGACTGCTGTTCCTGATTTCCCTGCCTTCTGATACAACATCAACAGACGTGACATCCTCCACAAACTTCACATAATGCGGAGAGCCGGTATCCAGAAAAATAAAATCTTCATGAACTTCCACTTCCTGTACATCGTTCATTTTTAATTTTACGGTGATGGGCGATTCCGCGGTGATAATAGAACGGTGATCACCGTCGGAAGCAGAGAAAAATGCTTCGTTGACGATCTTTCCGATGGCTTTTGCAAACGCGGTGATGCACCTTCCGCCGTTTCCGCACATGCTCCCTTCGTTGCCGTCGGCGTTGTAATAGGTCATCTTAAAGTCGTACCCGTCGAAGTTCCTTAGAATGATCAATCCATCAGCACCAATTCCAAATCTTCGTTCGCACAATTGCTGAATCAGCGCCTGGCTTAAATGCACATGGTCATCCCTGTCATCTATTAGGATGAAATCGTTGCCCGTACCATGGTATTTCCAGAATGTCATTTTCATTGCCTGATGGCCAAAGGAATTTCTGTTTCTTTCAATCGCTGGTAAGAGAGGAAGTCAAATGAATTGATCAGCCGGAAATAATCATTTCCATATTTCATAAACAACATATCGTTCGTGCGGTAGAGTTTGACGGCATCCGGTTCTTCGATGCCAAAAAGAATCAGTTTGTTTTTCGACATTTTATATCCATGGTAATTGACCGGTGAAACCCAGAATTCAACCACCATCTCCGGTGATACCTTTGGTTCATCGGGAATACCGGCAGCCGGGTTTAATTTCTGAGCCGCTTCTTTAGCAAGCGACTGTCCGGATGAAAGCTCGGCAGCATGTGCATCTGAAACAGGTTTCTCAATGACGGCAATCGTTGACGTAATCAGCAGCTGGTCTTTTTTGATCACGATCTCTTCGCTATTCTGAATTTGAGAAGTGTCAACTTCGTGAACATCATTTTCCCTTGAAACATCCAGACCATCTGTGGCCATTAAATCATTCCGTGTTTCACCTTCAGCAGCGACATCTGATGAGGTGTTCTCCGGCACCTCGCTCCCGGAGGTTTCTTTTTTTGCCTCACTGGTTTTCCTGGTGGCTTTTTTTTCCTTGTCTTTTGATATGAATGAAAAAAAAGAATTGACGTGAATTTTATTCGCTGAATCGGTGCCAACATAAAACCAAAGTGTGATGCCCAAAACAGTTACCACCAGGAATGTAAAAATCAGTTTCAAGGCAAATGGAATCCTGGTTTTCCTGAACCTGATTTTTCCCAACACTCTTTTCTTCAATTCCTCCTCCCTGGAAAACAATATCCCGGTGCGAAGGAGACTTTGAAAATTCACTTCCCTGGCGAAGGAATCATCACCCGACATCCTCGTACGAAAATGTTCAAGTTCGATCCCGCTGAGTTCATCATTCAGGTAACGGTTCACGAGGTTTTTATCTTCCGGGACGAGGCTCATGTCAGTTAGCAGAGATATTGAGGCGGAGTTTTACAATTCCTTCCAGTTGGTTCATGGCTTTGTTCACTTCATGCTGTGCGATAACGGCATTGCTGTAATTAAAGCGGCTGGCGATTTTTTCAAAACTCAGTTTCTCACCATAGTGTGCATGCACCAGCTTTTTTGCCTGCTCATCCAGAATGAAAACACATTGCGCAACAACCTCTTTCTGATGATTGGAAAACAACGAATCACTCTTTAACGAATTGTTTTTTTTCCTGTCTTTCAGTTCCCTGATGTAATCTTCGAGGCTGCTGTAAAAAAATGCTTCAAAGTCGATGTTCGCCGGTAACTTATGGAACAGAACATCGAACCAGGCTTTCACCAGCACGATCGAAAAAAGTTCCGGGGCCGTTGAATCTTTAATTCCTTTTAACCGAATCACTCTTCTTGCATGGGAAAAATATTTCGTGGCCAGGAAATCCAGCACGTCTTCGTTGCCGTTCCGGATTTCGGTGATCAGCTGCTTGTTTGAATATCGGCTCATGATGTTTGCAAAGGTAAACGAAAAAAGAAAAGCAGGAGATCAAAAGATCGGAGTTTCACCGGCCGTGAACCGAAGCCGGGAAGCCGGGATCATCATCACCAACAGGAACGGTTTTCCCGGCAGTCGACACGAAAGAAAGACAATCGCTTAACGAATCTTAACACCATGCTTAACATTTTTTAACCGAAGTCTTCATAGATGATTCAGGTAACAAAAACGAAATTTGTTGCCGTAAAAATATCCGAAAATAAAATTCGTTATTCTGAAACAGTTAAAAAAGTAAAGCTATGAATCCTACCCTGAAAAAAACACTCAGCATTTTCCTTGTAGCTGCCATTGGCGGCATCGCCGGAGCTTATTTTTCCGGTTACCAAAATTTCTCACATCATTCCATTTCTTCCCGGAACATTTCAGACAACCAGCAGGCCTCGTCTTTTAAAGCGACCACTGTTGGCATGCAAAATTCCGGTGAACAATCGCTGCCGGATTTTACAAAGGCCGCGGAAATGTCGGTTCATGCCGTGGTGCATGTGAAAACTTACAGCAACCGTTCTGTCAACAATGCATTTGATCCGTTTGGTTTCTGGGGACAGCCTCGAAATCAATTGCAGGAAGGAAGCGGATCAGGCGTGATCATCACCGATGATGGTTACATCGCCACCAACAACCACGTGGTCGACAATGCCGATAAAATAGAAGTGACACTCAACGATAACCGGACGTTTACTGCTAAAGTCGTCGGTAATGATCCTTCGACTGACTTAGCCCTGCTGAAGATTGACGAGAAAGGATTGCCCTTCATTGTTTACGGGAACTCCGACAACGTAAAGGTCGGTGAATGGGTGCTGGCAGTCGGTAATCCATTCAACCTTACATCTACTGTGACCGCGGGAATCGTAAGTGCCAAAGCAAGAAACATCGGGATACTTCCTGATCAGTATAAAATTGAATCGTTTATTCAGACCGATGCTGCCGTAAATCCCGGTAACAGCGGCGGCGCACTGGTAAACACGCGCGGTGAGTTAATCGGTATCAATGCAGCGATTGCATCAACTACGGGAAGTTATACCGGTTATGCATTTGCGATCCCGGTGAACCTGGTAAAAAAAGTGATGGATGATTTGGTGGAATTTGGAAGTGTGCAGAGAGGTTTCATCGGCATCAGTATTCGCGACATTGATTCGAAGTTGGCTGATGAAAAAGGGTTGAAGGAAACAAAAGGAGTTTATGTAGCCGGTTTGTCTTCGGATGGAGCCGCAAAAAATGCCGGAATTGATGAAGGAGATATCATTGTTAAGGTAGGTGACATTGAAGTAAATAGCACACCTCAGTTACAGGAGCAGATTGGCAGGTTCAGGCCCGGCGACAAAGTGAATGTGACTGTATTAAGAGGCAACCAGGAAAAGACATTTGCGGTCACTTTAAAAAATAAAGAAGGCGATACGCAACTGGTAAAAAACGAACCCGGATTAAACCTGCTGGGCGGGTCATTTGAAACCGTTTCAGCAGATACAAAAAGCAGGCTGGGCATAGCCGGTGGCGTGAGGGTAAAAAAGATCTTTACCGGGAAACTGAGAAGCGCCGGCATCCGGGAAGGTTTCATCATCACCACCATCGATAACAAGCCGATTAAGTCAACGGATGATCTTGAAACAACCATCAAATCCAAACGGGGAGGCATCCTCATCGAAGGAATTTATCCAAACGGGATGAAAGCCTATTATGGATTTGGTATTTAATGTAAAAAAACAACGAAAAAGGAGAGTTTAAACCGCTCTCCTTTTTTTATTAACATCAGCCATCAATTATCAACTTTCTCTTGACAAATACTTGCTTCGCTTTTCTTTTAGCCGTACTTTCGCACCATAATAATAACATGATTTTTCTTCGATTTCGTTAAATTTTTAAACGTATCTTATAAACTTAACACCACCATGCGTCAGCTTAAAATAACCAAATCCATCACCAATCGCGAGAGTCAGTCTCTCGAAAAATACCTCCAGGAAATCGGCCGTGAGGAACTCATCACAGCCGAAGAAGAAGTTCGTCTTGCCAGAAAAATCAAAGAAGGCGACCAGGGAGCACTCGACCGGCTAACCAAAGCCAATCTTCGTTTCGTGGTTTCTGTTGCCAAGCAATACCAGAACCAGGGTTTAAGTTTGCCTGACTTAATCAATGAAGGAAATTTAGGACTCATCAAAGCTGCCAAACGTTTCGATGAAACACGTGGCTTTAAGTTTATCTCTTACGCTGTATGGTGGATTCGTCAGAGCATTTTACAGGCACTGGCAGAGCAATCCCGGATCGTTCGTCTTCCATTGAACCAGGTAGGTTCGCTGAATAAAATTTCAAAAGCGTATTCGAAACTTGAACAGGAATTTGAACGTGAACCTTCTCCTGAAGAGTTGTCGAAACTGCTTGAACTTCCTTCTGAAAAAATCACCGACACGATGCGGGTGAGTGGAAAACATGTTTCCATGGATGCTCCTTTCGTTCAGGGTGAAGACAACAGTTTGCTGGATGTTCTGGAGAACTCGGATTCACCAAGAGCCGATAACCTGCTGATGAATGAATCGCTTCAGAAAGAAATTGACCGCTCCCTCAGCACACTTACCGAGAGAGAACGTGAAGTGATTCGTCTTTTCTTCGGCATTGGCATGAACCACGGGCTTACGCTCGAAGAAATCGGTGCCAAGTTTGATCTCACACGCGAACGCGTTCGCCAGATCAAAGAAAAAGCGATCCGGAGACTGCGTCATAAATCAAGAAGCCGTTTGCTGAAAGCATACTTAGGATAAAATGCACATAGTGAAAACAACTAGTTGATTAATTTGTACAAACTCAGTCCGTCGCAAGCGGGCTGAGTTTGTTTAATGCCCATACCAGTGTACGAAAACATAAATTCACACCATCATGACTTCCTATACACTTAAAGAAGAACCCACCGTGAATCACAAAGACAAATACGAAAATGAACTGGCCGACTGGATCCAGCTTGAGAAAGCAGCCATCGAAATCATTCATCTGACCGGAACACTTTGGTATGACAAATCGGTTGAACTGGTTTTATTCAGAAACCAATTGTTCGACCGGAGTGCCAGCGAAATTCTCAGCCTGCACCAGTATGCAAAAGATATTGTAAAAAAACCGATCAATGCACTGGATACGCTGATGCTGGTGAAAGAACTGAATAAACTTGACCTCGCTCCTTCCCGCATCGACATTGGCCGCCTGGGTTTTGAATGGATTGCCGAAAAGAAAAAATACAAAAGCGCGGAAGATTTTATTGGTGACAAAATGGTTGACTTCATCGGGAAGGAAAAAAGGAAAATTATTCCCCGTGATGTGGTACTGTACGGATTTGGCAGAATCGGCCGTTTGCTGATGCGTGAACTGGTATCACAGGCAGGCAAAGGAGAGCAACTGCGCTTGCGGGCTGTCGTAACAAGAAACAACAGCGACATCGATATTAATAAACGTGCTGAATTACTTCGCAACGATTCTGTTCACGGAACATTTCCAGGAACAGTGATCGAAGACTTTAAGAACAAAGCGTTAATTGTGAACGGACATACGATACACATGATCGCCTCAAACGACATGAGTTCGATTGATTATACAGCTTACGGAATCAACAATGCTTTGATTATTGATAATACGGGAATTGTCCGCGACCGGGAAGGACTCGGGCTTCACCTGAAATCAAAAGGCGTTGATAAAGTTTTACTCACAGCGCCCGGCAAAGGTGATATTCCAAATGTCGTTTACGGTGTGAATGAAAATTCTTTTGATTCCGAAAAGGAGAAGATTTTTTCTGCGGCATCCTGCACCACCAATGCCATTGTACCTGTTCTCGCCGTCATTGAAAATGTTTTAGGTATTGAAAAAGGACACATTGAGACGATCCATTCTTACACCAATGACCAAAACCTTCTTGATAATTATCACAAGAAATACAGGCGCGGACGTTCAGCTCCGCTGAATATGGTGATCACTGAAACCGGTGCCGATAAAGCCGTTGCCAAAGTAATTCCTCCATTGGCTGGAAAACTTACCGGCAATGCCGTTCGTGTGCCGACTCCTGATGTTTCACTGGCCATTCTAAACCTGGTGGTCAAAAAAGAAACCAGCAAAGAAGGCATCAACGAGATCATGCGGGATGCAGCTTTGCGCGGCGACCTGGTTGAACAGATACAATATTCCATTTCCAACGAACTGGTTTCTTCAGATCTTGTTGGCAATCCTTGTGCTTCCATTTTCGACAGCCCGGCAACCATTGTTTCCAAAGACAATAAATCGGTGGTGTTGTATGTATGGTATGACAACGAATATGGTTACAGCCGCCAGGTGGTTCGTTATGCCAAGCATCTTGCTGATGTGATCCGTCTACGGTACTATTGATTAGAGGTAAATCCCCTGAATGAAAAATCCTTCCTTTTTGTGAAGGATTTTTTTTGACTGGCAGCCAATAATATTGTTACCCCGTTACCATTATTTTTTTATTTTTGCATCCCGTTTCTTTGAAAGTTTAAGATTAATAAGATCCTTGCCCAGGTGGCGAAATTGGCAGACGCACCACTTTGAGGGGGTGGCGGGCAACCGTACGAGTTCGACTCTCGTCCTGGGCACTTTAGGAATTAAGAATTCAGAATGATGAATTGAACGAGTGTAGAAAATCATTCTGAATTGCATTTGCCCGGATGGCGAAATTGGCAAACGTTGCGGTCTCAGAAGCCGTTGGTGTAATTACCTTGTGGGTTCGAGTCCCACTCCGGGCACGTCATTCAATTGAAATATTTTTTCTAATCAACGGTGTCCTCTCATCTTTTAGTTTGTGAGTTGAATGGTTGATTAAGTCGATTGAGGTAATGCTCTTGATTTTTGATTCTTGACTCTTGATTCTTTATTCCCGACTTCCCCCAATCGCCTGAAAGTTCAAATCAACCCGATCACAAAAAACTATTTCAGATATTTATCCAACCACTCATAAAAAACGCGTTGCCACATCACGCTGTTTTGTGGTTTGAGAACCCAATGGCCTTCGTCAGGGAAACATAAAAAGCGAGCGGGAATATCGTGCATCCTCGCTGCTGTATAGGCTTCCAAGCCCTGCATGTACGGAACACGGAAATCTTTTTCATTGTGAATAACAAGGATCGGAGTGTCCCAGTTTTTTACAAAGTTTGACGGAGAAAACCTGGAGTAACTTTCAGGTACAGGAGAGTCCCACGGAAATCCTTTGAACTCATGTTTGGAAAACCACAGTTCTTCAGTCGAAATATTCTGGCTCGAAAGATCGAATACCCCGCAATGAGCGATGAACGCTTTGAACCGTTTATTGTGATGACCTTCCAGCCAATACGCTGAATAGCCGCCAAAGCTGGCTCCGATCGCCCCCATTTTATCTTTGTTCACAAAACTTTCTTTCGAGACCGAATCGATGGCACTTAACAAATCATTCATTGCCTGTCCACCCCAGTCGCCGCTGATTTCGGCATTCCATTCCGAGCCGAACGATGGAAGTCCGCGCCTGTTCGGAGCCACGATGATGTACCCGTTTGCAATCATCAATTGAAAATTCCATCGGTAAGAAAAAAACTGGCTGACCGTACTCTGTGGTCCACCCTGGCAATACAGGATCGTCGGGTATTTTTTTGCCGGGTTGAAATCAGGAGGATACATCACCCAGGTAAGAATGTCTTTACCGTCGGTCGCTTTGATCATCCTCTTCTCAATTTTTCCCATTTTCACTTTCGACAACAAATCCACATTGGTATTGGTGATTTGCTTGGCGTAGCCCTGTGTGGTGCTGATGCTGAAAAGTTCTGTCGGCAGTGAAATGCTCATCATGCTGGTGATCACCACATCTTCTTTCTTCGCATTCACCGTAACGCTTAAAGCCGTATGATCCGTTTCTGCATTGGTAATTTGCTTTATTGGATTGGGATTCTTCGGATTCAGATCATAAGAAAACACCTGTTCAGTTGCATTGGTGCCGGAAATAAAATAAATTGTTTTGCCAGTGACATTCCATTTGAAACAGATCACATCGTTATCGTAACCGGTGGTGAGTTCTCTTTTTGTTTTCGTTCCGAAGTCGTACAGGAACATCCGGTTCCTGTCTGATTCATTTCCAGGTTCGTTCATGCTGAGCCAGGAAATTTTTGTTCCGTCGGGTGAGAATGCCGGCGCTTTATCATATCCGTTCATCCCTTCTGTGAAATTGGAAGTCGAACTTTTTGCGACATCATACAAATAAATATCGGAGTTCGTACTGATGGCATATTCTTTACCGTATAATTTTTTACAGGTATAGGCAAGTGTTTTCCCATCCGGGCTCCAGGCAATTTCTTCATCGCCGCCATCAGGTTTCAACGGTGAATCGTATCGTTCATTTTTCATGATGTCGGTCGCCATACCGATTTTCCCGTTGTCAAAAGTAGCAATGAAAACATGGCTGAATGTTCCGTCGAACCAGCTGTCCCAATGACGCATCATCAGGTCGTCATACACTTTTCCTGTCGCCTTCGGAAGATCCGGATACAAATCTTTTCCAAAGGGTTTTTCCAGTTTCACATCCTGGGCGAACCAGATCATGTTTCCTGATTTTGAAATTCCAAATAGATTGATGTCGTTATCGTACGTCGTCAACTGTATTTTCCCGGTACCGTCTGTATTCATGCAATACAACTGGTTGCTTCCGCCGGCATCGTTGAGGTAATAAATCTTTTTTCCATCGCTGCTCCAACGCGGCATCGTTTCATTGGAAGAATCGCCGGCAAGTTTTGAAACAGCAGCAGTCGCAACCTCCACTTTCCAGATATCGGTATTTCCTTTGTTGGAGGCGAGATTGTAATTACGGACATTGTACAAAGCCTCTGAGCCATCGGGAGATAACTGCGGATCGCTGACTCTTCCGAGTTTCCAGAGAAATTCAGGTGTGATTTTTTGCTGAGCGATGCCACTGAAGCAGAATAAAAAATTCCAGCCGGTAAGAAATAATATTAATTTAGTTTTCATAATATGATTATTAGGAGGAGCGAAAATAGTCAAATAAAAAAACATCCTCCGATGATAAATCGGAGGATGTTTTAATAACCAACCTGTAAGCCGGGTTCTGTTTTCTCACGCCAAAGGCGGAGGACTTCTATCATTTATCTGGCAGTGCAGTTGCCTGCACCATCTATCAACCTACCCATCCCGATATCCGCCAAAGGCGAATTGAAACGAGCCGTTTCAAAATCGGGACTTATTTGGTTTTTCAACTCCTGAGGTTTACCCGTCACCGTTGTCGCCAACCATGACCGTGAGCTTTTACCTCACGTTTTCACCTTTTCTCATCATTTCTGATGAGTAGTTATTTTCTGTGGCACTGGCTGTTTTCCGCATTGCTGCAGAACCCTTCCCGTTAGGAAGCAGGATGCTCTGTGTTGCCCGGACTTTCCTCTCCGTGTAAACGGAGCGATAGAACAGTTGATTATTTGAAAGAACAGTTTGTTACTGCAAAGATAGGAATTTAAAGAATAGTCAACAGTCTGCAGTTGCCAGTCGACTCAGGACTGTCAGCTCTTGTTGGTATATTGAAATAAAAGATCCCCTTGCGCCTTTCCTGATTCTTTACTAACATTGGATCATATTTGAAAAAAATGAAAAAGAAATTTGTTCAAGTATTTTTAATTGTACTGATTTGTACGGGACCGATTCAGTCATCAGCACAATATACAGGCGCAACAGCTGTCGGTATTTACAACCTTGCACATCATAAAAAAAATAAGCATGGTGAGGACGTAGTGTATTTAAAAAACGGAAGTGTGATTCACGGCACCATCGTCGAACTGGAACCAGATAAAAACGTCAGGATCGTTACCAGCGACAATAGCATTTTAATCTTTAAAATGAATGAAGTTGAAAAAATCACAAAAGACACTCCCGATTATCATAAAGAATCGAAAGGAGGCGGTGGTTATGTAAATAATTTTGATGTTGGTTATTTATTGGGTATCGGAGATGGCACATTATCGTACCAGTCGAACATTACCACCCAAAAAAATGCTTATCACGGAATCAGCGTCAGGGATGTCAATGGTTTTCATGCTTCCAATTCAATCGATGTCGGGCTTGGTTTAGGTTATGAATATTTTACAGGAGACACGAATTATCTGCCGGCTACTGAATATATTCCCATCTTCTTTGACATGCGCGGTTATTTTGAAAGTAATACAAACACTTCCGCAGGATTCATTTTTGATATTGGTTACGACATTGGGTTAACAACGAAATACATGGGTGTTAATTTAGGGTATGGAACGATTGCCGATGCCACTTTAAAATTCAAAGGCGGTGCTTTTTTTAACCCTGCATTTTGTATCCGGTTTAAGTCATCATCAAAACTATCCTATTGCCTGAACCTTGGATATGAATATACTGTGAACAGCATTGATGTAAAAGAAACGCTCTCTTCCAATTTGTTCGGTTATTATCAGACTTATACTGTTGAAGGATCAGAAACTCTAAAGAGTGGATTTTTCACTTTCCGGGGAGGAATCGAGTTTTAACTTTTCCATACCATTTTTCCCGCTTTAGTTTTCTAAATTTGCAGCCGCGTTTAACGGCTATGACCATTCGATGATATTCATTTTATTTTAGTTCAGCAATTTCCATCTATGCGTTTCTTCTTCCCGGGAGTTTCTTTTTTTCTCTCACTATGCTTTTTCTCCATAAACCTTTTTGCACAGGATAAACCCGGCCAGGAGATCAGAAAATACACCATCAGCGGATTTGTAAAAGAAGCATCCTCAGGTGAAAGCCTTTTGGGAACCAATGTGTATGTGAAAGAAGGTTTGCATGGCACGTCCACGAATGCGTATGGTTTTTATTCGCTCACTCTTCCAAAAGGAAATTACACACTCGTTGTTTCATTCATCGGTTACATCGAGCAGCAATTTAAAATCAACCTCGATAAAGATGTACGTCAGAATGTTTCACTGGATAACAAACCGGTTGAGACACGTGAAGTAACGGTGACTGCTGAGAAAGAAGATAAAAATGTACAGGGAATTGAGATGGGAAAAAATACTCTGGAAGTAGAAAAGATAAAAACACTTCCCTCCTTTCTCGGTGAAGTGGATGTGTTGAAATCGATCCAGCTTCTTCCCGGAGTTCAATCTGCCGGCGAAGGCAATACCGGTTTTTATGTCCGCGGCGGCGGACCGGATCAAAACCTGATCCTTCTCGATGAAGCCACTGTTTACAACGCTTCTCACCTGTTCGGATTTTTTTCCGTGTTCAATGCCGATGCAGTTCAGAACATCACACTCACGAAAGGCGGCATGCCTGCCAATTACGGCGGACGCCTCGCTTCCGTGCTGGACATCCAGATGAAAGAAGGAAACAACCAAAAATTTAATGTGGACGGTGGCATCGGTTTCATTGCTTCGCGCCTGACCATTCAGGGCCCGATTAAAAAAGATACGAGTTCATTCATTGTCTCGGCAAGAAGAACCTTTGTTGACCTGTTCATGGGAAAACCTTTTGTTAAAGCATCCTCAAACATCAACGGAAATAAATACTATTTCTACGACCTGAATGCAAAAGTGAATTACCGCTTGTCAGATAAAAACAGGTTGTTCCTGAGCAGTTACTTCGGCCGTGACGTCTTCAATTACAAAAGTCCGAAGTCGAGTTTTTACATCAAGGTTCCGTGGGGAAATGCCACTGCGACGGCCCGGTGGAACCATCTCTTCAACGACCAGCTGTTCATGAATACATCGCTGATTTATACGGATTATAATTTTCAGTTTGAGGGAGGGCAGGATGTATTCAGCTTCAAATTATTTTCCGGGATTACTGACTACGGCACAAAGGCCGATCTCACCTGGCTTCCGGATGTACGCAACACCGTGAAGTTCGGCGTCAATTACATTTACCATATTTTTGTTCCGAGCAATGCTTCCGCAAAATCCGGGAGTGTGGTATTTGATCTCGGAAAAATTTTAAGGGAATATGCCCACGATGGTGCGCTCTACATCAACGATGATTTTGACGTCAGCGAAAAACTGAAACTGAACGGTGGCTTGCGCTTCACGCTCTTTCAGCAAGTCGGGCCGTTTGACCGCTTCATCAAAGACCCGGTAAAAAAAACAATCGTCGATACCATCAGTTATACAAGCGGGCAAAGTGTAAAAAGTTATCATCATCTTGAGCCGCGTTTTTCCATGAGGTATTCACTCAACCATCTTTCATCAATCAAAGCATCTTACACCCAGAACTACCAGTACATTCATCTTGCTTCCCTCTCTGCCATTTCACTTCCTACCGATGTGTGGATACCGAGTTCCGACAAAGTAGAGCCGCAATTCGGAACTCAATATGCATTGGGATATTTCAGAAACTTTAAAAACAACCTCTACGAAACTTCTGTTGAGGTGTATTATAAAGAAATGAAAAACCAGATTGAATACGAGGACGGTTACATGCCGGAGAATTCGGTGAATGACAACGTGGACAACAATTTTGTTTTTGGGAAAGGATGGAGTTACGGCGCCGAATTTTTTGTGAAGAAGGCGAAGGGAAAATTCAACGGATGGATCGGTTACACACTGGCCTGGACGAAAAGAAATTTTCCCGACCTGAACAACGGCAACACCTACTTCGCCAAATTCGACAGGAGGCATGATGTCTCCATTGTGCTGGTGTACGAACTGAACAAACGCTGGACGTTCGGCGCCACCTGGGTGTATGCAACCGGCAACCTGAACACGTTTCCGGAGCGCCTGTATTTTCTTTCCAACGGAAACATCGTGGAAGATTACGGGAGCCAGCGGAACAATTACCGTCTTCCCTCCTATCACCGCCTGGATATTTCAGCCACCTTGTACGGAAAAAAGAAAAAGAAATACCAGTCGAGCTGGAACTTCAGCGTTTTCAATGTGTACGACCGGTACAATCCGTACATCATTTATTTCGACAACAAGTTTGAAAACAATACCATCACCATACAAGCCAAACAAATTTCGTTGTTCCCGATGCTGCCGAGTGTAACGTATAACTTCAGTTTTTAAAATGGCGATGCGATTGAAAAATAAAATTCAAAAAATGATTCCGGAGAATTTGATACGCATGAAAAAAGTTCTGATCGTAGTTACAGCCTTCATCATCACCGGAACAATCTTTTCTTCCTGTGAAAAAGATGTAACGGTTGATATTCCGCAATCGGATAGCAAGGTGGTGGTGGAAGGTTACATCGAAACCGGTCAATATCCCGTTGTGCGATTATCCTATACCCTTCCTTTTTTCGGAACCATCAGCACGCTGAACTTTTTACAAAACGGGATCAGCGGCGCCGTTGTTACCGTGAGTGACGGAACATCAACGGATACACTCCAGGAATTTTTGAATTACGGTATTTATTTTTCGACTCACCTGACCGGAACAGCCGGCAGAATTTATTCGCTGCATGTTTTGGTCAACGGAAATTCAATCTCAGCAGTGACTACGATTCCTCAACAAGTGAAACTCGACAGCACCTGGTTCAAGGTGGATGGCAGCCGTGATTCACTTGGGTTTATCTGGGCACACCTCACTGATCCTGATTCTTTGGGAAATAATTATCGCTGGTTCGCCAGGCGAATCAATCATTACCAGTACGGTGAAGATGCAGGAAAAATAAAAGACTCGATATTCATCACACCACGAGGTTCCGTGTTTGATGATAAATTTTTCAATGGAAAAAGTTTTGACTTCGGATACAACCGCGGATCAATGCCCAATTCAAACAAAGCAGATGACAACAACGATGAAAAGATTTTCTTCAAACGCGGAGATACCGTCATCGTAAAATTCTGCAGCATCGACCGTGCACATTTCGAATTCTGGCGCAGCGAAGAAACCCAGGTAAACAGCAACGGAAACCCATTCGGTTCACCGGCTCCTGTGATCAGCAACATCAACGGCGGGCTTGGGATCTGGGGAGGATACAATCCCACGTATGATACCGTGATCGCACGCTGACCAATCGGGATATCATACCCAAAAAATTTATAGAAAATTTTGAGATTATTTTTAATTGGGTAACGGTATAATCCTACTTTTACAGGCTACGATTTCCCGGTTAGAAAAATTATGAAACATCCTTTATTTTTTCTTTTCTTTATTTTGTTTTCTGTTGTTGCGAAGGGTCAAAACACGTTCGAAGCCATTGTAAAAGACAGCCTCACGAAGGAAACGCTGACCGGTGTATCCGTTGTTCTGGAAGGAAGTCAGAACGGAAGCAGTTCGGATGCAGGCGGCATCGTTCAACTGAAAAATATTCCGGACGGACCGGTGACCATCAGTTTTTCATTGATGGGATATAAGAAAACAAGCATCCGTTTCGTGTTTCCATCCTCATCAGTGAAACGCTCAGAAATATTTCTTTCGGAGGATAATTTTTCTTTGAATGAAATCATCGTCAGCACGACCCGCACAAATTCACGCATCGAAGATCTGCCCGTGAAAATGGAAGTGATCGGTCCGGAAGATGTTACAGAAGAAAGCAGCATTGTGCCGGCTAACATTTCCAGCCTGTTGGGAGATGTAGCCGGGTTGCAGGTGCAACAAACTTCTTCGGTGAACGGCAATACGAATATCAGGATCCAGGGTCTGGATGGGAAGTACACACAAATCCTGCGCGACGGACTTCCGCTTTACGAAGGATTCTCAGGAGGATTCGGAGTGCTGGATATTCCGCCATTGGATCTGAAACAAATTGAAATCATCAAAGGCTCCGCTTCCACTCTTTTCGGCGGTGGAGCTATAGCCGGACTGATCAACCTGATTTCAAAAGAACCCGGCGACAGCAACCAACTCACGCTTTCCCTGAACCAGACTTCACTTCAGCAAACCAACCTGGGTGCTTTTGCATCCGGAAAGAAAAATAAAACAGGGTTTACTTTTTATTCAGGAGGAACGTATCAGAAAGCAGTAGATGTGGACGGAGACGGATTTTCTGATCAACCGGAAAACAAAAGCATTTCCCTTCATCCTAAATTATTTTTTTATTTCTCTGATAAGAAAAAACTCCATGCAGGATACTCCGGAACTTATGAGCGAAAGACAGGCGGCGATATGAAAGCATTCGGATCCGTTGGTGATTCGATTCATACCTTCCTTGAAAGAAACGAATCCTACCGGCACACCATCGATTTCAACTATCAATCAGAAAATAAAAAGAACGGTGTTTTTATTTTCAAAGGAGCTGGAAGTATTTTCGATCACACAACAGGAAATAAATACGGGGAGTGGTCAACCAGGGGAGTGAATTTGCTGACCTACACAGAACTCTCATACCTTGCAAGAGCCGACAAACACAGCATTGTAACCGGAGTGAATTTTATTTCATCATCGTTGGATAACGCTTTGCATCACCTGCTTTCCAATACCGGAAATAATCAATCAACGATCGGAGTTTTTGTTCAGGACGACTGGAAATTCAATGAACGTTTCACTCTTGAAACCGGCATCAGGATGGATCGTCACAGTGATTACGGTTATTTTCTATTGCCGCGGATTTCATTCGTCTCCAAATGGAACAAGCACGTTACTTCCCGTATGGGCGCCGGGTATGGTTATAAAACACCTTCCAGCAGTGCTGAAACCCTTGATCTCTTTAACTCCACCAACTTCAACTACCTGAAATCGGAAAATTCAGTCGGCGCAAACGGGGATGTGAATTACACAACCTTCATCGGGGATTTTTCGGTGACGCTGAATCAATCTTTCTTTTACACAAGGATCGATCAACCGATCATTGAAAATCCTGACACAACATATCTTTTTTCTCAGCCCGGTCATTTCCTGGTGAATGCCGATGGTTACACTGATACCAAAGGTTCTGAAAGTTACATCCGGATGCATTACATGGAATTTGAAATGTACATTGGATATGTATATTCTCAGCCTCAACTTCATAACAACCATACAGTGAGTGAAATCACATTGGCTCCGCATGATAAATTTGCAGCTACCTGTGTGTACGAAGCAGAACACAACTGGAAATTCGGATTTGAGAGCAGCTACATCGGCGAACAATTCATCGATGCTTCCCGGAAATCGCCTGCATACTGGCTTGGCGCACTCATGATTCAAAAAAGAATTTCCAAATTAACCTTCACGTTGAATTGTGAAAACCTGTTCGACTTCCGGCAAACAAAAAAAGAGAACATTGTCATTCTTCCCTACTCGTCTCCTGCTTTCAAACCACTTTGGGCGCCGATTGACGGAAGAGTCATCAACCTGTCTTTAAAATTAATAATCTGATTTCAAAAAAATCATTGTTCCTTTCGCTCACCCTTCATCTTCACTTTTCATTCTTCGCTATAAATTTTTTATTCAAGGTTTCATTTGAATGTTATTCCTAAATTGATTTGTACTTTTGTACCTCATTCGTAACCAACTTTTATGTCACAGGAACCGGAAAAAGTGAAATGCCTGATCATCGGATCAGGACCAGCAGGATATACAGCCGCCATTTATGCAGCACGCGCCGATCTCAAACCTGTTTTATACCAGGGTTTGCAGCCCGGCGGACAACTTACCATCACCACGGAAGTTGAAAATTATCCGGGCTATCCGAAGGGAACCATGGGGCCTCAGATGATGGAAGATTTCAAAGCACAGGCTGAGCGGTTCGGTACCGACATCCGTTTTGGCTATGCGACTTCCGTTGACTTCTCCACGCAACCACGCACCGTTATTTTTGATGAAACACATACGGTTCTTGCGGATACCGTCATCATTGCTACAGGAGCATCGGCCAAATGGCTCGGACTGGAATCGGAACAACGACTGAACGGCTTCGGAGTTTCCGCCTGCGCCGTTTGCGACGGATTCTTTTTCAAAAACCAGGTCGTCGCCATTGTCGGTGCCGGAGATACCGCCGCTGAAGAAGCGACGTACCTTGCCAAACTCTGCAAGAAGGTTTTTATGATTGTGAGGAGAGATGAAATGCGCGCCAGTAAGGCGATGCAGCACCGCGTACTGAACACTGCGAACATCGAAGTGCTCTTTAATTCCGAGACCAAAGAAATTCTCGGGGGCAAAACCGTGGATGGCGTGAAGGTATTCAACAACAAAACGAAGGAAGAACGCACGCTGGAAGTCGGCGGTTTTTTTGTTGCCATCGGCCACGATCCGAATTCAAAAATTTTTAACGGATGGCTTGATATGGATGAAGTCGGCTACATTAAAACGGTTCCCGGCTCCACACGCACCAACGTGGAAGGAGTTTTCGCCGCCGGTGATGTGGCCGATCATGTGTACAGGCAGGCGGTGACGGCAGCCGGCACAGGTTGCATGGCTGCTATTGATGCCGAACGTTATCTTGCGGCAAAAGGAATTCATTGATACATTTCGGATTGCGAATTTTAGATTGCGGATTGATCAGGCTCCGCCGCATGCGTATCGAATTTCTCAATGAAATAAATTATTTGCAGTTTTGTCATATGAAACACTATTTAAATTTTTCTTATCATGAAAAAAATAATTTTAAAAGAAGAAAATATTGCTCAGCAGATTTTCTTTATCCGTGGTGAAAAAGTGATGCTCGACTCCGACCTTGCTCAAATTTACCAGGTGAGTACGGCAAGATTAAATGAGCCGGTTAAAAGAAACAGGCATCGCTTCCCAAAAGATTTTATGTTCAGAGTTACTCCTTCCGAATGGAGAAACTTGATATCGCAAATTGCGACATCAAGATGGAATGTGAATCGTTACTCTTTCACCAACTTCTTCACCACTGTTTTCAGTTCATCCTGGAATTGTAAAAAATAAATGCCGGAAGAAAGTGAAGAGATGTCCGCTTCGATATCACTTCCATTATTAATAAAAGAAAAATGAATCGGTACCTGCCGGCCGGGCAAATCAAAAATATTAACAGCGACCTTTTTTCCTGCTGATGAATATCCGCTTATATAAACACGGTTTCGCGCGGGGTTTGGAAAAACAGAAATGATTTCATCATGCTTTACGTTCACATCCACACCACCAAGCAACTGGTCAGCTAACAGGAAATTGGGAATGCCATATCCAAGCAATGAATCCGGGTTCAAGGCCTGTGAAGCGCTTCGCTGAATGGCATCAAAAATTTCCCGGTTGGTTTTATTCGGGAATGCCTGCCATAAGCAGGCGGCGCTTCCCGCTAAAACCGGGCACGAAAAAGAAGTTCCGTTGCCGTTACCGATGGCTCCGTTGTAAATGGAAATCGTGGTGCCCTGCCCCACCGCCGCCACATTGGGTTTTACATCACCATCCGACGAAGGACCGGTGCTGCTGAATGTTGCATAGTTTCCAAACGTGTTCACCGCACCCACCGCCATCACGCTGTCGCCGTCAGCCGGTGTGCCGATGTATTGCCAGAAATTTCCACCGTCGTTTCCCGCGCTTGCCATCACCATCATACCTTTTGAGAAGGCGATGTTGGCTGCCTTTGCACAAGGTGTGGTATGACCGTTCATATCGGCACGCGTATGATTCTCCGCCGGGTTATTGAATTGCGTGTAGCCCAGTGAAGTGGTGATGACATCGGCGCCCACGCTGTCGGCATACTCCGCTCCTGCATCCCAGTTGTATTCTTCAATCACATGTTCAGAAAAAATATCTTCCGTTCTAAGCAGCCAGAAACCGGCTTTGGGAGCGGTTCCTACCAGTTGCCCGGGAATATTTCCGCCGATCGTGGAAAGAACCGACATGCCATGATCATAATCTTCGTACACGCTGCTGTCGCCGGTAACAAAATCCCACGTGCCGAGGATCTGGCCATTCACTCTCAAACTATCAAAAGCTGGAAGCGAATCAACATGATAAAAACCCGCGTCGAGAATGGCAATCACCATGTTCTCACCATGAAATCCTGAATCGTGCAAGTAGTCACCATGCATGATGTGAATCTGGTCGAACGACTGGCCATAACTATACGACTGAGTTTTCATGGAATTATTTTCATCGCGTATCGGCCATGACTGAAATTTTCTTTCAGGGTGCTGATCATCAGAAAATGAACGAACACGAAAAACTTTTGTGGACTGCTGAACAAACGGAAGTGCCGTCACTGCATGAAGTGTATTGGTATCCGCTTCAATCGTCACGCCATTAAACCATTTGGAACGCGTCCGGATCACAGCGCCTTTGGCAACCACGCTGTCGATGTAATTTTGGTTGACAGGCAAATCATTCGGCTGAACGGCTATCCCATGGCTGGCGCGTCTTGCAATGGCACGCGAAGAAAGAAAAGCGGAAGGACTGGAAACCGAGTAAGGACTGTTATTCTTATCGGTAAACTGAATGAAATACTTCGACGTTTGAGCCGAAGAAAAAAAAGGAAGAAAAAAAATAATTATCCTGGCGATTTTCATGATGCTTCAGTTATGTCCGAATGAAAGGATGGATTCTTTAAATTCAACTCCATTGGTTACCTGCCCGATGGAATTGATGTTCAGGCTGTCCTTTTGTTTGTAAACCAGTCCCACGTGGTTCGCATATTTTTCCGCTTTGTAAATCCTGTGGATGAGGTTATCATCCAGCAATTGCAAAACGGTGACTGTTGAATCGAAATATAAGGTGTTAATTGTGGAAGGAACATGAATATCATCGTACGAATAATCTTCCCTCACATAATTGTTATAGGCATTGCCGTTCCAGGAAGTTTTTTTGTTCATCGGGAAAGACAATTTCACATACCGAATATTGTCTTCCACACGTTGCGCTGAAGTGGCGGTGAGTTTAGCAGTCCATTCAACCTGGAAATCCCACGGCAAGGTATCATTCATGCGTTTGTACCTGGAAATCCTGAAGGCCTGGTTTCCTTCTCCATCCATAAATCCTGAATCAATGATTTCTTTAATTTGAAAATGATAAACAGCAATGCTGGTATCGGGGCGGTTGGTGAGGTCATCATCGGTGAGATGCACGACCGAATCGACATCATAAACCACCCAGCTATCCTGTTCCAAAGGGAAATACCCGTAATAACCGGAAGCAACGGGACTTTCGACGTGATCCTTTTTGCAGGAAAAAAAAAGTAAGGTGAGAATGGCGACCGACCAGATTTTTTTCACGAGATAAAGTTAGTGAAAAGAACCCTTTTTCCGATGGAAGGAATGTCACCCGCTGGTAAGATTTCAACATGGAAAATCATAAAATCAATGGCCATGAATTTCCTTTACTTCACCGGCATGAGAAGCTTTCTCTTCTTCCTCTAACTTTTTTTTCATTTCATCCGAGAGATCGTTCCTGCCAATCGAATCCAGGTCAGGGCTGCCCGCATTCACCCATGCCGTGTACCAAAGTGAACCCACGTCAAAAACGGATGCACGGAGGCGCCGCTCCACCATTCCGCTCAGCATGTCTTCGTATGCTTTCGCATAATCAGCCGAATATACTTTCTGCGTTTTGTTCCCAACCTGTTCGAAGGAAAATTTTTTGTCAGGTGGAAATGTCCGGCCTAATTCTTTTTCAAAACGGAACACCGAATCAAGCGCAGCAAAACTCGCTTCAATAAAAGTCCAGGTGTACAACTGAACTTTGGGAATGTACATGCAACGCCCGACGAGAAAATCATAATGATCACCGGATAATTCAGGAATGCGCGATTCCCAGAAGGCATGAATGCCGACCTGCCCCGTCATCTGGCCGTTGTAATTTTCAGTGCAATGAAGCGGAACATGTCCGTCGGCAATGTAATGACCGATGTTGGCGGAGTAATAAAGAATTTTATCCACGTCCTTATCCTTAAATGATTCGGTGAGGCTGAACATCATTTTAGTAATGTACCAGGGATTGATTCCGTATGCATTCAAGGTATCTTCTGAATATTTTGCAACGGCATCCTTCCAGAATTTCGGCAGTGAATCAAACGGATGATCACCGTAATGATCGGCATCGAGGTAATGTCGCGGTGGTTCCGCTTTGTTTGAATACCTCCTGTTGTCAGGGTCAACGGCATGGTCGGTGATAAAATCGATGTGGCTTTTATAAAAACCGACCATCCCTGGCGGCAACGTGAAACAGGCCATGTGGTTAATTTTCTTGTGTCCCCAAAATCCCCAGCCATACGTTGAATGAGAGAAGAAAAATAAAAGGGAACATGCTAAAAAAGATTTCAGAAATTTTTTTTTCATGGTATCAGGAAAAGACTTCAATTAATTTTACTAAAACACCTCCTTGCAAAACCGGGATAACTGGCGCCTGGTTCGGTGTAAGGCAATATTCAATATCACGTTCGATGTGTAATTTTTTCAACCTTCTCCGGTGAGAGGAATTTTCAAGGAAACCAAACAGGTCCTTTTTTGCCAATTGATAAAGATGTTCTGCTGCAATGGCTGAATCACAGTGAGAATGATACGCATCTGAATTTTTCAGCCGCTGAACAATGGCTCCGGCAAGCAGCGTATCTTCGAGGTTGAAACGGTTTTTCCACCCGGAACATAAACACAATACATTACTTTCCTGCCGGACGAGCCATTCACAAAGAACATCCAGGTTCAGGAATGAACCAATGACTACCTGTTTTGATTTTCCTGCAACATGAATCGCCTGCGTTCCGTTGGTGGTGGAAATGGCAATTGATTTTCCTTTTACCGTGTCGCCCATGAAACCAAACGGTGAATTTCCGAGATCAAAACCATCCAGTTTTTCACCGTCGCGTTCGGCGGCAATCACAAATCCTTTTTCCTTGTAAGCTCTCGTTTCTTCCACACCGGCGACCGGAATTATTTTTTCTGCGCCGTGTTCAAAAGCGACACAGATGGAAGAAGTGGCACGCAGCACATCAATCACCACGACAATGCTGTCCGATGAATCATACAGGTCGAAGAGCAGCGGTGAACTGCACACTTCAACCTTTTTCTTTTCTGATGATGACTTCATGCTATTTGTTACCACGGCAACTCCGGGAATATCTGCAACTATTCTATTGATAAAAAAAATAAAATCAGGATTTATAAAACGGAACCTTCACCACTTTTGCTTTCAGGTTTTTGTCGCGTATGCTGATGAAAATTTCTGTTCCTTCCTTTGAATAATCAGCAGGAACATACCCCATCCCGATCGCTTTCTGAAGCGAAGGCGATTGCGTTCCGGACGTTACAGTTCCGATTTTTTCTCCACCAGCATTAAAAATTTCGTAATGATGACGGGGAATTCCACGGTCGATCATTTCAAACCCGACCAGTTTCTTTTTCACGCCTTGTTCTTTCTGAAGTTTCAAGGCATGGCTGTTGGTGAAGTCTTTCGTGAATTTAGTGATCCATCCCAAACCGGCTTCCAATGGAGAAGTGGTTTCATCGATGTCGTTTCCATACAGGCAGAAACCCATCTCAAGACGTAACGTATCCCGCGCTCCCAAACCTACCGGTTTGATGCCTGCTCCTTTTCCTTTTTCGAAAATGGCATTCCAGATTTCATGAGCCATCTTGTTTTCAAAATAAATTTCAAAACCTCCTGCTCCTGTATAACCCGTTGCTGACACCAGGACATTGTCGAACCCCGCAAATTTTCCTTTTCTGAATGAGTAATATTCCATCGACTTCAGATCCATGTCAGTCAGCGGTTGCAAGACTTCAGCGGCTTTTGGTCCCTGGACAGCGAGCAAAGAAGTTTTATCGGAAATGTTATGCATCTCCACGTTCTTCGTATTGAATTTTTGTATCCAGTTCCAGTCCTTCTCCATATTGGATGCATTCACCACAAGCATGTAGGTCTGATCATCAATCCTGTAAACCAAAAGATCATCCACAATGCCGCCGGTTTCGTTCGGCAAACAGGTGTACTGAACTTTTCCGTCAACCAGTTTGGAAGCATCGTTGGATGTGACACGCTGCACCAGGTCCAATGCTTCCGGGCCTTTCAGGATAAATTCTCCCATGTGCGACACATCAAAAACCCCGACGCCTTTTCTCACCGTTTCATGTTCGGCATTGATGCCTTCATAAGAAACAGGCATCAGGTAACCGGCGAAAGGAACCATTTTGGCTCCAAGCCCGATATGAACATCCGCTAAAGCAATGTTTTTTAATTCTGTCGCTACGTCTTCCATACATTAATTTTTAATGTTCAAATATATCGTTTTAATTTTATTCAGTCTGAGAACAGGCTCATAAAATTTTTCCTGTTAGACTGAAGGGAATATCCGGAAACGATTTTCTCCCTGCTATGATTGCTAAGTTTCCGGAGGTAATCAGGCTCACTCAGCAATTTAGAGAGATAAAATTTCCAGTCGTCGATGGTGTTGCACACGCATCCGTTCACCTCATGGTCAACGATCATCGGATTGACTCCTACATTGGAAACCACTGCCGGAACTCCAAGCGCCATGTACTGCAGCGCTTTGAAACCACATTTGCCTCGTGTCCACGGATCATCGGGCATGGGCATTACACCTACGTTAAAATTCAGGAGGTCATCGATTTCATCCTGCTTGCTCCATTTCACAAACACCAGCGACTTCAGCTGAAACTTCGGAGTCACATCACAGATCACATGAAATTCAAAATCAAATTTCTGTTCCAGTTCACGGATCACAGGTACCAGAATATCGAGGTAAGGTAGCGTGGAATGACTGCCTGTCCAGCCGATGATGAATTTATGATTGCTGTGATCGGTGGTGGTATTGTGATGTTCATCCGTGTCAATCGTAGTCGGGTTGTAAACGACATTCGTGTTGTATTGCCTGGCAAAATCACCGAGAAAATTATTTCCAACTGAAACTTTGTTTGCCCACCGGCAAATGTTCCTGGGATTATGAAACCTCTTTAACAACATGGTGAGTTGGCTGTTGTTCTCCGATGCATTCGGCAGCCAGATGGCATCATCAAAATCATAAATCGTTTTCTTCTTAAAAACATGTGTGATCAGCCATTCAAAAAAAGCCGGCCCGAAAGGCATTGCTTCCCGGTGAATGAAAACAAAATCAACTTTACCCATGCTAAACAAGTCGCGAAACCTGCGGATGATTCCCCTGAGAATCCCGGTGAGCTTGCTGTACCAATGCCCCTTTTTATACAAGTGACTCCAGGCTTTCCGGTCGATGAACGGAGAAACATGAAATGTATACCCGCGTTTTTGCAATTCCGGAAAATACTGTTCAAACCGGAAGCGCTGGCTTGGCGCTTCTCCTTGCGGGTAAGGAGTAATGAACAAAATTTTCATCGATGGGTCTCTAAAAAACACTTCTGATCGGGCGGTAAAGATAAAAAAACACGCGGGCGGACAGATTAAAAACGAATGAAAACAATGACCGGCAGTATTTTTTTTCTGTTATCTTTGAAAACTGATTCAATTCGTATTGACTGCCCATGTTCAAACTCACTGACCGGAACACTCCCCGCTGGATCATCTTCCTGTTTGACATCACTGCCTGCATTGGCTCGCTGATACTGGCTTACCTCCTCCGGTTTAATTTTCAGGTTCCGCGGATAGAAATTGCTGCGTTCGGCATTTCATTTTCTGCGTTGATCATAGTCCGCGTTTCCAGCTTTCTTATTTTTAAACTTTATGCCGGAATCATCCGGTACACGAGTACCAAAGATGCTCAGAGAATATTTTTTACAGTCACTTTAGGCTCCATGATTTTTGTGGTTGCCAACCTGGTTTCCTACCAGTTCTTTAAAGTGTACCTGATCCCATTTTCCATTGTGATCATTGATTACATCACCACCACGTTCATCCTGATCTCTGCAAGAATTTTTGTGAAGACTCTTTACATGGAACTGAAGAATCCTTCCAAAGATAAAACCGATGTCATTATTTATGGCGCAGGTGAATCGGGCGTGATTACGAAACGCGCACTTGATCGTGACAAGGGAACCCGGTACAAGGTGATTGCCTTCGTAGATGATGATCCGAAAAAAAGCGGAAAGACTCTCGAAGGCATTCCTATTTATGATTCCGCCAAAGACCTTGACGATCTGCTCAGGACGCATCCCAGCGCCAACCTGATAATCAGCATTCAAAATATTTCACCGAAAAGAAAACAGGAAATTATTGAGACGTGCATCGGTTACGATACGAAGGTACTCAATGTTCCGCCTGTGAACAGCTGGATCAACGGGCAACTCAGCTTCAACCAACTCCGGAAAATAAAAATTGATGAACTCCTGGAACGTGAGCCCATCCAGCTTGACAAAGAAAAAATCCGGAATGAAATACTCGGGAAAGTCGTGCTGATAACGGGCGGTGCCGGATCGATCGGAAGTGAAATCGTGAGACAGATCATTCCGTTTAACCCGGCCAAAATCATCGTCGTCGACCAGGCCGAATCACCGTTGTACGAACTGGAACTGGAGATCCATGAGCGTTTCGGGATGAAAAATTTCGAGACTGTGATCGGCGACATCAGCAAGGAAGAGCGCATGAGAAGAGTCTTTGATGCCTTTCATCCGCAGCTTGTCTTTCACGCCGCCGCGTACAAGCATGTTCCGCTGATGGAAAACAATCCTTCAGAAAGTATTCTCACCAATGTGTACGGAACGAAAACCATTGCCGACCTTGCCCATGAATACCACGTGGAAAAATTCGTGATGATCTCCACCGATAAAGCCGTGAACCCGACCAGCATCATGGGCGCCACCAAACGGATCGCGGAAATTTATTGCCAGTCGCTGAATAAAATTTCCGACACACGTTTCATCACCACGCGTTTTGGAAACGTTCTGGATTCAAACGGCTCCGTGATTCCAAGATTCAAGAAACAGATTGAAGAAGGCGGACCGGTTACCGTTACACATCCTGACATCACGCGGTTTTTCATGACCATTCCCGAAGCCTGCCAGCTGGTACTCGAAGCCGGAGCCATGGGACAAGGCGGGGAGATTTTTATTTTTGACATGGGTAAGAGCGTGAAAATTTTTGACCTCGCACAAAAAATGATCAAGCTCTCAGGACTTGCACTGGATAAAGATATCCGGATTGTATTTACTGGACTGAGGCCTGGAGAAAAAATTTACGAAGAGCTTTTGAATGACAAGGAAAAAACACTGCCGACGCATCATTCGAAAATCATGATTGCCCGTGTGAGGGAATATGATTTCCAAACCATCGAAAAGGAAATTTCAGAACTCACCGGTTTATTCGGTGCCCAGAACAATGAAGCCATTGTGAGGAAGATGAAACAGATTGTTCCGGAGTATGTGTCGCATAATTCCGTTTACTCGAAGTTGGATGCAGAGGGTAAGAAGGTGGAAGCGTGAGGCAGGGATTAAAGTCAAAAGTTAAAAGTCGAAAGTCGAAAATTCAGAATTTAGAAAATGGAAATCAATCTTTTCAAACATAAAACGAAAATTGAAACGAGGTTTGCTGATATCGATGCCTTCAATCATGTCAACAATGCCGTTTACCTCACCTACCTGGAAATCGCGCGTGTAAACTATTTTGATGAAGTGGCCGAATGGAAATACGACTGGTCACGGAAAGGAATCATCCTCGCGAAGGCGGAAATTAATTTCATCATCCCGATCAACTTTAAAGATGAACTATCGGTTTACACGAGATGTTCCCGGCTTGGTACAAAAAGTTTCGACCTCGAATACCGCATCGTCAGGATGGTTGAAAAAAAAGAACAGCTCATGGCCGACGGTGTTACGGTGATGGTGGCTTTCGACTACGACATAAAAAAGTCGATTGAAATTCCGGACGAATGGAAAGAGGCCATCCGGAAGTTTGAGGAAGGGAAACTCTAACCGTGAACCGTTTCTTTCTTTCCATACTTTGCGATGACACCGGCTTCGAAATCTAAAAATTCCTGCCAGCGTTTATCCACGTCTTCTCCCCCGCTGTACTTTCTTGCAAAGCCGATGAACAACGTGTAGTGATTGGCCTCGCTGATCATCAGGTCGCGGTAGAATATTTTCAGATCCTCGTCTTTTATGTTTTCGGATAATACCTTGAACCGCTCACAGCTTCTGGCTTCAATCATCGCTCCGAACAAAAGTTTATCGACGAGCACAATATTTCTCCGGTGCCCTTTCCGCATGAAGGAAGCGAGTTCGTTCACGTATTCATCTTTTCTTTCCCTTCCTAAACTCCATCCGCGCTTTTTAATTTTTTCATGCACCTGCTGAAAATGCGTAAGCTCTTCCTTTGCCAGTTCAAGCATGGCATCCACGAGGTCAGTGTATTCGGGATATTGCACCACGATGGTGATGGCATTGGTGGCGGCCTTCTGCTCACAGAATGCATGATCGGTGAGGATCTCTTCAATATTGGTTTCCACGAGGCGAACCCATCGCGGATCGGTTGGTAATTTCAATCCAAGCATTTTATTTTTTTTCAGCATACGAAAATAAAAATAATAATGCAAGGAACACCGGAATATTTTCAAAAATATTTATCCGTTAAAGTAACCATTTACGTTTTACATTTGTACTAAGAAACAACCATGACTGCATCTGTTTTATACGGCGATAAATTAGCGGTGAACGTTACCAGGGATTTTAAACAACTGGTGAACATTTCCATTGCTGCCGGGAAGTTCATTCTCCTTCACCCGGATTATGACCTCATCCGGGAAGCCGTGCGTCTCCACATTTTCATGGAAGAAATGCTGGACGATTTTGAAATTCACAATTCACAATATGAAACCGGCGAAATCATCTCTTTTGATTCGGAGGAAGTTCTTTTCTTCTATGCACTGCTTGATCTCAGTTGCCGTATTTTCCTCTGTGATGCCGGGGATGACCTGAAAAGTGCCGCCATCAAAAACGGTGAGACGACCGAAACTGAATTTTACCGTGTCAGAAGTTTTCATCTTCAGAAAGCTGAAGCCATGCTTCAACTCATCCGCGATCGTTTTTCCAGGTATGCTCCGTTCAATGAACTTCAGCACAGGATGGAACAACTGAATTGCATGGCCGTGTAAATGTTAATCCGTTTCTTTTTCTTCTTCCAAAGCCGGCAAACTATCGGCCGGGCTGACCAGGTTTTTAGCAGGCCCTTTCAATTCAACACGCGGTTCCAGGTGATCATATTCCTCCTGTGTGACCAGGTTCTTCTTCAATAAAAAATTCGCGACCACGCGGTAGTAACCGGCAAAATAGGGTTTCAGGTTACCGGTTTCATCAAAAGAATATTTAAACCATTTCGGCCGCGGCAATAGACTGGCGAGGAAAACACTTTCCGCAAGGTTCAGTTCCGAAGGTTTTTTGTTGAAATAAAAACGGGATGCTTCACCGATACCATAAATGCCGGGACCGAGTTCGATGATGTTCAGGTACACTTCGAACATGCGCTCCTTGCTGCAGAGATGATTGCTTTCGATGAGCCATACGATGAGCGCTTCCTCGGCCTTTCTTGCAATGGTTTTATGACGGTTGAGAAAAACATTTTTTACCAGTTGCATGGTAATGGTGCTTCCGCCGCGGACAAATTTTCCTGCCTGGTAATTGGCTGCAATCGATTTCCTGAAAGCGTCTTCATTAAATCCGTTGTGGAAGAAAAAACTTCCGTCTTCAGAAGTCATCACGGCATTTTTAAAAGACGGAGCTATCTGCAGCAACGGAGTAAATCCGGGATTGGAAGGTCCTACCAAAAAAGACCGTACAAATTTTTCCTGTTCAAAAACGGAAAACAGAAATTCCTCATTCATCTTCAGAAGATTTTCTTTGCCGGGATTTCTCAGCCTGAAACTTTCTTTCTTCATGGAAGAATTAAAAAACAGGCTGTCGGGTTGAGATGAATCCATTCTGAAACCAAGTGAATACTGAAGAGTTCCATCTGCCTTCACCCCATTCACTTCATCAAAAATTCCGGAAGGAAGCGAATTGAAGAAATCGTTGGCAGAAAGACGTTCCGTTTCCATTCCAATCTTGTAAACTTTCTTTTCGTCATTCGTAATTTCGAAAGATGGATGAAGCAATATTTTATTCAGTTCCAGTATAGAGGTTGTATCCAGTGAAAAAGAATTTTTCGTTGCGCGGAAACTGAAACTGAAATCAGCATGATCCACTCCGACCGGCTCATCGGAGATTTTCGGATGCTGAAGAAAAAAACGGTCGGTGGAAACATTTCCTGAAAAACCTGCCTGTCCGCCGGAATAATCATACTTGCTTAACATGACATGCAACGTATCGAACCGGCATTTCACCGAAAACAAAGTTTGAAGAAACGGTAAATCGGTTGGGACAGTGTCACCGGGAAAAATTTTGAAATCACATGTTCTTTTACGCTGAGAGAAATTCCCGGACAAGTTCCATTGCGAAGAATCCCGAAGATTCAGAATGGATGATTCGATGGCTTCTTCAGTAGCCGTCACAAAAGGAATCATCACTTTTTCAATATCATCGTCACGCTGATAACGAACAGAGATATTCTGAAGATTCATCTGTTGTGGAAACAGGTCGAATGTTCCGGTGGCGACGCGGTTTAATGACTGAGCAAAATTCCGTCCGGCATGTTTTCCTGTTGAATCCGGTTCTGATTTTTTAAAGAACCGATCAACATTGCTGAACCCTTTCTTCCTGACAACTGAAAGGGAGATGTTCCTGGCAACTGCTTCATGGATCCTCGCTTTGCCGATGAGAAGACGAAACAACGACGGGCACACATACAATGAATCCACCGTAAGCAAGGTATCTGAATGTTCCGGGACGACAGCCAGTTTTGTAACAACAATTCCACTGACTCCGGAAAAATGCAATTCAGAAACTGAAACTTCCGTCCCGTACTTTTCCTTCATCTTCCCGGCCATCCGCTCAAACACTTTATGAAGGATAACATTCCTCGCCAGAAAGAAGACGACGACAAATCCTGCCATGCAGATCACGAGCCACTTGAAGAATCGTTTGAACTTGTACATCCTCATTCTCATTTATCGAAACGCGAAAGTGGTAAATAGTTCCCAATCATTCAAGTCATACACAATTCAACGTTGAAAAGTTTTAAAGTCAATTCATGGTTATTTGATGCACTTCAGGTACTTTGCAAGTAATTGGTCAACGATCGAATGAACAAATTTTTCAGAATATTATTTGTGCTGAGTTGGTGTATGTTAAAATTCACCGTAGTTTCCTTTGGAGAAGAAACGACGACGGTTATTTCTTCACCTGAACATCAGAGAATCCTGGGTGAGTTTAAAAACAAAGCCGACGCCTACTGTGCAAAAAACCTGAATCGTTTCGGACTGGATGAAATGCAGAAATACGACAAGATGCAGGACTCTCTTTTTGAAAAAGAAAAAGAAGATACGCTGGATGCGCTTCGAAAAGCATATTCAGGCAAGATGGAAAAACAAAGAACCGAAACCGGAGATTTGAAATCATCGCTGGATCAACTCCATCAGGACAAAGAAACATTTACGGATAAATACCACGTCCTGATTCGCAAAGCAGGCATTGCCTTTTTTGCCTGGCTGTTTTTAGTTTTGATTTTACTGAGCTGGAGAAACAGGATGGTAAAAAAATCGGGGAAAGAACTGAATCGAATGCAAACACAACTGAAAAATTCCGAACAGTTGTTTCAAAACGGTGAAGAACTTTTTGTTCAATCAGGACAATGGAAAATAAAATTGCCTCCTTTCATGGCAGCGGCTTCCGAACTGCAAAAACAGGTCGCTCAAGTCAGTGAAAATCTTCCGGCTGAACATTCAAAAGACCATTCCGTCGTGACGCTGCAGAAAAATTCAGGACTTATATTCTCCGGCATCAACCGTATCGAAAGCCTATTGAAAGTCGTTGATGAACAGCATGGAGAGCCGGGAACTGAAAAAAAACCGGTTGACATGAACCGGCTGTGTGACCGGTACAGTGATTTTGCATACAGTGAAATGATCACGACCGAGGGAACTTTTTCATGTCAGCTTAGCAAAGATTTCGAAAAGAACTTACCCGCCATCAAAGCCATCCCGGAAGCCATTGGAAGTTTGTTGCTGAATGTACTCGCCAATGCATTCCAAGCGGTAAATGAAAAATCAAAAAAAGAAATCAAAGGATATATTCCCAAAGTGAGCATCAGCACCCGCGTACTTCCGCGGTTTGTGCAGGTCAGAATCAAAGACAACGGTGATGGAATTCCTGATGTGATCATGGAACAGGTTCATGAGCCTTTCTTTTCGACAAGAGAAGCCGGTGAAGGCAACGGGCTTGGACTTTCGTTCAGCCGGCGAATTCTTACTGAGAACAATGGGGAAATTAAAATAGAATCGGAAGCGGGAAACGGAACCGATGTGTATCTTAAATTCTTCACTCACTCATGAAAAAAATAACCGTCCTGTTATTGTTATTCATTTCATTGAAATCCGCCAGTGCTCAGGATCCTGTTGTTCCTGCTGTTCCCGACCTGCTTCAAATCAACACGGCGGCTAAAAACACGTACATCAAAACAGAATCGCTGGATGTGTTGCAACAACAGCTCCGATATTTTGACGAGCATCCCGTAACGGGGAAAGATCAGCAGCAGCTTTTGCTTGAAACCTACCGGGCCGTCACCAATGGGTATTCCATCAACAATCATTTCAAACAAGGATATGTCGTCTTTCAAAAATATCTTTCCATGAAGGAAGGATTTTTAGCCATGGAGAAAGCTGAGGTGATAAAAAAAATGAACCAGAATATTGCGAACCAGGAAAAAAGTGATGGCGATGCTTTTGTGTCGATACAGAATTCGGTTCAGCAACTTCAAACCGACAATGAAAACCTGGTCAGCAAAAGAAAATCTTTCAAACATTATTTTTCCCTTGGCATCATTGCGCTTACAGTCATTTTTGCATTCCTGCTGTTACAGGCTGCGGTGAAACTGAATAAAACCAGACATGACCTGAAAACGGGAAGGGAAAGGTTAATGACCATTCACCGGGTTGCCGTATTGGGGAGATTGAAAGATGGTGCGTCTGCCGCAATACTTACCATCCTTCGGAATATCCACACGCTGGCGGGAGAGAGCATCACTCTCCTCGATCAACCGGGAGTACTTGCCGCTGAGAAGAATAATGAAACAGCCCGTGTGCGTAAACAACTCACCGTTCTTCAGAAACACATTGAAAACGAAATCCACGAATAAAAATTCCGTACTTTAAACCTTTAGAAGGTATCCTTGTCAATAGAAAAATCAATAAAAATAAGCCAATGAAAAAGATCATCATTTCCCTGCTTCTGCTTGTGCTGAGCGTTTCTGTATTCTCACAGGCCAACACGGCTCCCCCGAAAAAAACGTTCGGAATCCATACCGAAAAAAGGATGTTCATTAAAAAGGGTGACCGCAGGCATCCGAAGCATCATCATCCCAAAAAACACAACATGGGCGACAAGAAACATTTTATGGAAAACCATAAGAAGAAATAAGCAGCACGTGTATTCAATGATTCATTCAAAACAACCTTTCCTATGACTATCAAAAAATCAATCGCATTCTTATCCATCCTGTTTGTTTGTCATTCTTCATTCGGTCAGAAAACCGCGGGTGACCTGATTAAAAGCGGCAACCAGAAAGAAAGTGTAAAAGATTTTGCCGGAGCAGCAAAAGATTTTGAACAGGCATTGGCGCTGGAGCCTAAGAACGCAGAAGCGTTGTATAACCTCGGGTTTGCAAAATTCGAAATGAAAGATTATGCCAGCGCGATCAGCAACTTCGATCTCATCGAACAGGCAGACACAGAAAGTGTGGAACTGTATTACAGCCGGGGAAATGCAAAATTCGAAATGAAAGATTATAAAGGAGCCATCGTTGATTACGGAAAAGCGATTTTCCTGAATCCCGATGACAAAGAATGTTATTACAACCGCGCCATTGCCAAGTACAACACAGGAGAACGTGAATCGGCCTGCGAAGATTTACAGATGGCCAAAAAACTCGGAGACAAAATGGTGGATGATGTCATCAAAGAACTTTGTCACTGAACTTTGTTTTGATTGGATTAACTTTCTGAAAAAAGTCCTCCGGAAACCGGGGGACTTTTTCATTTCAAAAACCTTCGATGGTCTTTTTAATGATGCTGATGCACTCCATCAATTGTTCTTCGGTGATGATCAATGGTGGCGCAAAACGAATGATATCGCCGTGCGTGGGCTTGGCAAGCAAACCGTTTTCTTTCAAAGCAAGACAAACATCCCAGGCATCTTTGCCATGGTACGACTTGATCACCATGGCGCAGAACAATCCTTTTCCTCTTACCGTCCGGATCATTTCATGACGGATACTTTTCAGCCCGCTCAGTAATATTTTCCCGAGGCGTTCGGCATTTTCTGCAAGCCGTTCCTCTTTGAGAACGTTCAGCGCTGCAATGGCTACTTTGGCTGCAAGCGGGTTTCCGCCATACGTACTTCCATGCTGACCGGGTTTGATGCCAAGCATGATTTCATCATCAGCGAGAATGGCCGAAACCGGAAGCATTCCACCTGACAAAGCTTTTCCTAAAATCAAAATATCAGGGCGAACATCTTCATGATCGCAGGCCAGCATTTTTCCCGTTCGTGCAAGTCCCGTTTGAATTTCATCAGCGATGAACAGCACATTTTTTTCTTTGCATAATTCGTAAGCAGAACGGAGATAACCGTCGGAAGGTATCACTACACCGGCTTCACCCTGGATCGGCTCTACGAGGAATCCTGCAACGGTGGAATCCTCCAACGCTTTTTTCAATGCGTTGATATCATCATAAGGGATCTTTACAAATCCGGGAGTAAACGGACCGAACCGTCCGTACGAATCAGGATCGGATGAAGCAGAAATAACCGTGATCGTTCTTCCATGAAAATTTCCTTCACACACAATAATCTTTGCTTCATTATCACGGATTCCTTTTTTCTCATAAGCCCACCGGCGGCAAAGTTTGATGGCCGTCTCCACTCCTTCTGCACCGGTATTCATCGGTAACACTTTATCGTATCCGAAATAACGTGTGATGTATTCCTCGTATTCGCCCAAACAATCGTTGTAAAAAGCGCGGGAAGTAAGCGTCAGTTTTTTTGCCTGTTCAATGAAAGCACGGATAATCTCAGGATGATTGTGTCCCTGGTTCAACGCTGAATACGCCGAAAGGAAATCAAAATATCTTTTTCCTTCCACATCCCAGACAAATACGCCGCTTCCTCTCTCAATGACCACAGGAACGGGGTGGTAATTGTGCGCTCCATACAGGTTTTCCCTGTCCATGGCTAGCTCCGAATTTGTTTTATCCATTACACTTGTTTTCATAAAACTTCCTCCAATTTTGTATGGCAAAAGTACGGAATCCCCTCGATAAAACCACTATAAACACAGGTGAATCAGTCCTCTTTTATGAATGGAATCGTGCCTGAATTCAACATCCATCAGGTAATAATAGACACCTTCGGGAAGTTTGTTGCCGTTTTTATTTTTCCCATCCCATTCAAAGCGGAAGTCTTCTGTTTCATACATCAGAGTTCCCCACCTGTTGTATATCCTGAACCTGAACTGATCCTGGCAAAAATCACCGGTGGCACGGACATGAAAAAACTCATTGACGCCATCGTTGTTCGGAGTGAAAACATTCGGAAGCAGGGAATCGATCATCCCTTCGGGCGGTGGCCTTACAAAAATATCGACATGAATGGCGGTGATCATCAAGCCATAACACGTGCGTTTGACGCCGTAAAAATCAACCTGGTAAGGCGATTCACGAATCGCTTCACAACCGGTTTGCAAAATAAATTTTTGCTGAACCGTTCCGGGGCCGCTGTCGTTGCGAAATGAAGCCTGCATTCCCGGGATTTGTGATGAAAAAATTTCAGATGATCCGTTCAGAAACAAAGTATCACCTGAATTGTTATTGGTGACCGTGACATCAAAAGAAAGTGAATCGCCTGCAACGAGGTTATAAACAAGTGACGATGTCGATGAAGAAACAGTCGTGACTGCGGGCGAAGAAAAAACCGGGGGAGAAATAAGAAGACAATTCAGAACCTGGTATTGTATATCCCTGCGGACTTCCCCGATCTTCATTCCATTCCTGAACTCCTCTACTTTCACTGCAAAAACATACACACCGAGATTCACCGGCTGAGCGGTGATCATCCCAGTGTTCGTATTGATATTCATCGGCGGAGAACCTCCCATCATATCGAAAGCATCGTAAGGCGACTGCCATGCGATGCCGGGATAAGGGCCGGGAGTGAGAACTACAGCACCGGGATATTGACCGACATTGGTTTGATCGGTGAAACCATTCATCGGCGTCACCAGCGAATAGGCCAGCGAATCACCATCCGGATCATAACAGGCGAATGATTTCAGGTTCACTTCGCCTGCACACATGTAGGCATTCGGGTAGGAACCAAAAACAGGTGAGTTATCATGCAGTGCAGGATCAGGAACTTCAGCATAGAAGACCATTCCGGCTGCACCTGGATTCTGAATATTGAGGATGATGAAATTCCTGCAGCAGCGTTGCCATGCGATGTAATAACCATCCGGGTTAGGCGGGATGGTAAGAACCGTTTGAAAAATTCCTTTCTCAACGCATAAATTCTGTGGCGTAAAACAGGAATCGCCCAACTGTAGAGTGTCGCGTGAAATCAAAGGCATGGTGAATGAAAGCGCCATCACGTTCGAAACCTTGTCATAAATTCCGACTTCCACCATGGCGTCGAAGTCGGCGGAGGTCGGGCTGCAGTCACGGAAAAAAGTGAGGGTTACCTCGAAGTCATTGCCGGTCATCCATTTCACGGCAATGTCACCTCCCACAATGTGCGTAGCGGAGACACCGTTGGCCATGACCAAGAAAGCAATGACTAAAAAAAGTTTTCTCCCAGTTCTCAGCATATCATCCGTATCCGGTAAATTTCATCCATCAAATTTAAGAAATGATATCCGTTCATTTTATTCGGATGAGATGAGTATTTTCGCATGATATGAACAAGATCAGAAACGGAGATATCCTGGAATCTGTCACCATCACAGATGCTGCATCAGAAGGAATGGGGATTGCCAGGCAGGAAGGGTTGGTACTTTTTGTAGAGCGCGGCGTTCCGGGTGATGTTGCCGACATCAGGGTATTCCGCAACAAAAAAAATTTCGCGGAAGCCAGCATCCTTAAACTTCAGAAACCATCTGAACACCGCGTAGATCCGCCATGCGAACATTTCGGGATATGCGGAGGATGCAAATGGCAGATGATGGAATACGGCCAGCAGTTGTTTTACAAACAAAAGCAGGTGGAAGATGTGTTGCAACGAGTCGGGAAGGTTGAACTTCCTGTTGTTTCGCCCATCATCGGTTCGGCGAAAACAGAATTCTACCGCAACCGTCTCGACTTCACATTTTCAAACAAGCGCTGGCTCACGAAAGAAGAAAAAGAAGCGGGTGTTTCACCGGAAGAAAACGTCATCGGCTTTCATGTTCCGCAGAGGTTTGATAAAATCCTCGACATCAGGAAATGTTTTCTCCAGGATGAACTCACGAACACCATCAGGAACGGTGTCAGAAACTTTGCCAATGAAAACCATTTCAGTTTTAACGATGTAACGGCGCAGGAAGGCTATCTCAGGAATCTCGTACTGCGTTCATCCACAACCGGCGAGTGGATGGTGATTGTTGTTTTCAGGTCTGATGAAAAAGAATCACGGGAGAAAATCATGAACTACATCGCCGGGGAGTTTCCACAGGTTACTTCTCTCCTGTATATGATCAACCCTAAAAAAAATGATACCCTTTTTGATCTTGATGTTCATGTTTTCAAAGGGCATGATCACATCACTGAACAAATGGAAGGCTACCGGTTTAAGATCAGCGCGAAATCATTTTACCAGACGAATTCGTTGCAGGCTTATGAACTTTACAAGGCAGCACGGTCATTTGCAGAACTCCGCGGGACTGAACTGGTGTATGATTTATACACGGGAACCGGAACCATCGCCTGCTTTGTTTCCAAACAAGCCAGGCATGTGATCGGGATTGATTATATACCGGATGCCATCCTCGATGCACAGGAAAATGCAAAGAACAACAACGTGAACAATGTTTCATTTTTTGCAGGTGATATCAAAAACACACTGAACGATTCTTTTATCAGTGAACATGGAAAACCGGATGTGATCATCACCGATCCTCCAAGATCTGGCATGCACGAAGCGGTGGTAAAAAAAATTGTTGAACTCGAACCTGCAAGAGTGGTGTACGTCAGTTGCAATCCATCCACGCAGGCAAGAGACATCAACCTGATGAGTGAAAAATACGTGGTGGAAAAATTGCAACCCGTTGATATGTTTCCTCACACCACGCATGTCGAAAACGTTGCCTTGCTCAAGCTGAAAAACCAACCCTGATCACATCCTGATGCCGCGTTTTTTAATTGTTTTATTTTTGGTGGTTTCCTTTGAAACCTGTTCTGCTCAGGCGGAGGAGACGGCGATTGACTCCGAACAGCTGCAACTCGAATGGTGTTACTCCTACTCCAACCTTTTTGGGTTTGAAATCGACACGATCCGTCACGAAAAATTATTTGAAGTGGCCGGTGAATGGCTGGGGACGCGCTACTGCTATGCCGGAGATTCAAAAAAGGGAGTGGATTGTTCGGGCTTTGCAAACGTTTTATACCAACATGTTTTTCATGTGGAGCTGGAAGGAAGCTCGAAGGATATCTACAAAAACATCAGGCCGGTAAAAAAAAATCAGTTGCAGGAAGGTGACCTGGTTTTTTTCAGGATCAGGAGAAAACGCGTTTCACATGTGGGCGTTTACCTCGGCGGCAATAAGTTCATTCATGCCAGCGTGCATGAAGGCGTCATCATCAGCGACCTCGATGAACCCTATTACAAAAAATATTTTTATAAAGGCGGAACCATCGAAACCGGTTGCCCGGATAAAATAAATTGATTAATATCGCTATCAAATGGAACAGGCAGGAACAGTTATACTCAGGGAATCCCAGGTGCAGCAACGCATCAACCGAATTGCGTACCAGGTGTATGAAGACAATGCAGAAGAACAGGAAATCATCATCGCCGGAATTGCGAAAAACGGTTATGTGTTGGCAGGAAAAATTGCGGATGCACTGAAAAAAATATCACCGCTCAGCCTCCGGCTCATCGAAGTAACAATTGACAAACACAGCCAGACACGAAAGGAAATTGAGTTGACACTCACGCGTGATGAACTCCATGGAAAAGTGATTATTCTCGTTGATGATGTGTTGAATTCAGGAAAGACGCTGATGTATTCCCTCCGGCCTTTCTTAAACGCTGACATAAAAAAAATACGAACGGTTGTCCTGGTGGACCGGAACCATAAGCGTTACCCGGTAGCAGCCGATTTCGTCGGCCTTTCACTCGCCACCACCATGCAGGAACATGTGACGGTAGAATTTGAAAAGGGCGAAGGAATTGTTTTTCTCAGTTAACCCATTTTCTTCTTTGCCAGTTTCTGTTGCAGTGCTTTTACATTTAAACTGGCGGCATTGATTTTTATTTTTGCAAGGTTATAGACGGGAGTTCGTTCTGTCAAATGCCTGCTGATTTTTTCCATCAGGGATACAGCATCCAGGTTTTGAAGCAACGGCCTCTCCTGTTTGGATGTGGCCAGCCGATGAAAAAGCAATCCTTCATTGGCCTCGAGGTAGACGGTAATCCCATGTTCATTCATCCAGTTCATGTTATCATGAAAGCAAGGCAGCCCGCCACCGGTAGCCACCACGACGTTCGGGTGCTGTTCCGTCAGGCGCAGAATTTTTTTTTCAAGCCGACGGAAATAGTCTTCTCCCTTTTCGGAAAACAGCAACGGAACATTCATGCCGGCACTTTCTTCGATCATCGCATCCGTATCGAGGAATTTACAACGCATCGCGGCAGCCAATGCCTTTCCAGCCTTGCTTTTTCCGCTGCCCATATATCCTACCAGGTAAATTCTCATTACGCAAGAGTACAGTTATTCGAAACAAAAAAATAAATCAATCGGATCAGATGGACTGGTGTTTAATTCTCCTCAACCGGATGTTCAGCAATTCAACCACCAGTGAAAATGCGAGTCCGGCATATAGGTATCCACGGTATTCTTCCGTTTTAATATGAATGGATTCAAAGAACAACAACAATCCTATACAAACGAGAAATGCCAGAGCCAGCATCTTGATGGTTGGATATCGATTGATGAAATCACTCACATAACCTGCAAAAAACAACATGACAAACATGGAAATAGTGACTGCCGTAACCATGATGAGAATGTTATTGCTCAACCCTACGGCGGTCAAAATGGAATCAAATGAAAAGACAATATCGATTAGTGTAATCTGAATGATGGCCTGCCGAACGCTGAACTGCCGCTCTTTCGGTTTCTGGCTGCCTTCCTTGTCACGCAGCTTAAGATAGATTTCTTTCACCGCTTTATAGATCAGGAAAACTCCACCTGAAAAAAGAATCATATCGCGACCGCTGACAGCAAAAGTTGAAATGTGAAACAACGCATCCGTCAGGTGAACGATCCAGGAGATCGTAAACAACAACAGGATCCGCATGATCAAAGCAAGAGAAAGGCCGATGGTTCTGGCTTTCCGTTGCTGCTGTTTATTCGGAAGAAACCCGCAAAGGATGGCAATGAAAATGATGTTATCTATTCCGAGAACGATTTCCATCATCACCAACGTGACAAGACTCAGGATACCGCCGGAAGTAAAAAGTACATGCATGAAAAAATGGTTTGCTAAGTGAAAGATTTTGGTTTAAGGAGTCGGGGTGGCGGGATTCGAACCCACGGCCTCCAGCACCCCATGCTGACGCGCTACCAGGCTACGCTACACCCCGGTGAATGAATCTGATGTTGGTTTTATTTATGATTTCCAAACGCAAATGTATCAAATTTCAATGATGAATACCTGCCTTCCATGTGTAAACAAATTCTGAAACTTGGAAAATTTATTATTTATTCCATCTTCAAAAACTATTTGCAGTGCAAGCTTACATTTTTTCTTCCTGTCAAAAAACATTTTTCTGATTGAGCAATCGCTTTTCCATTGGATTTTCCTGACACCTGAATCTGTCTTCTCAAAAAATCCCCTGCTTCTTACAGGTAGCCTACCAAATGTGATATTCAGACATTCTCTCGCTTAACTGAGGGTAATTTTCAGAAGTATAATAATCTCGGGTTTACCCTCTGCACGAGACGCAAAAACCCTGTTGATATGAAGCGAACGATACATCTGAAAATTTGGTTAGTGCTGATTCTTTTATCGAATGTGATTTTTGTCCAGGAGACAAAAGCCAGTCACTCGATGGGAGCCGATCTTACTTACCAAAGCCTTGGAGGAAATACCTATAAAATCACCTTGTCATTTTACAGGGACTGTATCGGTATTCCTGCTCCTACCAATCCGTTTGTGAACATCAACTCAGCATCCTGCGGACAGAGCCTTGGTGTAACATGTTATCCCCGCCCGGGAACGGGCCAGGAGATAACTCCTGCTTGTTCCAGTTCTGTTACCACCTGTAACGGTGGTTCGTTTACCGGAATACAGGAATGGGTATATGATGGTATCATCACCCTTCCGATGCAATGCACCGATTGGGTTTTCAGTTATAATTTATGTTGCAGGAATGCTGCGATTACCACCATCACGACTCCAGGTTCAAGCACTTTTTATATTTATGCTACGCTGAACAACACGGTTTCGCCATACAACAACTCCCCTACATTTTCGAATAAACCGGTGCCGTTTCTTTGTGTCGGTCAGCAATATTGTTTCAACCATGGAGCATACGATGCTGACGGGGATTCACTGGCGTATACCTTAATAACTCCGAAACAAACTTCCGGAACCACGGTTCATTACATTGCTCCTTACAATGCCGCAAACCCGCTGAACTCTTCTCCTGCAACGACCTTCAACCCGTTTACCGGGGATATTTGTCTTACTCCGCAGGCGCTACAGGTGACGGTCATGGCCGTACTCGTGAGCGAATACCGGAATGGTGTTTTGATCGGCAGCGTGGAACGCGACATGCAGTTAACCGTTATGAACTGCAATAACAATTTGCCTACACTCACCGGAATTAACGGAACCAATAATTTCAGCATGACCGTATGTGCAGGGCAGCCGTTTTGTTTCGATATTTTTTCCAATGACGTCGATACAGGACAAACACTCACGGTGACATGGGACAATGGTATTCCCGGCGGAACATTTACGACATCAGGCGGGCCGCACCCGACAGGAACATTTTGCTGGACTCCAGGCGTGATGGACATCAGTGCCACTCCGCATAATTTTACGGTCAGGGTTGCAGACAATGCCTGCCCTTATATAGGAAGTCAGATCTATTCTTACTCCATCACTGTAATCGGCATAACTGCCAATGCCGGACCTGACCAGGATATCGCATGCAGCGACCTGGCCACGTTAACCGCAACAGGTTCCGGTGGCTCAGGAGTTTATTCCTATTTATGGAGTAACGGTTCCACCATGCAATCCATTACAGTGGGTACAGGAACCTATACGGTCACGGTGAATGACGGAACCTGCTCTGCAACTGACACGGTTGTAGTTGCGGCGCCTTTTACTCCAACCGCAGCTTTTGCATTTACCAATTCGAATTGTACGAACCAATCCATTCATTTCGTTGATCAGTCGACCACACCTGGTGGTGTTTTGAATGAATGGCATTGGGACTTGGGAGATGGTACAACATCCACCATTCAAAATCCTATACATCTATATAGTTCGCCCGGAAACTATAACGTCACCCTCATCGTAGGCAATACACTCGGATGCTATGACACGATCGTCCAGGTTGTGGATATCAATCCTCCTCCGGTAGTCGGGTTTTCAGCACCCAATGCATGCGTTGGACAAAGTGTAAATTTTACTGATACTTCATCTTTTGGTGAACATCTGAATTTCTGGAACTGGAACCTGGGCGACAGCACACTTTCAAATTCACAGAGTCCAAATCATATCTATACAACGGCAGGAACTTTTAACGTCGTATTGATAGCCGGTGATTCTCTTGGTTGCCGCGACACAGCATATCGAATGATTACCATTTTTCCGGTACCCGTCATTAACGCCGGACCGGATCAGACAATCTGCGCAGGGAATTCTGCAACACTTACTGCGAGCGGGGGAAACAGTTACAACTGGACAACAGGAGATACTTCTTCTGTCATTACCGTTTCACCCGGAAGCACGACAAACTATAACCTGACTGTTGCTGATGCAAATGGCTGCATTGCCATTGATGCGGTAACGGTTATTGTGAATCCCCTTCCGACAGTGAATGCCGGTCCTGATCAGAATATCTGCACCGGAAATGCTGCTACACTCACTGCAGTCGGCGGAACCAGTTACAGCTGGAGCCCCGGAGGTTATACATCTTCCAGCATCAGTGTCAGCCCCGGAACTAATACAACGTATACAGTAACCATCACCGATGCGAACGGCTGTACGGCCACCGATCAGGTGAATGTAAACCTGAATTCATTACCGGTAGCAGTGGTGAGTTCCAATGCCGATATCTGTTCAGGTTCATCAGCAACATTAACGGCCAGCGGCGGATCATCTTATACATGGATCCCAACAGGTTCTTCTTCTTCATCCATTTCAGTAAGCCCGCTTTCCAACTCAACCTATACCGTTGTGGTAACGGATGGTAACGGATGTTCAGATTCAGCAAGTGTAAATGTTACCGTGCATACAGCGCCGGTGGTGAACCTGCAGTCTTTTTTCCTCTGTTCAGGAGCCGTTGCAACTCTTGATGCCGGAAATGCAGGAGCCACTTATCTCTGGAGTCCGAATGGAGAAACTAGCCAGGTCATTAACATCAACTCAGGCGGAACATATTCTGTCACCGTCACCGATCCATATGGTTGCAGTACCAATGCCGCAGTAAACATTGCTACAGGAGCATCCATCGCTGTCAATTTAGGGAACATTTCATTTTGCCAGGGCGACAGTGCCATTCTGGATGCCGGTCATCCGGGGATGACATATCTCTGGAATCCAACCGGTGAAACATCTCAATCGATTGTTGTTCATTCATCCGGTACTTACGGTGTTATTGTCACTGACTCGCTGGGATGCAGTGGCTCAATCACGGCGAATGCCCAGGTAAACCCGTTACCGGTTGCTAATTTTACGGCATCCAATGAATGCGTGGGAAATGCTACCGTATTCACCGATGCATCCAATGTTGCTTCCGGCAGCATCCAAAACTGGTCATGGAATTTTGGTGATGGAAATATATCCACACAACAAAATCCTTCCCATACCTATACATCACCCGGAACATACAATGTAACTTTGACGATCTCTTCGCTCAGCGGATGTGCGAATTCGGTAATACAGTCGGTGACTGTCAATCCGCTCCCGGTTCCGGATTTCAATTTTACAAGCGGATGTCAAAACAGTGCAGTCACCTTTGCTGACAACTCAACAGTTTCCCCGGGGAACATCACCGGTTATTCATGGAATTTTGGTGATGGAACAGTTTCATCTGCACATAACCCATCTCATCAATACCCGGGTCCAGGAAACTATAATGTAACATTGCAGGTGACCACTGCCGGTGGCTGCTCAGGCACGCTCACTAAAACAGTCACGGTTTACCCTTTGCCGGTTGCAGGTTTCAGCGCTTCGGTGGTTTGTCTTGGAAACCCTACCGTGTTTACAAATACATCTTCGATTTCAACGGGCTCTATAACAGGATACAACTGGGATTTCGGAGATTCGCATACATCTTCAAGCCAAAATCCATCTCACTCGTATACTTCAGCAGGAACCTATAATGTAAGCCTGAACATTGTTTCGAACAATGGCTGTACATCATCCATTATTTTACCGGTAACAGTGAATGCACTCCCGGTTGCTGATGCAGGAATCAACCAGGTTATCTGTACCGGCTCGAATGCTACATTGACTGCAACCGGCGGAATAAGCTATAACTGGTCGCCCGGAAATTCATCGAATGCAACGATCACGGTAACTCCTGCCAATTCCACTACTTATACAGTTACAGTTACTGATATCAACGGTTGCCAGTCGAGCGACCAGGTAACGGTTAATGTTAACAGTCTTCCAAATGCCAATGCCGGGGCTGACCAATCCGTTTGCGCAGGCAATTCAGCTACCCTGCATGCAAGCGGTGGCCTCACCTACTCCTGGAATCCAGGTGGATCAACAAATTCAACGATATCAGTAACTCCTGCTGTAACCACTGATTATATAGTGACTATAACAGATGTGAACGGATGCACCGACCGGGATACTGCAAGGGTAACCGTACATGCTCTTCCTTTCATCAGCGCCGGCCCAGACCTGAACATTTGTAACGGTTCAACGGTGTCCATTGCTGCGTCGGGTGGAAACAGTTATACCTGGTACCCCGGCGGCTCCACCACATCTTCCATACTTGTTACACCATCTTCAAGCATGAGTTATATCGTAGTGGGTGTGGATGTGAATGGCTGCCAGGTGAATGACACGATGAATATCACAGTCAACAATACACCGGTGGTAAACATACCGACTACACTCTTATGTACCGGGTACACGGCTACCCTGGATGCAGGAAACACCGGAAGTATATACTCATGGTCGACAGGTGATAATACACAGTCTATAACGGTTACAGACTCGGGAAACTATTCGGTGTTGGTAACCAATGCAGCAGGTTGCAGCGCACTTGGAAGTGTAAACGTCATCATGGCAGGATCATTTGTTACAAATCCGACCGTGGCCTCAATATGCTCCGGTCAGTCAACAACATTGAATGCCGGTAATCCCGGTTGTTCTTATTTATGGAATACCGGTGAAACCACGCAATCCATCCAGGTAACCACGGGTGGTGTATTCCAGGTGGTTGTTACGGATCCGAACGGATGCTCGGTAACGGTCTTTTCCAATGTGACACTGAATCCAAATCCTGTTGGCGACTTCAGAACGACTCCTGCCTGCCTTGGAACCAACAGTGTATTTACCGATTCTTCTACGATCAGTTCCGGAACCATTCAGAATTACAACTGGAGTTTCGGAGATGGTTACAGTTCCTCACTGAGAAATCCTGTTCACCATTACCTGCAAACAGGCACGTACCAGGTAACGCTCACCATTACCTCAGCCAATGGGTGCACTTCCACCGTTACCAAACCAGCAGTCGTGAACACGTTGCCTGTGGCTGATTACAGCAACACAACAGTTTGCCTGGGACAGCAAACGAGTTTTACTGACTTATCATCCCTTTCAACGGGAAGCATCAGTACATGGAACTGGAGTTTCGGTGATGGCAACCACTCCGGTTTACAAAACCCATCGAACATCTATGGAACAGCCGGAAATTTTACAGCATCGCTTACCGTTACTTCACCGGAAGGATGCACCGCAACTTCCATCAACAGCATTGTCGTAAAAGGACTGCCTGTGGCTGCCTTCAGCGCTACGAACTCATGCGTTCTTGCACCGGTTCAGTTTAACAACGTTTCTTATTCCATGAACGGAACCATCACAGGTTACTCCTGGAACTTCGGCAACGGAACCACTTCCAGCCTGGCGAACCCTGTGAATGCATTTTCCGCAGATGGAAATTACGTTGTACAGTTAACTGTCACTTCCAGCCTCGGATGCGTGGATACAATTACACAGCCCGTCACCATTTATCCGTTGCCGGATGCAGCTTTTGCAACCACGCCGGTATGCGAAAATTCATCGGCCGCTTTCATCAACAACTCCACCGTAACCAGCGGATCCGTGACCTCACTGTACTGGAATTTCGGTGATGGTTCAAGTTCAAACCAGCTGAATCCATCGCATGCCTTCCTCAACAGCGGAGTATATAACATCACCTTGATAGCCACAACAAATTTCCAATGCAGCGATACGATCAATCAAAATCTTGCTATCTACCCTATCCCGGTTGCTGGTTTCGATGTGCAGGATGTCTGCGTCAATGCACTGGCTTCCTTCGTTGATTCATCTTCCGTGAGTTCAGGTTCATTAAGTACATGGTCATGGAATTTTGGAGATGGATCTTCATCTTCATCGAATAATCCGTCGCATACTTATACAAACCCGGGAACATATACCGTATCGCTTACCGTGACTTCTAACAATGGCTGCAGCAATACCATTCAATCCGGCCTGAATATTTTCCCGGATCCTGTTGCAGAATTTACCGGCATCAGCGTATGCCTGAGCAATGCGACACAGTTCTTCAATCAATCCTATATAGCAGGCGGAAGCAGTTACAGCAGTGCATGGGACTTCAACGATGGTTCCGCTTCAACACAGAATAATCCTGTGCATACTTATACAACACCCGGAAATTACAACGTGGTTTTAACAGTCACATCGGGGAACGGATGTTCAAGCCAAGTGAATCATCATGTAAATGTTTACCTCGGCCCGACTGTATCATTCACCGCAAACAACGGATGTCTTGGAATTCAAACCGTGTTTACCGATAACTCGAGTGCCACTGACGGTATGGTCTCATCGTGGGACTGGAATTTCGGTGACGGAACAAATTCAAATTCAAATGCACCGGTGCATACTTACGCAAACTCCGGAAATTACAACGTCACGCTGACTACGACAACCAGTTACGGATGCTATAATACATCCAGCGGAAACGTACAGGTCTATGAATTGCCAAGCCCAGCCATTCTCAGCAACGATGTATGTTTAGGAAGCTCCATCGATTTCGCTGATATATCCGCCACCTCTTCTATAACACAAAACTACCTATGGGATTTCGGTGACGGAAACATTGGCACCGATTCGGCTGCTTCACATCTATACATGGCAGCCGGTACGTACCAGGTAACCCTGGTTGCGATCAACAGCAATAATTGTTACGCTTCCGATATCACCTTTGTCAGTATATATCCAGAACCGGACATGGCATTCAGCGCAGGCAGCGTTTGTGAAAACTCCCCGACTCAGTTTAACAATACATCCGCTATCGGAACAGGCAGCATCATCAACTACTCATGGAATTTCGGTGATGGAAGCGGTGGTTCTTCCGTGAATCCATCTCACACGTATCCTGCTCCGGGAATTTATACGGCGACACTTTCAGGAATGTCTGATTTTGGTTGCACCAGTTCCGATACCCAAATGGTGAAGATCAATCCAAATCCACAGGTAACCTTCGGATCAGCCATACAGGGCTGCAGCCCGCTTCATTCAACCTTCAACGATTCTTCCTGGATCAGCCAGGGCAGCATCATCGGATGGTTATGGGATTTTGGTGACGGCAATGTGTCCACGCAGCAAAACCCATCGCATGTTTATATGCAACCGGGAACATTCCCTGTAACACTCACTGTAGTAAGTAATGAAGGTTGTCAGACGTCGGTAACAGAGCCAGGGTACATCACGGTTTACCCGCAACCGCTCGCAGATTTTTCAGCGGATCCGACTTCAACGGATATGGTTAACCCGGTCATTCAATTCACGAATTTATCTCAAAGTTATTCTGCCTTCGCATGGAACTTCAGTGATGGCACCAGCAATTATCTTGTTTCATCACCGGCTCACATGTTTACCGGCACCGGAAATTTCTCTGCGCAGCTCATCGTCATGAATTCCTATGGCTGCCGTGATACCGCTTATAAAACAATAGAAGTTTTCCCTCACTCTACCCTCTTCGCACCGAATTGCTTTACGCCCAATGGTGATGGAAAGAATGATGTCTTCAAGCCGGCTTATACGGAAATGAGTACCATCCAGGTATGGATATTCAATCGTTGGGGCGAGTTGTTGAAGAACTGGGATGGATTAGAAGGGTACTGGGATGGTTATTACCAGGGCAGAGCCTGCCAGGAAGATGTGTATGTATACAAAATAAAAGGACTCGGCGATGACGGAAAAAATTATGAATGGGTGGGGCACGTAAGCATCGTCCATTAAGATAGTGCGTTTGGTTTTCGTGGTGTGTTGAAAAACCTCCGGTGCGTGGTGTGCCGGGGGTTTTCTTTTGATGACCACTACCGGTGGCGCCAGCCGGGAGGATACACCGTGCGTGTAAACTTCCTCGTCCTGGCCAAAGCCCTTAGATAAGCAAACGGATGGGGGGCTCCGAATGTAGTCCGCATCTTTTTAAATTCCTTCAGCAACCGAAGCTGAAAATCATCCTTAGGACTGAAACTTCCTGAATAGACATCACTGTGAACCATCTTGTTTCTTTTCAACAAATCTATTCAGCCACACCTGTCGCAGCAAGATTATTTGGCAGCGGAAAAATCGCGGCGGGTGAAAGAGAAATAAGAAACGGTGAAAAGAAATATCGTGTAAGGCTATCAAACAGAAAAGCCCTCATTGTGGGGGCTCTCTGCATTTACTATCACCTAAACAAAACCAAAAAAAATCTTCAGGCAAGGAGAAGGTAACGGCCGGTAAAAAGTTCAAGTTGGAAACACGGGACTTGTGACCAACCGTTACCGAAAAATTCCTGAGTTTAGAAGGGGGATATTGGGGGATTCATGACTCGGAAATCGACTCCTGCTCTATCTTCAATTGAAAATCCGCGAACGGATCTTAATTGATTTTATATAAAGAACTTGTTGATGAGTCAAATGTATCCGAAAAGTCAGTTCAGAAACGGGGATTTTTGTAAACTCAATTTTAACTATGGTAAATGTCAAAATTCTAAAGGTGAATATTTTTGAAAATCGGACAGAAAATCCCGTTTCGTTGTTTTCCGGCTTTTACACCTCATTTCAGTTAAGTAGATTCGTGCTCTCAAAACTGAAAATATGATCTGCAAAATTTCAACATTCATTGTTCTGTTTGTTTCATCAACGCTCTTCACCTGTGATGCACAAAAATATCCTGTTACCAGAAAAACTGATCAGGCTGATGATTATTTCGGTACAAAAGTTTTTGATCCTTACCGTTGGCTTGAAGATGATAACTCCAAAGAAACTGCAGATTGGGTGAAAGCGGAGAATGCTGTTACCAATGATTTCCTGGCAAAAATTCCTTTTCGGGATCAACTGAAACAACGGCTTACACAACTCTGGAACTTCCCGAAGTCTGCCGCGCCTTTCAAAGGCGGCAACAACTATTTCGTTTACACAAATGACGGGTTGCAAAATCAATTTGTCCTCAACATCATTCATAAACTTGGCGAAAATCCTGTTCCCTTCCTGGACCCTAACAAGCTTTCTGCAAACGGAACCGTCAATGTCTCTGACCAATTTGTTTCTCATGACGGGAAATACCTTGCCTATTCCGTTTCCAGCGGCGGCAGCGACTGGCATGAAATCCACATCATGGATATTGAAACCGGTGAACAGTTAAGTGATAAAATTGAATGGGTGAAATTTTCCGGCATCGCATGGAAAGGAAATGGATTTTATTATTCCCGGTATGATGCACCGGATTCTGTTAATCTCCTGAAAGGAAAAAATGAATACCATAAAATTTATTATCACACCATCGGCACACCACAGAGCGTAGACCTTCTTGTATTTAAAGATAAAGAACATCCTCTCCGGAATTTCGGAGCCGGTGTTACGGATGATGAAAGGTACCTCATCATTTCAGCAAGTGAATCCACCAGCGGAAATGAACTGTCCATCCAGAATATCCAAAGTGGTTTTTCGCCGGTAGTACCGGTAGTGAAAGGCTTCGAAAGTCAAAACAGCATCATTGGTAACGACAGCAACATGATTTTCATGCTCACCAATAAGAATGCTCCCAAAAACAAACTGATCGTTTTTGATGCCAATAAAGTTTCAGCAGAATGGAAAACAATTATTCCGGAAAAAGAAGAAGTGCTGGAAGGAGCGGTGATGGCATATCATGTCATCATTGCAAAATATATGAAAGATGCCAGTCACCGGCTGAAAGTATTCAGCCAAAATGGTGACTTCCTTTATGATATCAGCCTGCCTTCACTGGGAACCATTGATGAATTATCAGCTTCTGTGAATGACAGTATTCTTTTTTATTCTCTGACGACTTTCACAGCTCCCATGACGGTCTATCAATTTGACCTGGCTACACGAAAACAGTCCGTTTACTTCCATCCTAAAATTGATTTTCCTTCAGAGTCCTATGAAACCAAACAGGTTTTTTATACCAGCAAAGACGGAACAAAGATTCCCATGTTCATCGTTCACAAAAAGGGAATCATGCTGAACGGAAACAATCCTGCATTGTTGTTTGGTTATGGTGGATTCAATGTAAGCAAGACTCCTGAATTCAAAATTGAACGACTGCTCCTTCTTGAAAACGGAGGCGTGTTCGCCATGCCAAGTCTCCGCGGTGGTGGCGAATACGGCGAAGCCTGGCATGAGGCAGGAACGAAACTTAAAAAACAAAATGTGTTTGATGACTTCATCGCCGCTGCTGAATACCTCATCAAAGAAAAATATACAAGTGTCGGGAAACTCGCCATCGGCGGGCGTTCCAATGGCGGGTTACTGGTTGGCGCGGCAATGACTCAGCGGCCTGAATTGTTTAAAGTCGCCATCCCTACTGTTGGTGTGATGGACATGCTTCGTTACCACAAATTCACCATCGGCTGGGCATGGAAAGGCGATTACGGTTCAAGCGAGGACGAAGCTAATTTCAGAAACCTCTATGCCTATTCTCCTTTACACAATATCAAAGAAGGAAAAAATTACCCTGCAACGCTGGTTACGACCGGGGATCATGACGACCGCGTGGTTCCGGCTCATTCATTCAAATTCATTTCTACTTTACAGGAAAAATACAAAGGGAATAATCCGGTATTGATACGGATCGATATCAATGCCGGGCATGCATCCAGTACGGTGCTGGGCTCCAGCAAGCCGGTTGCAAAACAGATTGAAGAACAAACCGACATCTTTTCATTCATCCTCTTCAACCTCGGAATGAAAGCAAATTGACATGGGGGAAAAAATTCTTGATCATGGTCATGGGTAAATGATTCAAAACTTTATTATCTTTGGTTCAGTCAAGTAAACATGTGTATATTAGTTAAACTACTTATTCCATAAACTTCGATCTTTATGAAACTTCATTTCGCGGCAATTGCAGTTCTGATCGCAGCCCATTCGTATGCGCAGAACTCTGCTCCTCAGAAAAAAGAACGTCAACGTGTAAAAGCAGGTTTCGGTGTATCCGTAACACAAACACAACCTGAATTTCCCGGTGGCGCTGACAGCCTGAACAGTTTCCTGAAAAAGAATACGGTGTATCCTCAGCAGGCAAAATTGAATGGCATCCATGGACGTGTTTACATCGGTTTCCTTGTTGACAAAGCCGGCAAACTGAAAAATATAAAAATGCTGAGCGGTGTAAACGAAGATCTGAATAATGAAGCGTTGCATGTGGTTCAGATGATGCCCGACTGGAAACCCGGCACAACAGCAGGAAATGCCGTTGACGTTCAGTACATTTTGCCTATTGATTTTATTGTTCCGGAGAAAAGATAATTCCCGACTCATTGGTCTGATCGTCCCCTCGTCTGTAGTCAGCTGATTGGTTGATTAAGTTGATTGGTTAACTCAGCCTTTTGCCTTGTCTTAGTTCTTGATTCTTGATTCCCACTCTCCGCACTGCAAAAAAAAAGACTGCCCATTCGGACAGTCTTTTTTTTTCTGTTGGCCGCTGTTATTTATCGAGCACCAGCTTCTTCACAATTTTATTATTTGAATTGGTTAATTCAACGAAGTAAATTCCTTTTACCACATCATGCAGGTTGATGTTCACTTTGTTCAAACCTGATTCGGCAGTAAAGTCTTCCGTGTGAACAGTTCTCCCAACCATATCAAAAATACGGATAGAAGTTTTTTCAGTCTGAGTGGTATTGAAAGCAACATTCACCATATCAGTAGCAGGGTTCGGATACACAATCATATCGGCAACTGCAACGGCATCTTCAATAACCTGGTCATCCATCGTTCTGAACGTAGTACTTCCAACATTCACCCGCAATGTATAACACTGTGTGGTGCTGTTCGCTCCTGCATAACCATACACCTTGATGTAATAAGTTCCGGCAGAAGTGGTATTGCGGATAATCTGCTCACTGGTTGTTCCGCCATTTTGCGAAATAGCCAGCTGGCTCTTACCGGAGTTGTACAAACGGATATCATAATCACCCGGAAGTGTGGTAAGGGCAATTTTGATATTGGTATTCGGACTAGTGGTGGTAAACTTGAACCAGTCAGCATCAGAAGTGGTAGATATCAATGCCTTGATATCGGTATTGGTAGGAATCGTAGTTGACGTGTTTGAAGAATTGTTCGGCTCGTATGTATCAGAACATCCGGTAGTCACAGCAGAGGTTGTAAACGTTGCTGAAGCAGTGAATGCACTGGTGCTGGTTGCAGAACAAACTGTTTGCACCTGCCACTCGTACGTGGTAGAAGCCGACAATCCTGATAAGGCTTTTGAGTTGGTTGCAGATGTTGTACTGGTCCATGTACTGCCGCCGCTCACCCTGTACTGAACATTATAACTTGCTGCTCCTGCAACTGCCGACCAATTGATCGTAGCCGATGAAGTCGTAATTAAGGTAGTAGCTGAAGCAGTAGCCAGTCCGCATGTTCCGGCAACAGCAGAAGTGGTGAATGTTCCCGAAGCGCTGAATGCACTGCTGGTGGCTCCGCAAACCGCCTGTACCTGGAATTCATAAGTAGTTGATGCAGCTAATCCGGAAACCGGAAGAGAGTTGGTAGCAGAACTTGATGATGTCCATGCAGCACCACCGTTTACACGGTACTGAACATTGTAACTGGCAGCGCCTGAAACAACAGCCCAGTTAAGAGTTGCAGATGATGTAGTAATGGCACTTGCAGCCTGTGTTACAGGAACACCGCATGATCCGCCTGACGGAGGTGTGCAGCCCAAAGATGAAAGGAGGCTTACACGCGTTCCACCAGTAGCAAACAAAGCTTGCATACGTGTTGTCTGGCCTGTCGTAAACATGTTCATGCAGCCATCATCGGTGTAGTCCATATAGTTCATGAACATATCGCCATTCGTGGTATTTCCACAAGTTTTATGAGGATAAGCAGGGCAACCGAAATTCGAAGTTTGTTGTGTTGGAGTATCAGCAACAAAATCATCACCGCAGTTTGCATCGCCCCAGATGTGGCGAAGGTTCAACCAGTGACCTACTTCATGTGTAGCCGTTCTTCCGAGGTTATAGGGTGTTGCCGTTCCGGGCTGTGCAATGCTTCCGATGGAAGAATATAAGAACACCACTCCGTCAGTAGCTGCTGCTCCGCCAGGGAACTGAGCGTAACCCAACAAGCCGCCTCCAAGATTACATGACCAGATGTTCAGGTAGCTGCCTGCAGGCCAGGCATCATCTCCGCCTGTGGAAGAATGCTTAATATTATCGTTTGAAGAAAATGACGTCGTAGTCGTTGATTTATGAACCACACCCGTTGTTGCATTACCATTCGGATCGCGCTGCGCCATGCAGAACTGAACCTGTGTGTTTGCTGCAAGAGATAAAAACGGAGCCGGAGCATTGGCTGCATCAGAATTGATGTGCGCATAATCCTGGTTCAACTGGTTCAACTGGGCCTGACACTGAGCATCGGAAATATTCTGTGATGAAGAACTGTACACTACGTGAAACACAACAGGAATGGTAACCACTGTTTGTGTGGTGTTGCTGTGATTGTGCGACAACGCATTCACATAAGCCGCTGTCTGGTTTTCAATCTGCTGCATCCTGGCCGTTAATCCCGGATCCAACTGTTCAAGACGTTGAAGGTTATCCATTGTTCCGCAGGATCTCTGGGCAGGAACCTGGGCAATCAGCATCACCGAAGTCAATGAGGCCAAAAGCACACTAAGTAATGATTTTCTCATAGCTGTTTAATTGATTTATTTAAGGTTTAGATTAGTTTGTCAATGATAGGATGAAATTCTATTTATAAAATGAATTTGTTTAGGAATAACAAACTTATAAATAAACAAATTTATATCCTACTCCCCGGATAGAAAAGAAGTATTTTGGTTGTTTTGGGTCATTTTCAAAGTATTTTCGGAACGACAAAATGAAATTATCGACAGTACGGGTGGACGGGTAAATGTCGTATCCCCAGACCGTTTCGAGGATTTGTTCCCTGCTCACCACTTCATTTTTCCTTTCGATAAGTAATTTCAGCAGCAGGATTTCTTTTTTAGTAAGCGTGAGCTTCTGTTGATTTTTTGCAGTCACTTCATAAGTCAAAAAGTTGACTTCATACTCATCAAATCGGAAAACATCATCCATCTCTGATTTTTCATCCTTACTCAATCCTCTTTTTATCAGGACTTTTACCCTTAAAAGAAATTCTTCGAGGTTGAATGGTTTGGTCATGTAATCATCGGCTCCGCGTTTCAAACCCATGATTTTATCTTCGTATGTATTTTTAGCTGATAAAAACAAAATCGGCACGGTCGTGTTCTGCAACCTGATGGCTTCGCAAACACTGAAACCGTCCATTTCAGGCAACATCACGTCCAACACAACCAGGTTAAAACGTCCCTGCCTGAAGTTTTTTACAGCAGCCGTTCCATTCACAGCAGTCGTCACTTTATACCCTTCCAGTTCCAGGTTCAGTTTGATGACTTCAAGAAGATGTTCTTCATCCTCTACCAGCAATACCCTTACATGATTATCAGTATTCATCTTTACAAAGAAAGCAATTATTCCATTCATGTCAATTTTCAAAATTAAAATTGACAAAATCATGAAGAATGTTCCGTGCAATCTTTTCCTCTGCATTCATTTCAGAAACACAGGGGAATCAAAATTGATTTACCTTTGTCGACCTTTGAAAATAAAACGATGTTGACCAATACCATCCATGAAGTTATTTCTGATCGCACTCTTTCTGCCGATCTGAAAAATATTGCCCGGAAAATTTTCAATCACCAACGCATTTCTTTTGATGAAGGCGTTGTGCTGTTTGAAAAAGGAGAGTTGAGTTTCCTGGGCACTCTTGCCAATTATGTGAGAGAATATAAAAACGGCAACAAAACTTTTTTCAACCGCAACTTCCATGTCGAACCAACCAATGTATGTGTGTTCACCTGTAAGTTCTGCTCCTACTCGATGACCTATAAAAACCGGGAAGAAGGATGGGAACTCAGTGAGCAACAGATCATGGACCAAGTGAAATCCTTTGATGGTAAACCGGTGACCGAAGTTCACATCGTGGGCGGTGTTCATCCGAAAATGAATCTTCATTTTTTTTCCGGGGTCATACGAAAAATAAAAGCACACCGCCCTTCTTTACATGTGAAAGCGTTTACCGCCGTTGAACTGGATTACATGTTCAGGAAAGGAAAAGTTTCTGTTGAAGAAGGAATGAAAATCCTCGTGGATGCCGGAATGAATTCATTGCCCGGCGGTGGTGCTGAAATTTTCGATGAGAAAATCAGGAAAGAAATTTGTCATGATAAATGCTCCGGAGACGAATGGTTGAACATCCATGAAACCGCGCACCGGCTGGGCATTCACAGCAACGCCACCATTTTATACGGACACATTGAAAATTATTCTCACCGGGTTGCTCACATGGAAAAACTCCGGCAACTCCAGGATAAAACCGGCGGGTTCAACACCTTTATTCCACTGAAGTTCCGCAACAAGGACAATGAAATGGCAAACATCAACGAAGTGAATGTCACGGAAGATCTTCGCAACTATGCCGTGTCAAGAATTTACCTCGACAACTTCAATCACATCAAAGCCTACTGGCCGATGATCGGAAGAAACACGGCCCAACTTTCTCAATCGTTTGGTGTGGATGATTTAGACGGAACCATTGACGATACGACGAAAATTTATTCGATGGCCGGCGCAGAAGAACAGAAACCGGCACTTTCCACGGAAGAACTTGTTTTGCTGATCAGCCAGTCAGGACGAACACCCATCGAACGCGACACGTTGTACAATGTCGTGCACGATTATTCCAAAGAAAAACTCACTGAATCTTTTTCTGCGAACGGTCATTGATGAGTGAAGTCAAAACTCATCGCTGAAGAATTAAACAACAGCGGATCCTTACTCCACGTCTCAATCGAATTCCGGTGACGGAAAACGATGTAATAGGAATTGTTCAAAAGCGATGACGGAAATTTTGCCGTAGCGGTTCCGTCGGTATGCAGCAGAACCGTTAATGAAGCAGCGAGGTTGTATGGCGGAAAATCATGATGCAATTCAATGGTTACTGAATCGCAGGCAGTCGGATCAGCGCTCATCAAATTGTTATAGAGTACGGCCTGCATTTGTCCGCCGCCTGTATAAAACCCTTCGATGAATGCTTTCAGGTTTAA
>JAPLDA010000078.1 GCA_026391945.1 Bacteroidota bacterium | reverse complement strand
GAAAATAAATCACTCATTAAGGGCGATACATGTTTTTTCATTGTATTTTGTTTTAAGTTCAGGGGACGTTGTTCAACAATTTTTAAAATCGAGCTAAAATAAGCCTTTAATTTTTTTGTTGAAATTATTTATGGTAAGCATGAACAGTTTTTTGGTCAGCGTCCAATTGTACTTGGTAAGCAATGGCTCTTTTCATATCGACTTCCATTCTCACTTGGTGTAAAAAATGATAAAAACCCGCCCTTTTATTTCTGAAACCTGCTAAATACCAGAAAATACCTACTGATCATTTTGCTAAAATGGTGGCTGAGGTATTTACTAAGAATCTTATCTCAGATTAATAAAGTTTCTAAAAACGGAGACCATCACCGAAAGTCATTCAATTAATTTATTACATTTGCATCGATAATTAAAAGGTGAACGGAAGGGGGACAATAGTCCCCTTTTTCATGCTCAAGAAATGTTGAAAGAAAAAATAATCGGCTTGGTTGAAGAAAAAATTGCGGGGACAGAAATTTTCCTGGTCGATATTAAGTTATCGCCTTCAAAAATCATGGTGTACATTGACAGGCCTGAAGGAATTAAAATTGAAGATTGTGTCGCTGTCAGCAAACACGTCCAGGACCAACTTGAAGAAAGCAATATCCTGGAACATCATGAACTGGAAGTTTCATCACCCGGAATGGATGAGCCGCTTAAAGTATTGCCTCAGTACAGGAAAAGAATTGGAAAAGAAGTGAACGTGGTGACATTCGATGGCTTAAAGCACTCAGGGATTCTCGAATCGGCCGATGAAAACGGCATTGTGCTGAAAGAAATCATTGCACGAAAAGAAAAAGGAAAAAAAGAAAAGAGCATTGTGTTTAATCCGTTTTCTTTCACTCAAATAAAAGAAACAAAAATTGCATTCTCTTTTGAGAACGCCCTCAAATCATAATCATCATAATCTAAAAATCAATGGAACATACTCAATTAGTAGACGCCTTCTCGGAATTCAAAGAACTTAAAAACATCGACCGTGCAAGTATGATGAGCATACTGGAGGATGTATTTAAAAACATGCTCCGGAAAAAATACGGAACAGCCGACAATTTCGACATCGTTATCAATACGGACAAAGGTGATCTTGAAGCATTCCGGAACCGCCTGATTGTAGAAGACGGAGCCGTGGAAGATCCGAATACCCAGGTCGCTTATTCGGAAGCCGTAAAAATTGAACCTGATTTTGAAGTGGGGGAAGAAGTTTCGGAAGGTGTGAAGTTCAGTGACTTCGGACGAAGAGCCGTGCTTGCAGCCAGGCAAAACCTGATGGCAAGGGTTCAGGAACTGGAGAAAGAAGGCATCTTCAAAAAATACAAAGATCGCGTGGGTGAAATTATTACAGGCGAAGTGTACCAGACCTGGAAAAAAGAAACCCTCATCATGGATGATGATGGCAACGAACTGATCCTGCCCAAAAACGAACAGATTCCATCCGACTTTTTCAAAAAAGGTGATGCCGTTAGAGCGGTTGTGCTTCGTGTGGAAATGATCAACGGAAACCCGAAAATCATTCTCTCGAGGACAGCACCTCTTTTCCTGGAGCGCATGTTTGAACTGGAAGTTCCGGAAGTATTCGATGGCCTGATCACCATCAAGAAAATTGTACGCGAACCGGGTGAACGCGCAAAAGTAGCTGTTGAAAGTTACGACGACAGGATTGACCCGGTGGGTGCCTGTGTCGGGATGAAAGGTTCCCGCATCCATGGAATCGTGCGTGAACTTCGCAATGAAAACATCGACGTGATCAACTTCACCAACAACACTCCGCTCTTTATCTCCCGGGCATTGGCTCCTGCAAAAATCACATCGATCAAACTCGATGAGGAGAAAAAACGTGCTTCCGTTTTTCTGAAACCCGACCAGGTTTCTCTTGCCATCGGAAAAGGCGGACATAACATCAAGCTCGCAGGAAAACTTTCAGGTTATGAAATTGATGTTTACAGGGATACCGATGAAGAAGGAGAAGATGTAGACCTGGATGAATTTACAGATGAAATTGAACCATGGATCATTGATGAATTAAAATCCATCGGTTGCGATACAGCAAAGAGTGTTCTTGAATTGCCGGTTGAAGATCTTGTAAAACGTACCGACCTTGAAGAAGAAACGATTAAAGAAGTGATCAGGATTCTGAAATCTGAATTTGAATAATTCAGCCTGAGAATGAAAAACCGGGAACACCCGAATTAATTATTATTACCTTGCAAAAGGTTTGAAAACAACAAAACCGGAGTTTTGTAACGAATATATGGCAGAAGCAGAAAAATCCATACGGCTCAAAGCAGCCACTGTTGAATTCAATCTAAGCCTTGATCACATTGTTGATTTTCTGGCGAAGAAAGGATTCAAGATTGAAAGCAACCCCAACACCAAGCTGCCGGGAGAAGCATATGCCATGCTTTTGAAAGAGTTCCAGTCTGATAAAAGCGCAAAAGAGGAAGCTCATAAAATTTCCATGAGTAAGTTGAAAAAAGAAACTTCCGTTGTACTCGATGCACAGGACCAGAAAAAACAGGCAACACGCAAGGACGATGATTCGCAAGAAGTATTGATTAAAGGCGTCAGCGTTGGGGATTATACCAAAGAAGAGAAACCCAAAAAAGAAGTTGTCGCAGAAAAAGTAGTTAAGGAAGAGAAGAAAGAAGAGATCATCAAAGCCAAAGCGGATAAAATCGAAGGCCCTACAGTAGTTGGTAAAATTGAAATTGAATCGACTGAGAGCCGTTCGGAAAAGAAAAAGAAACCTGCTGCTAAAAACAAAAAAGAACCGGAAGAAGAAGTCATAGAAAAGCCGGCAAAAAAATCTGCAAAAAAGACAAAGAAAATTGAGGAAGCAGAGCCTGAACAGACCATAGAAGCGGTTGTGCAGCCGGTTGAAGAAACAAAAGTTGAAACGCCGGTTGTAGTGATTCCTGAACCTCCTAAGGAAGACAGCATTCATCGCATCAACATTGAGAAATTATCAGGCCCTACCGTTCTCGGAAAAATTGAATTGCCTGCAGAACCGCCTAAACGGAAACCGGTCGCTTCCTCTTCTGCCGTTGGCGATGATCGCCTCGACAGGAAGAAAAAAAGAAAACGTACTGAGAAAAAATCCAGCGGTGAAGTTATCCCGGCTGATAAATTTAAAAAGGACGATAATAAGTTCAAACCGCATGACAGGCGTGATAAACGCAGACCCTCTGCACCGCCTCCACCGAAAGCAGAACTGACGGATAAAGAAATCCAGGACCAGATCAAAGCAACTCTTGCGAGGCTCAGCGGATCCGGGAAATCGAAATCCTCCAAGATGAGGAAATTAAAAAGGAATGAACGTGCTGAGGAAATGGAAGCTGCAGCAGCGGAAGAAGCAACAAAAAAAGTAATCCAGGTAACGGAATTTGTCAGCGCCAACGAACTGGCCAGGATGATGGATGTTCCTGTAACGGACATCATTTCCACGTGCATGTCGCTTGGCATGTTCGTCTCCATCAACCAGCGGCTGGATGCAGAAACCCTCACCGTTGTTGCTGAAGAATTCGGTTACACCGTAGAGTTTGTTGCTGCTGATGTGCAGGAATCCATTAAAGTGGAAGAAGACAAACCAGAGGAATTACTGCCTCGTGCCCCGATCGTCACTGTGATGGGACACGTTGACCATGGTAAAACTTCCCTGCTTGATTACGTTCGTAAAGCCAATGTCATTGCAGGCGAGGCGGGAGGTATTACTCAACACATCGGCGCATACGAAGTGACTCTTGAGAACGGTAAAAAAATTACTTTCCTCGATACTCCGGGTCACGAAGCTTTTACAGCCATGCGTGCACGCGGAGCAAAAGTTACCGACGTCGCCATCATTGTTATTGCAGCCGACGACAGCGTGATGCCTCAAACCATTGAAGCCATCAACCATGCACAGGCTGCCGGTGTTCCCATTGTGTTCGCATTGAACAAAGTGGATAAACACGAATCCAATCCTGAACGAATCCGTGAACAGCTGAGCAAAATGAATATCCTGGTGGAAGACTGGGGTGGAAAATACCAGAGCCAGGAAATCAGTGCCAAAAAGGGTTTGAACGTGGATGTGTTGCTTGAAAAAGTTTTGCTTGAAGCCGACCTGCTCGACCTGAAAGCAAATCCGAACCGGCGTGCAAACGGAACTGTTATTGAATCTTCACTTGATAAAGGAAGAGGATATGTGATGACTGTCCTCATTCAGAATGGTTCGATGAAAGTGGGTGATGTGATCCTTGCCGGCTGCCATAGCGGGCGCGTGAAAGCGCTCTTCAACGAACGCGGATTCCGCATCAAGGAAGCCGGACCAGCCACACCGGTGCAGGTATTGGGTATGACAGGAGCACCGCAGGCCGGAGATCTTTTTCACGTGATGGAAGATGAGCGCGAAGCGCGCGATATCGCCACCAAACGGCTGGCTTTGCAAAGAGAACAGGGAATACGCACACACAAGCACATCACACTGGATGAAATCGGAAGAAGACTTGCCATCGGAAACTTCAAAGAACTGAACATCATCGTAAAAGGCGATGTGGATGGTTCCATTGAAGCGCTTTCAGATTCCTTGCTGAAACTTTCCAACCCGGAAATCCAGATCAATGTCATCCATAAATCCGTCGGACAAATCACGGAGTCGGATGTGTTACTCGCTTCTGCATCCAATGCCATCGTGATTGGATTCCAGGTAAGGCCTTCCGGAAGTGCGAGGCGTTTGGCGGAACAGGAACAAATTGAAATCCGCCTGTATTCTATTATTTATAAAGCCATCGAAGAAATCAAAGCTGCGATGGAAGGCATGCTGGCACCGGAATTCATCGAAAAAATTGTTTGTAACGTCGAGATCCGCGAGACATTCAAAATTCCGAAAGTTGGTACCATTGCAGGCTGCATGGTTCTCGACGGCAAAATAAACCGGAATACGAAAGTCCGCATTGTGCGTGATGGAATCGTTGTATTCACCGGCGAACTTGCATCGCTCAGAAGATTTAAAGACGATGTAAAAGAAGTGTCAACCGGATACGAATGTGGACTGAACATCGCCAACTTCAACGACATCAAAAACGGTGACATCATCGAAGGTTATGAGCAGGTGGCTGTGAAACGCACACTGGCGTAACATCCGGATTTTTAGATACTGAAGGTTATTGATTTCCTATTTCAAAACGGGCAACCTGACATCATCCGGTACGATAAAAGAAGAGGAATACTGACCCTGGATATTTTTTAAAAATTTCTGTGCTTCCAGGCGCGTACGAAAATCACCCACTCTAACTTTGAAATTAGGTTGCTGGTACGAAATATACGAGCCCGTTTCCGGGTGTTTGGAATTGAAATCCATCTTTGCTTCAATCGCTTTGGGCCTGTTGGCTCCAAAATAAATCTGGATGCGGAAACCCGGCATGGTTTGTTTCTGAAGATTGATTTCTTTTTGTTTTTTAACCAGGTCATCCATCCGGGCATCTTTGACAATGACAATGGAACTGTCGGCATTATAAGTCGTCACCATTTTTTGAGCCCATGAGAACGGACCGCACATCAGCAGCAGAAAAAGAAAAAAGAGAGTCCCGCTTTTCATGAAAGCAAAGATACTTTTTTCCGGAACAGGCCTCGAACCTGTTTTTTTACGGAAGGCGCGGTATGGCTTTTCTCAAATCAGAGAACTATATCTTAATATTTGCGTTTCAAAAGGTTAAACCATAAAACCATCACGCTATGATCGCATCCATCAATTTCTTCAGCGAGGTTAATTACCTCGCTGTATTCGTTGCCGCTCTTGCCTATTTCGTTCTCGGTGCATTGTGGTATTCTGTTTTGTTCGGAAAAATCTGGGCAGGAGGAATAGAAGAAATGGGGATTAAAATGCCTAAGCCCGACAAGGGCCAGATGGGCATGATGATGCTGAAATCTTTTTCAGCAAATTTATTATGCGCATTCGCCATGGCTTTCATCATCCGTGTCGACAGCAGTTACAACATGACCACAGCCATCAAGCTGGGGATTGCATGTGGCGCCGGGCTTACACTGTCGACAGCAGTTACAACATGACCACAGCCATCAAGCTGGGGATTGCATGTGGCGCCGGGCTTACACTGTCGTCGCAAATCATGGTAGCCAACTGGCAGAATACAAAAAGAAAAGTGTTGATCATTGATGCAGGCTACCAGCTTATCGGTGTTCTCATCACCTCCATCATCATCTCCTCCTGGCATTGATTCCATTCAGTGAACGAATGAAAGGAGCCTGGTACCGGGCTCCTTTTTTTTGTCTATATGTTGGAGTTTGGTTCAGAGCCATTCTTTGGATCAACGGCTCCAGTTCAGGTAGTCTTGTGTGAAGGATGGTGCGATGGGTGACTACGCTGCGAACGAATCATTAAATCAAGAACAAAAAATTATTTTCAACAGCGTATGATATGAACAAAAAATTATTTTCGCATTTTCAAATTTGAAACTTTTCAATATTTTTCAATCATGCCAACCGGTTATCAAATCACAAAGCAGGATGCAGCGCATTATTTAACTTTACAGGTAGTGCATTGGGTGGACTTGTTTTCACGCCAGCGTTATCGTGATATCGTGGTTGATAGTTTAAATCATTGCATTTCGAAAAAAGGATTGTATGTTTACAGTTATGTCATGATGAGCAATCATTTGCATTTGCTTGCACAGGTCCCACCACCCGGCAGGTCGCGCAGCACCTGCTGGGTGTAAAACGGAAATATTACTTTAGCGATTGGAAGTTTGAAATTGCCCATGTCTGATCCCCAAACCATTCTTCAACCTGGTCATTATTATCATTTGGACAATCACGTAGCAGGGACGGATAATACCGATACGGTATTAGTTCTAAACCAACATTGGTACCGCGTGAAGAAATCATACATTTGTTTGTCGCTATGGAAAATCTAAAATACTGCCATACGAAGTTTGAAGAAATTGAAATCGGATAAAACGCAAAGACACCCAGCAGGTGCTGCGCGACCTGCCGGGTGGTGGGTTCATTATTTTGTAACTTGCAGAATGAAAATATTTGCGTTATTGATTTTTTTTCTTACTCCTGCTATTGGTTTTTCACAAGGTGTAAATAATCTTTGGATTATGGGGTATCAGAGCTGGGTAGGTGCTCCATTTGGCGGAACAAATATGGATTTTACAGGAGGCAATTTAAATATCAGTTTTCAGAATCGTATCATGTATTTTGAGGAAACAAACGGTGAAATATGTGATCGGAATGGTAATTTTCTCTTTAGTTCCAATGGGGTTTTTATTGCAAATGCTCAAAATGATACTATGGTAAATGGAAGCGGTTTAAATCCAGCCTATTTTACAAATCAGACACCACATGATAGTTTTGGTCTTTCGATTCCTCAAGCAAATCTAATAATTCCCATTCCAGATGATTCAATGAAATATTATTTATTTCATGAAACAAGTGATGATTATGGGAATACATATTGTGCCCTTTATCTTTATTTCTCAGTAATTGATATGGCGCTTGATAGTGGCCGAGGTGAGGTTACGCAAAAAAATGTTGTGCTCCTTAGTGATAGTTTAGTAGACGGAAAATTAATGGCATGTAAACATGCAAATGGTAGAGATTGGTGGTTAATTACACATCGGAATTTATCAACCAGGTATTTCAAATTTCTTATTACACCCTACGGTATTCAAGGTCCATATATTCAGGATATTGGCGTAATAAAAAATTGTTATTTGGGACAATGTGTTTTTTCACCTGATGGAAGTAAATTTGCTTATTATGAGCCTGCATTTGGGGATTTAGATATTATGGATTTTGACCGTTGTTCCGGCAACTTCAATAATTTAATTCATATTGACATTAACGATAGTGCTATTCTTGGAGGAGTTGCTTTTTGCGCAAACTCGAAAGTATTGTATGTTTCATCAATGAATTATGTATACCAGTTCGATGTAAGTAGTACAAATGTACCATCTACACAAACAACAATAGCCATTTATGATGGCTTTTATTCTCCTCAACCACCGTTAGCTTCGACTTTTTTTTTGTCTCAGTTAGCGCCTGATGGGAAGATTTATATAAATTGTGGAAATGGTACTTTAGACATGCACGTAATTGATTTTCCTGATAGTCTAGGTTTAGGTTGTAATTTATGTCAGCATTGTATTCATTTACAATCGTTCAATAGTTTTACTATACCAAACCATCCCAATTATTTTTTAGGAGCAGAAAATGGCAGCTTATGTGATACTGTACTTTTGGCAAATAGCTCAGATTTATTTAATGGCAGTTCGCTACATGTTTTTCCAAATCCGGTAACAAGAGGAGATTTGACTTTTACATATAATGTACTCCATGAGCCAGCAATCATTATTATCAATGACATAGACGGCAAGGAAATAGTCCAATACCGACTTCCGCAATGGAGCAGTGTGCAACATGTAAAACTTCCCGCACTTTCCGGAGGTATTTATTTGGCAAGACTGCTAGGAAATCATACATCAGCGAATGTGAAATTTTTAGTTGAATGAAAAAGGGGTACGGGGAAATGTGTTCCCCGCAAGATTGCGTGTGGGGGTTCAATCACGAAGTGTTGACCGTCCACACGCAATCTTGCAAAACGCGCCGGTAGGCGGGCTGGCCAATTTGTTCCTGTTTAACTTAGTCAATTTCTACCGGTGAGGGGTGGTCAGTTTAAAGCGAGTTTTCCTGGCAGGGGTGGCATTGTAGACATGTGACCAAAAAGATAGTGATTTCTTATTCCATTCTGAAGCAATGCTCTTTGAAATTACTGCCTTGATTTCTTCTTCAGTGAAATTCTGCCAAAGCCAATGAACAGCTTGCCGTGTACCCCGATTGAGAATATTGAGCACAATACGAAAGCGATCTGCCGGTGAGGAGAGATTCATTTTGTCGGTATCATATGACCAAAGGCAAACTTTTACTGCTTGTGGCAATTTGCTCATGGTTGAATTATATCATTTTATCAAACCGAATGAAGGGGAACCGTTTGAAAATGAGTAATGATCTTTCCTGACTTCTTTGCCTCCTGATATTCACGGTTAAGACTGTCACGGATGTTTTTTCCAAAATGGATTGAATACGGCTCAAGAAATCCATCGTAAATTATTTTTCCTTTGAATGGAAGTATTGTCGTACGGATGTACGCAGGGAACTCAGGTATCAGATCCGGGAAGGCATCCCAAAGGGCCTGCACACCGTAAATGTTTTTACCATCAATAAAAATGGCATACTTTTTCAATGACCGAAAGATGATAAAGTTTTGAGTGATTTTGTGCCGAAAACCATTGACTATTTCCAATTCGGAACCTGAAATATCAGTTCCATGCTGGTCGATGAATTCATCCAAAATATCGGGATCACCGTTTAACAACTCCCGCAATTTGTACTTTTCACGAAAGTCCCAATCCTTTAGTGAGGCTATTTGTGAATTTCGCTTTATTGCTTCGTGCTTTATCCCGGCAAAGAACAAAAGTTTGTAATGCACAGCGATGAATTGAAAATACTCCTCCTCTGATAGTTTCATGGCCTTATCCTTTAAAACAGCAGTACTCATCGTCCTCAATCAATTTGAAGAACTCTCTAAGGGTTTTAACCATTGGTTTTTCAGAATACAATTCCCATTTTCCGCTGGCCCTCATCCAATAAACTTTCCAGATGCTTTTTGATTTTACATATTGAGCCTTTGCAAAGGATATATGGCTTATGACATTTTCATCATCCCACCGCGGACGTATTTCAAATATTTCAAGATTGTTGCTCTTGAAAGAATACCCGATATCAAGTTCTTTCCTAATAGTGGCCGGAGGTCGTATTTTCTCAACATGAGTCTGTATTTCCTTTTCAAACAGATTAATTATTTTTCCAGTTTGCACGAGTGTTCTATTTAACCGGAACAGAGTTGATTAATTTAGAGCAAATTTTAAAGCAAAAAATAAGAGCATCATGCAAGATTGGCTAAAGCAAACTTAATTCGGCTATGAGAGGAAAATTTTTAATGTCCTTCAGGATATTAACTTCTTTGCACTGTATGCCGGATGATTGGAATGATGTACGTTTGCACTAAGAAATTCACTTCGACATGAAAAAGATTCTCAATTATTTTTTCCAGGGGCTGTTGTTTACGGTTCCGACGGCTGTTACGCTCTGGGTTTTGTTCAGGGCCATTCT
>JAPLDA010000049.1 GCA_026391945.1 Bacteroidota bacterium | reverse complement strand
TCAACGAACGTTTGATCAAAGCAGAGCCAGCATATTGGTTGTGGACACATAAAAGATGGAAACACACGAGGAGTTAGTATTTTTATTCATTCGTTCTCCAAAATGACTGACGTACTTTGATTAGTAATGACTTTCGTCACGTTGAACACGATTCATCTTTCTCAACTTTGATGTATGATTTGACTATTGACTCCCGGTATTTTCACTTTTGTAACAATGAATGCACTTACTCCTGGAATAAAAAATAAAAATTTATTTAACAAGGATACTCCTTTATACATCACTATTCTTCTTGTTATCGTTTCAGGAGCTATTGTTTATTTTATTTTTCCTCATCCGTTGGATGGCAAAAAAATCACAACGATTGTTTCACAAACGCCAGATTGTTTCCCTGAGTTAAACAACCTGCGGAGCGGCGATTTTCAACTGGCTCACCGTCTTCTCCTGTCAGACATCAAAAGTGAAAACCCGAAACTGATCTCCTTCAAGGAAAGGTTGAACCAGTTCATTGCCAAGGACAAAACTTCCAATGGCGTTTCCGATGTTTCCATTTATTACAGGAACCTGAACGACGGTTCCTGGTTTGCCATCAACGGCGGCGATGTGTATAACCCGGCCAGTCTTATGAAGGTCACGTACCTGATTGCCATTCTCAAGCAGGCCGAATACAATCCTCGTATTCTTGAACAGAAAATTCTTTTCCAGCAGCATTTTGCACAGGGGAACAACCAGAATATCCAGGACTTCCATCTCCAGGAGAATAAATATTATACATTAAAAGAATTGCTTCAGTACATGATTATCTATTCCGATAACGATGCCGCTTTCCTCGTTTCCCAGAACACCAACCAGGAAATTTACAGGAAACTTTTTGTGGATTTAGGAATCACTGTTCCGACTGAAAAAGGAGAATACTTCATCAGCGTGGTGGATTATTGTAAAATGTTCAGGGTGCTTTATAACAGTTCCTACCTCAGGGATGATTATTCAGAGTTTGCTCTTGAACTTCTTACGAAAAGCACTTACAAAGATGGCCTCCTGAAAAGTCTGAATACAAATTTCCCCATTGCTCATAAATTCGGAGAACGCATCATCAACCATGTTCAGCAATTACACGAAGTCGGTATTTTTTATGCTGACAGCCATCCTTATATCCTCGGTGTGATGTCGACCGGCAGCGACCTCCGGCAGCTTTCTTCCATGCTCAGCCAGGTTTCCCAGATTGTTTACGAAGAGAGCGCCAGGCCCAACTGACATGGCTTTGATCCGGGCTTTTTTATTTCTTTCCCGGAAGGCTATTCCTTGTTCATAAAATTTAGTTTTAATGTTACTTTTGGCTTCTGCGAAAATGTGCTGCCTGATCGGTACGGAAGCCTATGAAACCTGATAATATAATTTCTTTTGTCCATGACGGCAGGATAACGTCGGTTGATTTCAGTGAAGATAAACTGAAAACAACGACCACCGTTTTGAATTACCTGCGCGATTCTCCTTGTCATAAAGGCACGAAAGAAGGATGTGCAGAAGGTGATTGCGGAGCCTGTACCGTGGTGATCGGCGAACTGGATGCCGAAAATAATTTTAAGTACACAGCCGTTGATTCCTGTCTTGTTTTCCTCCCGATGCTTCATGGCAAATGGCTGATTACCGTTGAAGATGTTGCTGAAAAAAAAACGCACGATGAAACCCTTCATCCTGTTCAGCAAAGCATGGTGGATGAGAACGGAAGTCAATGCGGTTTTTGCACACCCGGATTCATCATGTCGCTGTTCGCACTTTACAAGAATGAAAACAATCCTTCTAAAGAAAAAATTGACGATGCCCTCACCGGAAATCTTTGTCGTTGTACAGGATATAAATCCATTGTCACAGCTGCAGCAAAAGCCTGCGTACATCCTCATTCCGACCAGTTCAATGAAAAAGAAAAAGAAATCCGGAAACTGATTCTTAAAATACGGAAAGAAAAATCATCGCTTCACATTCAAACGGAACAACAGCATTATTTTCAGCCGGGATCATTGGAAGAAGCAATGCTG
>JAPLDA010000024.1 GCA_026391945.1 Bacteroidota bacterium | reverse complement strand
TGTAAAAGTTACTTCATCATTTACAACCGGATTAGGAAACAACTGGAAATTTGAATCATGTTCCTTTATGTTTTGGACAGAAAGAACAGTATCACACATACTACCCACTTTTGCTCCTAAAAAATAATTTGGATGATTAGCAATTGTGAATCCATTATAAGCTGGCAATTGTATACAGTGTTGGCATACGTTGCATCCCAATCCAATACTATCAGGATAATTTATAACATGCATAGCTTGAGTGCTATTACTACAGTTTACATATATTTTTCCATTAGGAGCAATTTGTGAAAGGTAAAAAGAAGTAGCAAATGGTGGGAAGGGAGAATTATATCCATCGTAAATGGCTACTGTGGTTTGGGTAGCTGAAATATTTGTAGTATCTGTGTTGAACTGATACACGTAATTCATTGATGAGAGATAAAGAACCTTAGAGTTCGGAGAAAATGCTGCTCCCCCTCCACTCGTTGCACTATCATTGATATCTACGTGAACTAGGTTACTGAAATCGCCAGTGCAACGATCAAAATTCAAAATATCCAAGTCTCCAACTATTGGCTCATAATAAGCAAACCTGCTGCCATCAGGAGAAAAAACACATTGACCCTGATGAGAATCTCTGACTACCCCTATATTTTGGGAACCGGATCCTATTATTCCTTGAGGAGTAATTAGAAATTTATAATAACGATTGGTATTGTATTCATGACAAATAATCCACCAATCTCTACCATTAGCGTGTTTACATGCAGTCAAACGTCCCGGCACTATACTGTCATTTAACAAAACAATGTTTTTTTGAATAACAGATCCACGACCACTATCTTGTGTCATATCAATTAACGAATAATAAAGGTGTAAAGCGCACCACGTATTTCCATAGTCATCAACTGTACTATGAAACAAATAGTACATTGATGAGTTACCTGGAAAAGGAATCACAAGATTTCCCTGACCAATAAATAATCCATCACTATCGTGTAAATTTGTATAGTAACTTGGGTTCAAACCACTTCCATTTAACATTGTGTCGTTAATTGCATTTGCGATGAAAATTCCATTAGAAGAAAAAAGCAAATTTCCATTATTATCGCAGATTTCTCCATTGGTTTCTCCAAAATTCATTATTCGGTTATGGTAGTTGACATTTAATAATCCCCCTGAAAAATTCATATCAATTCCTCCCCAGGGCAAGCCATGCCAATTAGTATAACCCATAAGCCATAGATTATTTATTCCCTGACTAAAACAGTTAGAAATAATAAGAATTAAAAAAAAAGTGAAAATGCTTCTTTTCATACTCAAAAATAATAAAATAAAACTTGCCATACATGTGTTGTATGGCAAGTTTTGAAATTTAAGTTACCGGGCAATCACTAACTTTCCTGTATTAACATTCCCTCCACAGCAAATCAACTTGAAGTAATAAACACCATTTGTTAATTTGTTTGTATTAAAAACATACTCATATCTATCTATTCATCTGAATAGAACGGATATTTTAATCGCGCAGTTCATTGGGCTACATTTATTTTCTCGACGCCTTTTTTCATTGCTCTGAATCAACTCAATTAACCCGTTCTTTTTATGCAAGAATCGCGGTGAAGACGAAACTGTGTGACACTTTACCGGCCATCATTTGAAAATTACTTTTGTTCCTTGATTCCTTTTTAGATATTCGTGCTCTCTTGCATTGATACCAGGAATAATCATTCAGACACTTTAAACAACAGAACTATGACCATTCAGTTTCGCCTTACCATTTTGAATTTTTTGCAGTTCTTTCTTTGGGGAGCCTGGTTGATTTCTTTTGGCGGGTACATGATCGTTACCCTGCATTTCACCGGAACCCAGGTAGGTAGTGTTTATGCCACCATGGGGCTGGGTTCGCTTATCATGCCGGCCTTGCTTGGCATCATCGCCGACCGGTGGATCAATGCCGAACGGTTGCTGGGAATTTGTCACCTGGCAGGAGCGGTATTAATGTTTTGGGCATCCACCGTTTCCGATTACCATACCTTGTATCTCATCATGTTGTTTAATTCAATGATGTATATGCCTACGATTGCTTTGGCAAACACGGTATCTTATTCGGTTTTGGAAACCCGTGGGTTCGACGTGGTAAAAACATTTCCCCCGATACGCGTTTGGGGAACGGTAGGATTTATTGCTGCCATGTGGTTGGTTGATAGCATGCACCTGGTTTTTAAAGCTGAACAACTTTACATCAGCTCCTCAGCGGCACTCCTGATGGGACTCTATTCATTCAGCATTCCTGCTTGTCCGCCGTTGAAGTCGAAAGAAAAGAAAAACCTGGTGTCCCTCCTTGGACTGGATGCATTCGTTCTGTTAAAGAACAGGAGACTGCTTATTTTTTTCATCTTCGCTATGTTTCTCGGGGCTGCTTTGCAAATCACGAATTTGTTCAGCAGTACTTTCCTGGAAGATTTCAGAAGCATTTACCCTGACTCCTTCGGTGTAAAACATCCGAATATCCTGATTTCGATTTCACAGATGTCAGAGACGTTATTCATTCTCACCATTCCGTTCTTTCTTAGAAAATTCGGAATAAAAAAAGTCATGCTCATGAGTATGTTTGCCTGGGTTTTCCGGTTCGGATTATATGGAATCGGCAATCCCGGTGGTGGCTTGTGGCTCCTGGTGATGTCGATGATTGTTTACGGAATGGCCTTTGATTTTTTCAACATCTCCGGATCTTTGTTTGTAGAACGGGAAGCCGATGTTAAAATGAGGGCCAGTGCACAAGGATTATTCATGATGATTACGAATGGCATTGGCGCTTTCATCGGGGGAACCATCAGTGGAATGGTGGTGGATTACTTTTCAGTGAATGGAGTCCGCGACTGGCATGGCATCTGGTTCAGCTTCGCCGCATACGCGTTGATCATTGGTATTGCATTCCCGTTCGTATTCAGGTACAAACATGATACGACCATGGAAGTGAGGCATGGCCATTAAATTCTAAAATGATCGTTTTAATTAACTTTGTATTTCATCATCATCAACAATGAAACAATACCAAGACCTTCTCGATCATGTGATGAAACATGGTGTCGGAAAAAGTGACCGCACAGGTACCGGAACAAAAAGTGTGTTCGGTTACCAGTCGCGTTTCAACCTGGAAGAAGGATTTCCATTGCTCACCACAAAAAAGTTACATACCAAATCCATCATTCATGAACTGCTTTGGTTTCTGAAAGGCGAAACCAACATTCGTTACCTGAAAGAAAACAATGTAAGCATCTGGAATGAATGGGCTGATGAAAACGGTGAACTCGGCCCTGTGTACGGATCACAATGGCGAAGCTGGAAAACGACGGATGGAAGAAGCATCGACCAGGTCTCTGAAGTCATTGACCAGATCAAGAAAAATCCGGATTCAAGGCGATTGATTGTCAGCGCATGGAATGTCGGGGAGATTGACAAAATGAAATTACCACCTTGCCATGCATTCTTCCAATTTTATGTTGCCAATGGAAAACTCAGTTGCCAACTGTACCAGAGAAGTGCTGATATTTTCCTGGGTGTTCCGTTCAACATCGCCTCGTATGCTTTGTTTACGATGATGGTGGCACAGGTTTGCAACCTGGTTCCGGGTGAGTTTGTACACACGCTCGGCGATGCTCATATTTATTCCAACCATTTTGAACAGGTCGCTCTTCAGTTATCCCGCACTCCGAAAAACTTACCGGTGATGAACATCAATCCGGTTGTCAAAAATATTTTTGAATTCAGGTTTGAAGATTTCACGTTGGAAAATTATGATCCGCATCCGCATATCAAAGGTGCCGTTGCCGTCTGATCAGCGAATCATCCAATCAACCCAATGACCATCTCCATCATCGTAGCTCTTTCCGAAAACAATGTTGTCGGCATCAACAACCGGATGCCATGGCATCTTTCCGCCGACCTCAAAAGAGTGAAGGCGCTGACGATGGGACATCATCTTGTGATGGGAAGAAAAACCTATGAAAGCATTGGGAAACCGTTGCCCGGGAGAACGAACGTGGTGATTACGGGCAATAAGGATTTCCAGGCCGAAGGCTGCGTGTTGGTTTCATCTCTTAAAGAAGCTTTGGAAATTTCGAAAGAAGATTCTGAAGTATTTATTTTCGGGGGCGGTGAAGTGTTTCGTGAAGCCATGCCGCTCGTCAGCAAAATTTACATGACACGCATTCATCATCACTTCGATGGCGACACGCGTTTTCCCGAACTCAAACCGGGGGAATGGAAAGAAGTGTTGCGGGAAGATTTTCAGCCGGATGAAAAAAACAATTACCAATATTCCTTCATCAATCTCGAGAGGATGAAATGAAAAATCCCTCGACGTTGCTCGGGACAGATCCTTCGATATGGCTCAGGACAAGTTCGACTTAATGATTTCAGTGCCCCGCCTTCGGCGGGTTCTGAAATCATAGTCTCATAAAAAATCCCGCCAGCAGCGGGATTTTCATTTTGAATATTTCGAATTCTTCAGGCCACTTTCAACCTGTTGATATTGGCCTTACCAAATTTTTCTTTTGCATACGTCATCGAGATATGAAATTCTTTCTGCGACTTGGAAGCCGAAGGAACTTCAAACATGGCATCTAAAAGGATGGCTTCACAAATGGACCGAAGTCCACGCGCGCCCAACTTGAATTCAAGAGCTTTGTCCACGATAAAATCGAAAACATTCTTTTCGATGGTGAGTTCAATACCTTCGAGGCTGAACAACTTCTCATATTGTTTCATGAGTGCATTCTTCGGTTCCGTGAGGATGGCGCGAAGAGTTTGCTTATCCAAAGGATCCAGGTGCGTGATGACCGGTAAACGGCCGATCAACTCCGGTATCAATCCAAATGCTTTCAGGTCGAGCGGGCTGAGGTATTGCAGGTAGTTGGTTTTATCAACGGCATCGCTTTCTTTACTTGACCGGTAACCGATGGCATTGGTTTGCAGACGTTTTGAAATTTTCTTTTCAATTCCGTCGAAAGCTCCTCCGCAGATAAACAGGATGTTTTGCGTATCGATGGAAATCATTTTCTGTTCCGGGTGTTTCCTTCCGCCTTGCGGAGGAACATTCACCACCGAACCTTCCAGTAATTTTAAAAGAGCCTGCTGTACTCCTTCCCCGCTCACATCACGGGTGATGCTTGGGTTGTCGCTCTTGCGGGCTATTTTATCAATTTCATCAATGTAAATGATTCCACGTTCTGCAGCGGAAACATCATAATCGGCAGCCTGCAGGAGTCTGGTGAGAATGCTTTCCACATCTTCTCCCACATAGCCCGCTTCGGTTAAAACAGTAGCATCGGCAATGCAAAAAGGAACATTGAGCATTTTGGCGATGGTTCGTGCCAGCAACGTTTTCCCGGTTCCGGTTTCCCCAACAAGGATGATGTTCGACTTTTCTATTTCGACATCTTCACCTTTTTTAGCTTTATGAGAAATCCGCTTGTAATGATTGTACACGGCAACAGCGAGTACCTTCTTCGCTTCATCCTGGCCGATGACATATTGCTCAAGAAATTTCTTGATCTCAATAGGTTTCAGTAAGGTCAGGTGGTTGGTCAACGATGTTTTCAGGCGGCTGTTCATCTCATCGCTGAGAATATTCTGCGCCTGCTGAATACACTGGTCGCAAATGTGACCCGTAATACCTGCAATCAGCACGTACGTCTCACTCTTATCCCTTCCGCAGAATGAACATTTTATTTCCTTCGGATTTTTCATAAAAAAGAAATTGGCTTGGAAATTAAACGCAAGCTAAAGAATTAAGTTTATACCAGTCAAATAAATTGCCTGGATAACTTACGCATCCTTGAAATTAACGATAAAAAAACAATAAAAACTTATTTTTTGCGCGTCAGGATCTCGTCAATCATTCCATATTCCTTCGCTTCCTCCGAAGTCATCCAGTGGTCGCGGTCGGAATCGGACCAGACTTTCTCATACGTCTGGCCACTATGGGAAGCAATAATTTCGTACAATTCTTTCTTGAGTTTCTGAATCTCACGGGCCGTGATTTCGATGTCAGAAGCCTGGCCTTCCGCTCCTCCCATCGGCTGGTGAATCATGATGCGGGCATGTTTCAGGGCGGCGCGTTTGCCTTTCTCACCGGCACACATCAGTACCGCTGCCATGGATGCAGCCATTCCAGTACAAATAGTTGCAACACTTGGCTGAATGAATTGCATCGTGTCATAAATACCCAATCCTGCATACACAGAACCTCCCGGGCTGTTCATGTAAATCTGGATGTCTTTTTTTGCATCCACCGACTCCAGGAAAAGCAATTGTGCCTGGATGATGTTGGATACATAATCGTTGATGCCGACACCGAGGAAGATGATCCGATCCATCATCAAACGCGAGAACACATCCATGGTAGCGATGTTCAACTGGCGTTCTTCGATAATTGTCGGAGAAATATAATCGGCACGAACGGATGAAACGAAGCTGTCGACCGACAACCCGTTGATGCCTTTGTGCTTCACTGCATACTTGCGAAATTCATCTGAGTAATTCATCATAACGTCTCTTGTTAAAGGTTCATAGTTTCACGGTGAACGAACGATCATTCCGGATCCTGCCACCTGTTTTAGTGGATTCAAAAGTAATTTCAGAAAAAGAAGAATAGGAGAATGCTGAAAATAGTTTTCAACAATACAATTCCCATTTTGTCGACAGTGCACTGCCGGTTTTCTCAATGATGATGTTCCAGTTCGTGTTCCGTCTTCTCAGCGATTTTTTCAATAAATTTTTCATACGGAAATTCCTGGATATCCAGTTTGAGCTGAGGTTTCACAAAATCAAAAACTTTCTGATCAAGGATGGTACGCTCAATTTTCTCCCGGTTATTTTCTTCGGCTAAATACCGTTTGGAAAGATCATCTAGTTTTGCAGCATCGAGGTCGTACATTCCGTAATTGGCAAACTGCTGGTGAAGTACCTGTTTGGCAACTACCACGACTTCTTCCTCTGAAATGTCGAGGCTATTGGTTTTAGCAATCTTCCCATTGATCAGGTTCCAGCGAAGATCGTCCGACAAATGAAAATATTCATGCTCGAAGGCAGAAGCATCCAACTCTTTTCCTTTTTCCTGGTTTGCAATCAGCATCCGTTTCAGGAAATCGTCAGGAAGAGGAACCTGGAGTTCTTCCAGCATTTTCAAACGAAGATCCTTCTTCAGTTTGCGGTCGCTCTCTCTTCCGAAATAAGAAGCGATTCCTTCACGGATTTTCGCACGGAATTCCTCTTCTGTTTTAACGACGCCTTCACCGTAAATTTTGTCGAAAAATTCCTGGTTCAGTTCCGCTTTCTCCACCTGGTTGATGGTCATCACCGTGAAACGGTAGTTCGACAACAAGGCCGGGCTGATTTTATCGACACGAAGCATGGCGGCAACTTCCGCTTCATTCTTCAAAACATTCATCGGGTTGAAATCAACGGTATCATTTTTCTTCAGGCCGATGAACGGTTTGCGGTCATGAACTTCTTTTATCATTTCCACTGATAACGTCGTAGTGGTTTTGTTTCCGCCCTCCATCAGGTTTCCATCCGGGTCCAGTTCATTGAATTCGCCGTACAGGATATTGGTTTCTTCCGACACTTCGGGGTTCGAAAATTTTCCATAGCGGCGCCGCAAATCGCCGAGGTCGTTATCCACCATCTGCTCATCAATCTTCACCTGGTAGTATGGGATTTTTGATTTTGGAAATGTAATTTCAAATTCGGGTGCGATGCCAAGTTCATAAAGGAATTCAAAATTTTCTCCGTCTTCAAAAACCTGTTCCTTTTCACTTTTTTTCGGAAGAGGATTTCCGATCACATCAATCTTGTTATCGTAAATATATTTACCGAGTGTCTCCGACAACAGGGTATTCAGTTCATCCACCAGCAAAGATTTTCCATACATCTTCCTGATCATTCCGGCGGGAACCATCCCGGGACGGAAACCGGGAACATTGGCGGTTTTCTGGTATTTCCTAATGACGCTGTCCACACGCGGTTTGTAATCTTCCGGTGTAATGTTAATTCTGATGACAGCATTCAATGCATCGATGTTTTCTCTTGTGATGTTCATTTCTAAGTGTAACAGTTTAATGGTTTAAGAGTTCAATCGTTTAGAGTTTAATGGTTCAACAGTCGGACACGACAGGAGTAAAATGGAAGGAAGCCCGGAACAATCTTTCGTGACTACACCGGTTCACTCTTCAACCATTAAACGAAGAACAATTAAACTCCTTTTTCTGTGCGGATGAAGGGACTCGAACCCCCACGCCTTTCGGCACCAGATCCTAAGTCTGGCGCGGCTGCCAGTTACGCCACATCCGCAAAAGGAGCGCGAAGATAAATAAATTTTCTTTTCCGGGGAACAGAATGAATGTGTGGAAAATCCGTTCTTTTTGTCTCCGGATAGTACATTATTTTTTTTCCACCATCATTCATTTCAGATGCGTTTTCTCCGCTCCAGGAAAGTAGTTCAACAGGACGATTCACAAATCATCACTGCCTTCCGTGAAACCGGTGATACACTTTATATCGGTATCTTATTCGACCGCTACTGCCACCTGGTTTTTGCCGTGAGCATGAATTACATGAAGAATGAGGAAGACTCCAAAGACGTCGTCCTTTATGTCTTTGAAAAACTGGGAAACGATTTAAAGAAATACGACATCAAAAATTTCAGCAGCTGGCTGTACAGTGTCACCAAACATTATTGCCTGCGGCTGTTGAATAAAAAACCGTACTCCGTTCACATTGATGAAGAGTTGAATTATCTTGTGACGGAAGAAGATGAAACCGATCACCGGTTAACCGACCGGTTGTTGTTGTTTCTTGATGAGGCCATCTCTGAACTGAATGAAGAACAACGAACGTGCATCCGGTTGTTTTACCTCGAAGAAAAAAGCTACAAAGAAATTGAAGTGATTACCGGTTACGCGTATGAAAAAGTGAAAAGCCATATTCAGAATGGCAAACGCAACATGAAAATTTATCTCCTGAAGAAAAATGGAAAGAAGCGATAAACACCAGGCGATCTTTTCCGGATCTCATCACTTTACGCATGACGAGCTCATCCGTTATGTGCATCACATGATGAATGAGAAGCAGCAGCATGAAATGGAAAAACATCTTGTTGATTGTACTTTGTGCAGCGAAGCGCTGAAAGGAGTTGCTGAGATGGAAAATGCTTCCCTGTTGTATGAAGTCAGCCGGGAACTCCACCATCGTGCGCGCAAAAAACATTTATTGAAAAGAAGAATCTTTTCACAGAACGAACTTCTTGCCATTTTCTCAGTCGTATTCCTCGTATTGTTTCTTTTACTGATGAGTGTTTTCTTCTTCCAAAAGAAAAATCCGGGTAAACCACAGGAGGAGAAAAATAAAATGGAACGGAAGAAGTAATGAAACAACTACTTTTGTCTCAAAGAACAACCCATGCTCACCATCAACCCGAAAGAAATAAAAACCGGTCTGTTTCACAGCTACATGTTAAGCGCGATTGCGCCGCGACCGATTGCCTTTGCCAGCACGATTGACAAAGACGGCAACCCGAACCTGTCGCCCTTCAGTTTCTTCAATGCTTTCGGAAGCAAGCCACCCATCGTGGTTTTTTCGCCAGCAAGAAGAGTTCGCGACAACACCGTTAAGCATACTCTTGAAAATGTGTACGACATCAAAGAAGTGGTGATCAACGTAGTGAGTTACGCCATGGTTCAGCAGGCATCGCTGGCCAGTTGCGAATACCCGAAAGGAGTGAATGAATTTATCAAAGCCGGCTTCACTCCCATTCCGTCTGAAATTGTAAAACCTTTCCGCGTGAAAGAATCGCCGGTGCAGATGGAATGCAAGGTGCTGAACATCATCGAAACCGGTGATGAAGGCGGCGCCGCCAACCTGATCATCTGTGAAATCGTGCTGATGCACATCGACGAATCGGTTCTGAACGAAGACCAAAAAATTGATCCGGATAAAATTGACCTCGTGGCGCGCATGGGCGGTGATTGGTACTGCCGTGCTTCCGGGCCGGCATTGTTCCATGTCCCCAAGCCGAATGCAAAACTCGGAATCGGGATTGATCGCATCCCGGAACCCATCCGTCATTCAAAAATACTGAC
>JAPLDA010000106.1 GCA_026391945.1 Bacteroidota bacterium | reverse complement strand
CAGTAAATTGTGGTGAAGCAGGACAACTGATGGTTGCGTCAGCACCTGGTTGACCAATAGAAGGAGCAGTGATATCCTGAACAATGATCGTCTGACTTACTGTTCCAGATTGATTGCCACAGGCGTCTACAGCTTTCCAAGTTTTGGTTCTGGAATACGTACCGGCACATTCACCCGGAGTTGTTACATCAGAAACTTCGATGACACTTGGATTCTGATCGCATGCATCGGATGCAGTTGGCGCAGTAAATTGTGGTGAAGCAGGACAACTGATGGTTGCGTCAGCACCTGGTTGACCAATAGAAGGAGCAGTGATATCCTGAACAATGATCGTCTGACTTACCGTTCCGGATTGGTTACCACAAGCATCCACAGCTTTCCATGTTTTGGTCCTTGAATACGTACCGGCACATTCACCCGGAGTAGTTATATCAGAAACTTCGATGACACTTGGATTCTGATCGCATGCATCGGATGCAGTTGGCGCAGTAAATTGTGGTGAAGCAGGACAACTGATGGTTGCATCAGCACCCGGCTGACCAATAGAAGGAGCAGTGATATCCTGAACAATGATGGTCTGGCTGACTGTTCCAGAATGATTATCGCAGGCATCCACAGCTTTCCAAGTTTTGGTTCTTGAATACGTACCGGCACAATTCCCCGGAGTAGTTACATCAGAAACTTCTACAATACGAGGATTCAGATCACATGCATCCGTTGCAGTCGGAGCAGTGAATTGCGGCGAAGCAGGACAACTGATCGTTGTATTTGCTCCTGGCTGGCCAATGGTCGGAGGAGTGTTGTCTTCTACCGTGATGCTTTGACCAACAACTCCTGATTGATTACCGCAGGCATCCACAGCTTTCCATGTTTTTGTTCTGATATAACTGTTAGGACATTTACCAGGAATGGTGTTGTCAGATACTTCCACAACCTGTGGATTCTGATCACACGCATCAGTAGCTGTTGGTGCTGTAAACTGAGGGATTGCCGGACAACTAATGGTTGCATTCGCACCCGGTTGCCCAATAGATGGAGCAGTGATATCCTGAACAATGATGGTCTGACTGACAGTTCCTGATTGGTTACCGCAGGCATCGACAGCTTTCCATGTTTTGGTTCTTGAATAAGTACCGGCACAATTTCCAGGGGTAGTGATATCGGAAACTTCTATTACAGATGGATTCTGATCGCATGCATCGGTAGCAGTCGGAGCAGTGAATTGCGGAGCAGCAGGACAACTGATGGTTGCATTTGCTCCTGGCTGGCCGATTGATGGAGGTGTGATGTCATGAACAGTGATGGTCTGAATGCACGATGATGAATTGTTGCAATTGTCAGTAGCAGTCCAGGTTCGTGAAATGGAATAGTTCCCTGGACAGTTTCCAGGATTGATCACATCATTGTGAGTGATCTGCGGACTGTTGCCACTGTTATCCGTTGCTGTTGCCGTACCAGTATAAGCCGGATCAGTAGGATCCTGACAGTTTACGGTGGTGTTCGGAGGACAACTAATCACAGGTGGTGTATGATCTAAAGTTACAATGGCAGTATCTTTTCCTGAACAACCTGTCGCCGGATCCGTTGCGGTGAGAATATAGGTTCCTGCAGCATCAACAATAGCGCTTGCTGTGCCATTACCGGAGGCAATATGTCCTCCAATAGTAGTCCAACCGAAAGTGACACCCTGGGTCGTTGAACTTCCATTTAAAGTTAATGTAGATGGAACACAATAAAGTATTTTATCAGGACCAGCATTGGCGTTAATAGAAGATGCTGGCTGGGTAACATTGAAATAAGCAGTGTCCTTACATCCCGAAGCATCGGAAACAATCACACGATAGGTACCGGCAGTCAGCCCGGTAATGGACGAAGTTGTAGCTCCACCCGGACTCCATAAATAATTATATGCAGGAGTGCCATCTGTTATAGTAGTTGATATGGAACCATTGTTCTGTCCGAAACAGGTGACATTGGTAACGGTTCCGGTAATTTTCAACACTTTCAGAACGATGATCTGCCCAACAGCGCCATTAATAACACAGGCGTCTCCGTTAATGATCCTTCTGAAATAAGTGGTTTGAGTAAGAGGGCCTATTTGTGCTCCGGTTAAATTCTGACCGGTTGCACCAGCGAGGTTTGTCCAGTTGGTATTGTCGGAGCTGATTTGCCACTGATAGGTGATGGATTGAGTGACATTGGGATAGGATGAAGTCACGCCATTCCTTACGATGGTTGGCAGAGAATAAGAAGGAACAGACCCTGCAAGGTCAGCTGGTGTATGTCCTTTACATACTTGCTGTTCACCGGTAACGGTATTTCCTGATAAATCGGGAGGGTTAGCCCACACCACCAGTCCGGGTTCATAGATCGAAGTTGAACTCACTTTGTTCGTGGTAATAGCACCTTGTGTAAGTGGAATGTTGTTCGATTGTGCAGTCACAATGGTGTATATGCGGCAATTGGAAAATTTAATGCCCCGCTCGCCAACAGGATCGTAATCATCCGATGTCCCGCCGTAATAGGTACTGTATTGTAATGTGGACAGATCAGAAGATAGTTTCGTAAATGTTTTATCATTGTTCGAACTTGAACTGCCGTTTGTATTCAATAAGGATTGAAGAGCATCAGCTGAAACAGGGAAGTTGTTACTGTTGCTGTATCCGAAAATATACACATCGTTATTCAGGTCTAAATTCAAGCCCATCATATTCACCTCGTTGGATGAACCTCCGAGATAGGTGGAGGCAACAAAGTTCTGATTGGTGTCCATCCGCGTGACGAAGAAATCGTTGGTGCCACTGTTATAGGTGGCATCGAAAGTGCCGGATGCGGAAATATTTGCTGAAGCCAGTCCGGAGGTGATTCCTCCAAAATAAATCTGCGTTTTGGTGGTGTTGAATTCCATGCATAAGATAGAAGCTGATTGACTGGAAGCAGATTGGAAATAAGATGACCAAATTGTATTTCCGTTGGAAGCTAGTTTTTGTATGAATCCGCTTTGAGATCCGTTACGTGTTGACTGGCGTGGATTCACTGTAGGGAAATTAGTTGACGTGGTATAACCGCCAATAAAAATATCGCCATTGGAATTATTCTGAACCATGATGGTCGCCTGGTCGATTCCCGAGCCTCCGTAATTTTTCATCCAGAGAATAGACGACAGATCCTGGTTGATTTTAAAGACGATGACATCCGTACTTCCGTTGTTGGTGTTAGATGCTCCGCTGCCGGGATAAAGTGTAGCAAGATTGGTACTGGCTGTATTTCCGCAAATGATGATATCCCCCGCACTGTTGATTCGTAAATCGAAAGAACCATCATCCCCGTTACCACCGATTACTGAACTTTTAATTTTGTCACCGGCTGTGTCAATTTTGGTAATAAAAATATTATCCGTTGTCTGGCTGCGTTGATCGATACTTGCGCCTCCACCGAAGCCGGCACCTCCTGTTAGCGGATAATTTGAACTGGCTGTGTAACCCGTTATATACAGGTTGCCATCAGGGCCTTGTTCCATTGCATAAGGATTGTCGGCATTGGATCCGCCAATGTACGTCTGCCATACCCTCGCACCTGCACCACCGATGGTTGCAGGTTCACGGTATTTACCTACAATTAAATCAACATTTCCATTGGCCGTTGAATCAAATGCATCCACAGTGATCAACCCGCTGCCATCTACCCTTGCGACAATATAGATTGATCCGTCTCTTGGATCAACCCAAATGCCGTGACCATGGTCTGCACCGGTGGAAGTGTTGTTTACCCAAGTCGCCCAACGTAATGCAATCGGGTCGATGACCAGTGGCATTCCTGGTTCATACTGTCCAAGTTCAAACTTCAGCGTGTTTTGGTTCACCACATATTTGGCATCCACTGATTTTCTTTTTCCTTCAATCACCTGGTAGGCAACCGGTGCAGGGAAATCAAGGTTCCCAACACTGGTGTGCAAGATGAGATGGCCGTTTGAATTGGTTTCCATTTCATGGATTCCATCGAGCTGGATGGCTATCTTGTTTTTATCAAACCCAGCTTTGCAAATGATGTCGTACTCAAGAGTTCCCTCTGCTGACGGGTAATAACGCACATCCACATTCGCATAAACATTTTTATACCAGATTTCCTGGTAGTTGCTTACGCCTGTTACCTTGCTGGATTCTTCACCGACAAAATAATTGAACGGGTCAGCATGTTTGCCTGATCCTTCGATGCGCATGGAGGCAGAACTGTTGAGGAAATTCATAACCCATCCATGGCCTTTGAGATTTATTTTCTGTTCACGGAATGGTGTGTGATCATGAATTGCTTTTTCCTCACGCATACTTTGTTCTTTTCTGGCTGCTTTAGCGGCCGGATCAAAAGTACCGATCATCATACCTTGGTTGGTGACGACTGCCTGTCCCAATGGAAAATCAGCTTTGAAACGTACTAACTCAGGCCACTGACCTTTGTTTTCTGTGAAGTAAATTTGCTTGTCGTAATAATTCAGGAGATCCTTCATATCGTTGCTCACATTCTCCATTCCGAATTTTACCGGAACTGCTTTTTCAGACTGAGCCATTATTCCTTTGGTAGTCGAAAGAATAATAAAAGCAATCAACCAGTAAAATTTCACCGTGTAATTGCTGCAGTTTACTTTTTCAGGGAGTAAAAAAGATTTTTTCATTTTGTTGTGTTTTAGGTAATTAGTTTGTGTTTTAATGTTATTTTTTCCAATGCCAGAAGAATCCTGTCATGGGTGATCAGCTAAAATTCTTGTCAAATCCTTTTTGACTAAGCAGATATTCCGGAAAACCAGCATAAAATGTTTAATGGATAGCCAATTCTCCATGAACAAAATAAAGTTAAATTCATTTTGCGCACAAATTTGTGTTCATAATTCAGCGTTAATTTTGATGAATGGACTTGATTGCTTGGTAAAAAGAGAATTCAATTGTCAATCCTCAGAAAAAAATATGAAAAAAATCAAAAAAATAAAAAGAGTCGACAATAAAAGATATCTGTTTCTATTGTTCGACTCGGTATTCAATCCTCCTTCTTCGCCAAAGTCAGACGAGAAAGTTTCATGGTGTATTGATGGTTGGAAAAAATGATGCGGGTAACAAAAGAAAACAAATCCAGCTTTCATAAATTGAAAAAAATGAAATCGTCGGATTAATTCCCCATCCTCGCCACCATTTTGTCAGCTGTTCTGCCCGGGTATACTTTCAACGCTTCATCCAGGCATTTCATCGCTTTCATTAATGAATCAATATTCAAAACATAGGCGATCCGCACTTCATTGGTTCCCAGGTCCGGTTGTGAATAAAAACCTGTAGCCGGTGCCAGCATCACCGTCTCATTATTGAATGAAAATTTTTCAAGCAACCATTGACAAAATTTATCTGAGTTATCAATCGGCAGCCGCGCAATGCAATAGAATGCCCCGCTTGGTTTCGGACAAAAAACTCCTTCCATATTATTGAGAGCTTCCACCACAAAATTTCGACGGGCTGCGTATTCATTCCTCACTTTTTCAAAATAGGAATCGGGAGTATCGATGGCTGCTTCACCGGCAACCTGGCCAAATGTAGGCGGACTTAATCTTGCCTGTGCAAACTTCAATGCCACATTCATCAGTTCCTTGTTTCTGGAAATAAGGGCTCCGATGCGTGCACCGCAGGCGCTGTATCTCTTCGAAATGGAATCAAGCAACACAACATTTTGTTCAATTCCTTCCAGTTGCATGACGGATGTAAATTCTTTTCCTTCGTAACAAAATTCCCTGTACACTTCATCTGAAAGAAGCCATACATCTTTTTTCCTGACGATGGTTCTCAATGTTTCCAGCTCTTCGCGTGAATACAAATACCCGGTCGGGTTGCTTGGATTGCAGATGAGGATAGCCTTCGTTTTATGAGTCATTAACTTTTCAAACTCTTCAATGGGAGGAAGAGCAAAACCATTCTCAATATACGAGCGTATCGGTTTGATGATCACGTCGGCCATTGCAGAAAAGCCATTGTAGTTTGCATAAAAAGGTTCGGGAACAATAATTTCATCGCCTTCATTCAGGCAACTCATCAGGGCTATTTCGATGGCTTCTGAACCACCGGTGGTAATCATGATGTCGGTATAATCAATATGGATATTATTTTTTGAATAATAGGAAGTGAGTTTTTTCCTGTAAGATTCAATGCCTGCAGAGTGGCTGTACTCAATCACTTTCGGTGAAAAATGATGAATGGCATTCAACATGGTTTCGGGAGTTTCAATATCCGGCTGACCGATGTTGAGGTGGTAAATTTTCTTCCCTTCCTTCTTCGCTTTTTCAGCAAATGGAACAAGTTTACGAATCGGTGAGGGCGGCATTGCATTGCCTTTGAAGGATGTTTTAGGCATGTTTATTCATTTTGATAAAAAAGAAAAACCCTTCTCCGGGTTTTTGGAGAAGGGTTGCAAAGTTATGATTATTCCTTTATTGATGGAATGATTACTTCTTTTCGCCGGCAGCCGGAGCCGGTACATTTGTAGGGGCAGGTGCTTCAACGTTTCCTTTTAAGTGAAGAACTTTGGAGCCAACTTTTGCATTGGAAGTAATGGTCACAGTTTTATCCTGCATTCCCATTTTTCCGGTTGAATTGAATTCAACGTGAATTTGTCCTTTTGCTCCTTTTGCAACAGGCTCTTTTGGCCATGATGGAACGGTGCATCCACATGAACCATGTGCTTCTGTTATCACAAGAGGTTCTTTTCCTGCGTTTACAAAATTAAAATCGTACGTCACTTTATCTCCTTGTTTAATGGTGCCGAAGTTGTATTCTTCAACATCAAATTTAAAATCCGCCTGGTTTTTATTTTCCGGAGCAGCCGGAGTTGCAGGTGCAGCCTTATCTTGCGCATGTGCAGCAGCTACAAATAAAAACAGGGAGACAGCTAAGATTACTTTTTTCATTGTTTGTTTGGGTTTAATTGTTTGGGTTATAATTTTAATTTATTTTTTGTTGGGTTCGGCGGGCTGTTCAGCTGGTTTTTCAACGGTACCTTTCATATGGATAACCATTGGATTTTGTTTCGCATTCGAATTAATAGTAACGGTTTTATCCTGCATACCCATTTTTCCGGCAGAGTTAAAAGTGACTTTGATGGTTGACTTCTGACCTTTTGTGATCGGTTCTTTGGGCCAGGTGGGAACAGTACAGCCACATGATCCGGCAGCGGAACTGATGATGATGGGTTCGTTGCCATTATTTGTAAAATCAAATTCATGCGTAACCACATCGCCTTGTTTGATGGATCCGAAATTGAATTCTTCTTCATTGAATTTGAAATCACCCTGGTTGGTATTTTCATTTCCAATGTTCGAAAGTTGTTTCTTTTCATCCTGGGCAAATGCAGTGGTAGCTGCCAGTAAGCTAAGTGCGAATAAAATTGTTTTTGTTTTCATGATCGTATTTTGTTCGATGAGTCAGTATTATTTTAACTTATTTTCGAGAGGTGTGGCGCCATCCTGTATTTTCCTGAAAGGCATTGTTTGTTCTGCATTATTCTCTTCAGCCGTTTCTACAAGGCCTTTAATGGTGAGTACCTTCGAGTTTGTTTTCGCATTGGATTCAATGGTCACAGTTTTTGTAAATGCACCCGGACGCTTGGTGTCGTAATGAACTTTCACAACTGCAGTCTGACCTTTCATGATGGGTTCTTTCGGCCAGGTGGGAACCGTGCATCCGCAACTTCCTCTTGCATTTGAAATGACCAAAGGTTCTTTCCCGGTATTTTTAAATTTGAATTCGCAGGTTCCGTCAGAACCATTTTTTATAGTACCGTAATCATGCAGGTCTTTTTCAAATGTGATCTCAGCCGCATTGGGATTATCCTTGGTAGCAATACTATCCTTACCGCCGGTGGTAGTCTGCGCTTTTGAAAATAGCCCGGTTCCAAAGACGAACAAAAATATGAATGATAGATTTTTCATGGTATTGATAAGGGGTTCAAGTATTTGAGACTGTAAAATTAATTATTTATAACAATGAAGCGCTGCAGTTTGCAATTATTTAGCCAAACTTTTCAGCAAATCTAATCCGGAAGCTATGAAGGGAATATGAAAATGAAGTTTATTTTTGCAGCGTACAGGAATAAGCGGTAATAGCTCAGTTGGTAGAGCGCGGGCTTCCCAAGCCCGAGGTCGCGGGTTCGAACCCCGTTTACCGCTCAGAAGAAAAATTCCAGGAAGTCGTGAAACCTGCAGTGCGAGGAGCAGATTTTTTTTATGACTACCTGATTTTTTTTAGTTTACTTTCCAATCCATCAGGTTGATTTGTCTCTGACAAAAATCAAACTCCTCGGTCTGACTGTTGGATCCAACCACCATGATTCTGTCATTCGAAAATTGCCTGGCAAGTTCCCGGTACCATTTTATTCCTTCCCGATCGAGGTTTGAACAGGGCTCATCCAGGAGAACGATTTTTACATTGCTTAACAGTGCGAGTGAAAGCCTGGTTCGTTGTTTCATTCCTGAAGAGAAATACCGGAATACTTTATCTTTTGCATGTTCCAGTCCAGTCAATGAAATGATTTCATTTTCGGTGAGGTTATTCGCAGGTGCCTTGAACCTGAAATGAAAACGGATGATTTCTTTCAAGGTAAATTCTTCAATCAATTCAAGATACGGAGCCGCGACACTCACATATTCAAAAACATCTTCCGCACTTGTTTGTTCCGTCCCGTTAAAATATTGTATGCTTCCTTCCGTGGGGATCACATACCCGGAAATAACCTGGAGTAAGGTTGATTTACCGGAGCCATTCGGACCCAGTACAGCCAATGAATTACCTGAAGAAAGTTCCAGGTCAAGATTTCTGAAAATCCATTCTCGGTAGAATTTCTTTCCGGTTTTTTCTAAAATGATTTTCACGATCGGGAGAAAAGAGAATCTTAATCTTCTTCGATGCCACTGTACCCTTTCATAATTCCGGAAGGAGAATTGCGGATGAAGGAGAGGATGGTGTCACGCACTGCACTGGGAGGAATTTCTGCTTCCACCATCTGCAACGCATTCGTATTATTATATCCTTTTACAAAAATGATCCTGTAAATATTTTGAATTTCATTGATGGTTTCATCGGAGAATTTCCTTCTTCTCAGCCCCACAGCATTGATGCCTACATACGATAATGGTTCATGAGCCGCTTTTACATACGGGGGAATGTTTTTCCTCACAAGTGATCCGCCGGCAACAAACGAATGCATGCCGATCCTGATGAATTGCTGGACTGCAACCAGTCCTTCGAGGATGGCAAAATCTTCAATCTCGATATGCCCCGCCAGGGTCACTCCATTTGCAAGGATGCAGTGGTTACCGATCAGGCAATCGTGTGCAACATGAACATAGGCCATCAGCAAGTTATTTTTTCCGACCGATGTCTTTCCCAGCGCTTGGGTTCCCCTGTTGATGGTCACAAATTCGCGGATGGTGGTGTTGTCACCTATTTCAGCGGTCGTGTCTTCACCGGCAAATTTTAAATCCTGGGGAATGGCGGAAATGACGGCCCCGGGAAATATCCTGCAATTTTTTCCAATGCGTGCCCCGGGAAATATCGTTACGTTGCTCCCGATCCAGGTGTTGTCACCAATGACGGTGTTTTCGTGAATGACTGAGAATGGGTCAATACGAACATTTTCTCCGATTTTTGCATCGGGATGAACTGAAATAAGGGCAGAAGTCATCAACATGATATTAAAACGGGTTTCAAATATACATGATTCCATTTTGAATCACATAGAAAAAAAAGGTTTTTAGTTTATCCCGTTTCAGAATGATGGAAAAATATTCCTTCTTTGCTTTCTTTCGGTAGCTGTTCCGGGTCAAATTTATTACGGGGATGTGCAAAATGACTATCGTTCAAACATCCGGAAAGCGGGTTTCTTTGATTTTCAATAACAGAATAACGTACCGTTCTAAAAAAATTAGTATTCTATTCATTAATTTGTAAATTCGTGCTTTAAAAAAAACGGAATGGAGTTTACAGCAAAGCAAATCAGTGAATTGCTTCATGGAACGATCGAGGGAAATGAACAAGTCAAAGTAAACAGGCTGAGTAAAATTGAAGAAGGTGAATCCGGTTCGCTTTCTTTCTTAGCGAATCCAAAATACGCACCTTATATTTATTCAACCCGGGCTTCTCTTGTTATTGTAAACAGTGATTTTATTCCCGAACAGCCTGTTGCCTGTACGCTTATTCGCGTAGATAATGCGTACACAAGTTTTGTTCAGTTGCTGGAGGTTTATAATGAGATACAGTTGAATAAAAAAGGAATTGAACAGCCCTCCTTTATTTCTGCCTCGGCAAAAATGGGCCAGGATTGTTATGTTGGTGCATTTGCCTACATCGGGAACAATGCATGGATTGGGAATAATGTAAAAATTTATCCACAGGTTTTTATCGGCGACAATGTAGTAATAGGGGACCATACCACGTTGTTTGCAGGAGTAAGAATTTATTCTGACTGCAAGATCGGGGCGAATTGCACCTTGCATACCGGAACCGTTATCGGGGCAGATGGATTCGGGTTTACTCCAAATTCAGAAAATCAATATAAGAAGGTTGCTCAGATCGGAAATGTGATCATTGAAGATCATGTGGAAATCGGTGCCAATACTTCCGTTGACAGGGCCACTCTTGGAAGTACCATCATCAGGAGAGGAGTGAAACTGGACAACCTGATCCAGGTAGCTCACAATGTTGAGATCGGTGAAAACACCGTGATCGCTGCGCAGACCGGAATTGCAGGAAGCACCAGGATCGGAAAAGATTGTATGATCGGCGGGCAGGTAGGAATTGTTGGGCATATTACCATCGCGAATAAAGTGAAAATTGCCGCCCAAAGCGGCATCGGGTCAAGCATCACAAATGAGGGGGAAATCGTACAGGGTTCGCCTGCTTTTAATATTGGTGATTATAAACGCACCTATGTTGTTTTCAGAAAACTTCCTCAACTCGAAAAACGAATCAAGGAACTTGAACAAATGATTGCCGAGTTAAAACAAATTACTTCTTCCTGAAATATGATTAAACAAACAACCATCAAAACTCCTGTCACTATTTCAGGAGTGGGATTGCATACGGGTGAAAATGTAACCCTGACATTTAAACCGGCTCCTGAAAATCATGGTTATGTTTTTCAGCGGGTTGATGTAGATGGAAAACCGTTGATTGAAGCGGATGTGGATAACGTAACCGATACAGACCGTGGAACAACCATCGGCAAGCACGGAGTAAAAGTGAGTACCGTGGAACATGTTCTTGCCGCACTGGCCGGCCTGGAAATAGATAATGTCCTGATGGAGATCGACGGACCGGAAGTTCCGATCATGGATGGAAGTTCAAAACCTTTCATTGACATTCTTGAAAAAGCAGGGACACAGGAACAAAATGCAGAACGACTTTATTATTCATTAAGTGAAAACATCACCTACGAAGACACTTCCCGTAAAACCGAAATGCTGGCTGTTCCCAGTGATGACTTTCGCCTGACGGTGATGGTTGATTACAATACCGATATTTTAGGAACACAGCATGCTACGATTTATAACATCAAAGAATTTAAAGCGGAGGCCAGCGAATGCCGCACGTTTTGTTTTTTGCATGAGTTGGAAATGTTACTCGAGCATAACCTGATCAAAGGTGGCGATATCAACAATGCCATTGTGGTTGTTGACAAGCCGTTGCCGGATGAAAAGATGGCATACCTCGCCAAAGTTTTCAAGAGAGAAAAAGTTGTTGCAGAACGGGGATTTCTGAACAATGTTCAACTGCGTTATCAGAATGAACCGGCGCGCCATAAGTTACTGGATATTGTCGGTGATCTTGCCTTGGTGGGTGCGCCTCTGAAAGGTCATATTCTTGCCGCCCGTCCGGGGCATGTGGCCAATGTTGCATTTGCCAAGATGATCAAAGCCCTGATGAAACGCGACAAGTTCAAGGCGAATGTTCCGAAGTACAATCCGAATGCAACTCCTTTGTTCGACATCAACCGCATTCAGAAATTTCTTCCGCACCGTCCGCCGTTTTTGTTCATTGATAAAATTACGGAACTCAGCGATCATCATGTAGTCGGTGTGAAAAATGTTTCCATGAATGAGTGGTATTTCCAGGGTCATTTCCCGGGAGCGCCGGTGATGCCGGGTGTTTTACAAATTGAAGCGATGGCTCAGGTCGGGGGGATTCTTGTCCTCAACACGGTTCCTGATCCGGAAAATTATCTTACTTATTTTATGAAGATTGAAAATGCACGCTTCAAACACATGGTGGTACCCGGTGATACGGTTGTTTTCAGGCTGGAACTTATTTCACCGATCCGAAGAGGGATATGCCACATGCGCGGAGAAGCTTTTGTCGGCGAAAAGCTGGTAATGGAATCGGAGATGATGGCGCAGATCGTCAGGAAAGAAAAAAAGAAGTCAGAAGAGAAAATTCCTGAACCGGTTTCTTAATCCATCTTCGGAAAACAGACATAAAATTTTTCCACCGGTTCGGAAAGTGCTTTGATGTTCAGCGTATCCGTTGCTTCCGAAATATCTTTTACACTTCCATCCTTGAATACGATGTTGATTTTATCATGGCGTGTGCTGTATGCATTGTTCACCAATTTTCCTGTCAGCAGAAAATAATTCATTTCTTCATCCTTAATTTTTAAGGATGTTTTGATTTTTGCCTGGAGGTCGTGGAGCAATCCCGGAGTTATTTCTTCGTTTTGTAAAATAATTTTGAAAAGTTTCCGGCTGATCATCCGCCTGCAAAGTTCCTGAAGGATTTTATCCTCGTGTTTGCTCCATACCTTTACGGATGAGGTGATGTCGCTGTCGTCCAGTTCAGCAAAGGTGTTGAGGAGGCTCTCATCATTTAGAAAATCTTTTTTTGTAAACCCGGCGGAAAGAAACTTTTTTAAAGCCGGCGTTCCGAATAAATCAACTCCGTTTTTTGATAGTTCCTTTGCCCGTCTTAAAATGTTGATCAAAAGACATTCTGCACTCACCACAGTTTTGTGGAGGTAAACCTGCCAGTACATCAGCCTTCTTGAGACAATGAATTTTTCGATGGAGTAAATTCCTTTGGCTTCAATGGCCAGTTCATCCTGAACCACATCGAGCATCATGATGATCCGGTCGCTGCTGATGACTCCTTCTGAAACCCCTGTAAAGAAACTATCACGGTTCAGGTAATCCAGCCTGTCCATATCCAGTTGTGATGAAACCAATTGGTGAAGGAATTTTTTCGGATAGTTATTCCGGAATAGTTGAATGGCCATGGAAAGTTTTCCGCTGAAGTCCCGGTTCAACCTGTCCATGAAAAGTTCCGAAAGTTCTTCGTGCCGGATCCCGCTAGCAATGCTGTCTTCCAGCGCATGCGAAAACGGTCCGTGGCCAATGTCGTGAAGCAGGATGGCCATCGTCACCGCTTCAGCTTCTTCGTTTGTGATGGCATGACCTTTCGACCGCAATACTTCAATGGCTTCGCCCATCAGATACATCGCCCCAATGGCATGATGGAAGCGTGTGTGATGAGCGCCAGGGTACACCAGGTGCGTCATTCCGAGCTGGCGGATTCTTCTCAACCGCTGAAAGAACGGATGTTCGATAAGCTCAAAAATAGTTTCAGTGGGAATTTTAACCAGGCCGTAAATGGGATCGTTGATGATTCTCATGACTAAAAAAGAGTGTTGATAAAAAATAATTCAATTTGTCATGGCAAATATCAGGATTTAAACGAACCATCCTACGTGTTAACCGAAAGTTAAAAATTACATTCCGTTCAATAACCTCGCTGCCTCATCGTTGTAGCCGGTGTATTTTTGTTTCAATCATTTCCTCACATTTCAAATTGTAAAATCCATGAATCGAAACATCTTTGCTAACTTTGACCGGAACAAAAACGCAGAAACACTCACAGACGTAATGGACAAAGTAACTATTTTATGGGTTGATGATGAAATTGATTTGCTGAAACCGCATCTTCTTTTTCTGAAAGAGAAAGGTTATGATGTGATCACGGCAAGCAACGGTCATGACGCTTTGGAACTGATTAAAAATAATTCACTCGACATTGTTTTCCTGGATGAAAACATGCCGGGTATGTCGGGGTTGGAAACGCTTTCGCAAATCAAGAACATCAAAGCCGATGTGCCGGTGGTGATGATCACCAAGAGTGAGGAAGAGAGCATTATGGAACAGGCCATCGGAAGCAAGATTGCTGATTACCTGATCAAGCCTGTAAACCCGAACCAGATTCTTTTATCGCTGAAAAAAACACTGGAGAATAAACGGCTTATCAGTGAGAAAGCAACGTCCGATTACCAGCATGAGTTTCGCAACATCAGCATGAACCTGAGCGACCGGTTGAACTGGAAAGAGTGGAAGGAAGTGTACCGGAAACTTGTTTACTGGGAACTTGAACTGGAGAAAGCTACAGACCAGAGCATGTATGAAATTCTGACTTCTCAAAAAAGTGAAGCGAACCTGCTTTTTTCAAAATACATCGAGAACAATTATCTCAAATGGCTGAAGGCTTCGGATGATACCATCCCGACGATGTCGCACCAGTTGATGAAGAAAAAAGTTCTGCCCGTGGTGGATGCATCACCGGATCCGGTCTTCTTTGTGTTGATTGATAATCTTCGTTACGACCAGTGGAGAATTCTTCAGCCCGTGATCGGGGAATTTTTCCGTTTGCAGGACGATGATCTGTATATGAGCATTCTTCCTACTGCCACGCAGTACGCACGCAATGCAATTTTTGCCGGGCTGATGCCTTCTGAAATTGAATCGCGTTTCCCGAAACTATGGCTGAATGATGAAGAGGAGGGTGGAAAAAATAAACATGAAGGAGAATTTTTTGCAGACTTACTGAAACGACTTCGCAAGGAATACAAACATTCCTACACGAAGATCACGAATTACACCGACGGGAAAAATATGGTGGATGACATTCACAACATGATGCAGAACAAGCTGAATGTGATCGTGTATAATTTCGTGGACATGCTTTCTCATGCGCGGACGGAGATGGAAATGATCCGGGAACTGGCGGATGATGAGGCGGCTTACCGTTCCCTGACGTTGTCGTGGTTTGAGCATTCACCTTTGTTCGAAGCCCTGAAAAAAATTTCCGAACAAAAAGTGAAACTGATCATCACCACCGATCACGGAACCATTCGTGTCAAAGAGCCTTCAAAAATCATTGGCGATAAAACGGTGAACACGAATCTCCGGTACAAACAGGGGCGCAACCTCAACTATGAAAAGAAAGAAGTGTTCGAAGTAAAAAATCCTGCTGATGCCATGTTGCCGCGCCAGCATCTCTCACAAACTTTTGTGTTTGCCAAACAGGATAAATTTTTTGCTTACCCGAATAATTACAACTACTACGTCACTTATTATAAAAATACACTGCAGCACGGTGGTATTTCACTGGAGGAAATGATGATTCCGTTTGCAGTGTTGTCTTCGAAATAAATTGTTGTTTTGGCAAGAAGAAAATAACGTTGTATTCTTTCAGGTGATCATTCAGAAAATCATTTCACCAACTCACCGTTGAGTCGCATCAGTTCTGTTTCGGCCAGTTTAGCCTCGTAGCGCGCTGATACGGTACGGTTCACGGCATCATCTAAACTCTTCTGCGCTTCTTTTAATTCTACCTGTGTTGCGTTACCAATACGAAACCGTTCCAGCCCTACTGTTACATTTTCTTTTGCCAGGAATAAATTTTCTTCTTCCAGTTTCAACAGCTCGCCGGCGTCTTCAAAATTTCTGAATGCCTGCAGAAGTGCTGATTCTACCTGGCTTTTCAGTTCGTTGAGGCGAATGGAATAATTTTGATAATCAAGCCGGACATTTTTTATTTGGTTGGAGGTGTTGAATCCATTGAAAATATTCCAGCTCAATGTAAAACCATAATTGAAACCGAGGTTCCTGTTGAGTAAAAGAAACCCGACATTATTTTCAGCACGTGTATAATTGTAATTCGCATTCACACCGATTTTCGGAAAGCGTTGTGCTTCCGTTTGTTTGATCACGTTTGAAGAAATGTTCAAATCCTTTTGTGCTGACAACAAAGAATAATTTCTTTCCCTGACTGTTTTTTTCAAATCATCCAGTTTGGGTTGATAGGCGATCACCATGGAATCCGTGGCTTCAAAGTCGATATCCACTGCGCGGGCGAGCAACTGGTTGAGGTTGTTTTTTGAATTGTTGAAAGCAGTTCGTTCTTTCAATAGCGCTGAGCGTTGCGCATTCAGATCCACTTTTGCCTGGAGCAATTCAAGTTTGGATGCTGAGCCAATGCTGAATTTTGTCTCTGCTATTTTTACTCGCTCCTTGTAAATATCAATTGCATTTTCATACGCTTTCAAAATCTCCTTATGCCGCACCACATCAAAATAAGAAGCGATGATTTGCGCAACGGTATTTTCAATTTCAAGTTTCAGATTCAATTCTCCTTTTTCCTGAAGTTCTTTCAACTTGCTTTGTGTTGCAAACATGTTCAGTCCGTCGAAAATAGTCCAGTTCAAAGCGGCGCCTGCGCTTACATTTGTTGAGGGAACTCCTTTTCTGTCCACTTCCAATCCACTTGAATAATTTTGTTTGGTGTCGTTGGAAGATTTGGTTCCGGCAGCATTCAGGCTGAGTGATGGAAGCATCCCGGCATTGCCTGCCGTATTGTTATTCGTAGCAATGACCGCAGTATTTTTTGAAATGAGGATGGAGTAATTGTTTTTCAAGGCCATCGAAACAGCATCCGTAAGACTGAGTTTTTCCTGCGCCTCAGCCATGAACGTGTGAAGAGTAATGAATGAAAATATGAAAATGATTTTACGCATCTTTTATCTTCTTTGTTTTTGACAGGAAAGCATACATCGCAGGGATGACAAACAGAGTCAGGATGAGTGAAAACATCAACCCGCCAATCACGACAATTCCCATCGGCATCCTGCTTTTTGCACCGGCGCCGATGGCAAGAGCGATTGGTAAGGCGCCAAGTGCCGTTGCAATGCTCGTCATCAGGATCGGGCGAAGCCTGGCTGCTGCAGCCTGGAGCACCGCATCATTCTTGGGAACGCCGCGTTCCTGCAACTGGTTTGCAAATTCAACAATCAGGATTCCGTTTTTAGTAACGAGTCCTACGAGCATGATCATCCCGATTTCACTGAAGATGTTTAAGGTCTGGTTGAAATACCATAGTGACAACAACGCACCGGCAATGGCAAGCGGCACGGTGAGCATGATCACAAAAGGATCAACAAAACTTTCAAACTGCGCAGCGAGAACCAGGTAAATGAGAACCAACGCAAGCAGGAATGCAAAAATGATGTTGGATGAGCTTTCAGAAAAATCCCTGGATGCGCCGGAAAGTGTTGTCGAAAAGGAATCATCCAAAACTTTCGATGCAATTTTTTTCATGGCATTGATTCCGTCGCCGATTGTTTTTCCGGGCGCCAGTCCTGCTGAGATCGTTGCCGATTCGTACCTGTTGAAATGATACAGTTGCGGCGGACTGCTGCTTTCTTCCACCTTCACAAGGTTGTCGAGCTGAATTAATTTCCCCGACTGGTTACGGACATAGATCGACTTAAGATCGAGCGGTTCGTCGCGGTTGGCGCGATCGAATTGCCCGATTACCTGGTATTGTTTTCCGTTCATGGTGAAATAGGAAAAGCGAACGCCGCTGAAAGCAAGTTGAAGTGTCTGCGCAATGTCCATCACACTCACTTCAAGATTTTTTGCTTTGTCGCGGTCAATGGTAATGTTCAGTTCCGGTTTGTTGAATTTCAGGTTCGCATCAATTCCCTGGAAGGTAGGATCCTTCGCGGCTTCCTTCATGAATTCAGGAACCGCTTTTTTCAGTTTCTCAAAGTTCGGAGCCTGTAACACAAACTGAACAGGAAGTGCAATGCGTGAACCAAGCCCGATTGAAATGGTTTGTTCCTGGATGACAAACGTTCTCGCTTCAGGATATTTTTTTAATGCTACCGTAAGTGCATCAGCAATTTGTTTTTGCGAACGCTTCCGAAGATCGGGATCCACCAATGCAAGACGCACGATGCCGGTGTTTACCGCTCCTGATCCTACAAAGTTCGGTGCCGTCACGGTAAGAGAAAATCTTTTTTCGGGAACGGAATCCTGCACCAAAGCACTCATCTTATCCATGAACTGATCGGTGTATTCATAAGATGCACCTTCCGGAGCGGTGACAGAAATGCGCAGCAGGTTCCTGTCTTCAAGAGGAGATAATTCCGACTGCAACGAAGAGCCGACGACATAAATCAAACCGAGCGATCCAAAGATGATCACCAGTGCAAGCCAGCGTTTATGAAGAAATTTTTTTAATGAGTTGCTGTAATTATTTTCCATGCTGACGAAAAAAGGTTCGGTGCGTTCATAGAACCTGCTCTTTTTTTTGTCCTTCCTCAGCATGTATGCATTCAGCATAGGAGTGAGGGTGAGCGAAACGAAAGCGGATATCAGGACTGCGCCGGCCAGTACGACACCGAATTCACGGAAGAGTCGTCCTACCAAACCCTGCAAAAAGACTACGGGAAGAAACACTGCAGCGAGTGTGATGGACGTCGAAACAATGACAAAGAAAATTTCCTTCGATCCTTTGTGTGCCGCTTCCACCGGGTTCATGCCGCGTTCTACTTTTTTGAAAATATTTTCAGTGACTACAATTCCGTCATCTACCACCAAACCGGTGGCGAGTACAACGGCGAGTAAGGTGAGTACGTTGATGGAAAATCCGCAGAAGTACATGATGAAGAAAGCGCCGATCAGCGAAACGGGAATATCAATCAATGGCCTGAAGGCGATGATCCAGTCGCGGAAGAAAAGGTAAATGATCAGGATGACAAGGATGATGGCAATCAATAAAGTTTCCTTCACTTCCGAAATGGAACGCCTGATGAACATCGTATTATCCAGTGCGATATCGAGCTTGTAATCTTTCGGAATTTCTTTTTTGATTTTTTCCAGCCGCTTGTAAAACTCATCCGCAATTTCGATGTAATTCGCTCCGGGCTGAGGAACCAAACCGCAGCCGATCATGGAAACACCATTTTGTTTCAGCCCGGTTTCTTCCTGTTCCGCCCCGATCACAGCGGAGCCAATGTCTTTCAATCGCACCACATTTCCCGAGCCGCTTTTAATAATGAGGTTGTTGAAATCGTTTTCATTCTTCAAACGCCCCACCGTATTCACGGTTAACTCCGTTGTGTTTCCTTCGATTTTCCCGGCAGGCAAGTCCACATTTTCTTTGTCGAGAACCTGTTTCACATCCAGCGGCGTAATTCCGTACGAAGCAAGTTTCGATGGATCAAGCCAAAGACGCATGGCATATTTTTTTTGTCCCCAGATCTGGATCGTACTCACTCCCGGAATGGTCTGCAACTGTTCAGCGATTACGTTCTCGGCGTAATCATTTACTTCCAGTTGATTTTTTGTGTTGCTCAAGATCGTGAGCGAAACGATGGCATCGGAGTTAGCATCCGATTTGGTAACGACAGGAGGAGCGTCGATATCCTGCGGAAGAAAACGAATGGCCTGCGAAACTTTATCCCGTACGTCATTGGCAGCAGCTTCCAGGTCTTCACCCAAATTAAACTCAACGGTGATGATGCTGGAGCCGAGGTTGCTGGCTGATGAAATGGTGCGGATACCTTGTATACCATTGATGGATTTTTCAAGTGGCTCGGTGATTTGTGATTCGATCACTTCAGCATTCGCGCCTGCATACGTAGTCCTTACGGTGATGATGGGCGGATCAACGGATGGATATTCGCGAACGCCGAGAAATGAAAATCCGATTCCGCCGAAAAGAATGATCAGCAGCGACATGACGATCGCCAATACCGGCCGGTTTATGCTGGTGGAAGAAAGATTCATTTGATATTCGAGAGTGTAACTGCCATGCCTGCGCGAAGCTGCATCAGCCCGGTTGTGATGATGGTATCGCCCGGTTGAACTCCGTCAACTACCTGTATTTGTGCATCCGTGCGGATGCCGGTCTGAATTTTCTGCGCTTCAGCTTTCCCGTTCCTGTATACAAAAACATTTTTTCCTTTCAGCACAGGAACGATCGCTTCAGTGGGCAACATGATTGCGTCATTGAATTCTTTCAGGACGAGTTCCACTTTTACGAATGATCCGGGAATAATTTTCCCTTCTTTGTTCGGGCTGAGTGCTCTTACCTGCAAGGTACGTGTCGCCATGTCGATGCGCGGTTGAATGGCATATACTTCTCCGTGTAAAGTATCTTTCAAGCCTGCCGTTGTAAAAATAATTTTATCTCCTTTGCGAACCAGGGCTCCGTATTTTTCCGGAACAGAAAAATCAATTTTCACCGGATCGATCTGCTGCAGCCAGGCTATACTCTGAGAAGGCGAGACGTAACTTCCTTCGCTCACATCTTTCAACCCGATGATGCCGTTGAAAGGCGCTCTCAATTCCGTTTTTGCAAGTAGTGCTTTGGTAAATTCTTCGTCGGCTTTTAACGTGTTCAGATGGTTGAGAGAAATGTCGTATTCTTCCTGAGAAATTCCGTTTATATCCAGTAATTTTTTCTGACGTTGTTCCTGTTCAGAAGCAAGTTTCATCTGGAGTCCAAGTTTTTTCAGCTGAGCCTGCAGGTCAGCATCATTGATCTGGATCAGGAGATCATTTTTTTCAACCTTGCTGCCTTCTTTGAAATTGATCCGCAGAATTTTTCCGGAAGCTTCCGGTTTCAGTTCCACTTCTTCGTTGGCGAGTACATTCCCGGAAGTAAAAACTTTGTTCTCCAGTTTTTGTGTGCCGGCAATCATGGCATTTGCCAATACAGCCGGGTTCTTTGAAAAAGCCGGAGTGTTGTTTTTTGCGTTGTCATTTTTCAAAAAAACTAATTTGATCACAACAAGAATGGTGACAAGGAATAAAATGACAATGAAAGTTTTTGAAAATTTCATTTGAATGGTTTCAGGATTTCTTTATGGCAATGGTTAACTGAAGATCCGGGTCGGGATTTCCCGGTGCGTAAATGTATGTTATTTTGAAAAACTGAAATTACTATTTCATGAACATTCTTTGTTAAAGAAACCCGGCTATTCATTTCGTCCATGCAGGTTTGTTGATTACTTTCGTCTGTTGAAATGAAAACTGTTCAAATCCGGGTTCAATCCCCTGAAGAATTGCCGGAAGCGGCGCATCAGCTGATCCGGTTTGCCGGTGATCAGAAAGTCATCGCTTTTTTCGGAGCCATGGGAGCGGGGAAGACCACTTTTATCAAAGCTATTTGCAGGGAACTGGAGGTACAGGATGCAGTAACCAGTCCGACCTTTGCTTTGGTGAATGAATACCAATCCGCCGCCGGCGAGCCGGTGTTCCACTTCGATTTTTACCGCATTAAGAATGAAAATGAGGCTTCTGATATCGGCTGTGAAGAATATTTTTCGAGCGGGCATATTTGTTTGGTGGAATGGCCGGAAAAAATTTTAAATTTATTGCCGCAAGAAATCGTACGCGTTACGATTGAAGTGGAACACGAAAACAGACTGTTAACTTTTCAACGATGAGTGAAAAAATCCCCCCCGGACTTTCCAGGTTAATTTCATCCGCTTCCCTGATGCCGCAGGAAGCCATGATGGAAGTGAAAAAGAAATCGCAGCAATTGTACATCGGCATTCCCAAAGAAACTTCTTTCCAGGAAAACCGGATACCGCTGATCCCGGAATCGGTGTTGCTGCTCACCAACAACGGCCACGAAATCATCGTGGAGACCGGCGCCGGAGCAGCTTCCAACATACAGGACTCGGATTACAGCGAAGCAGGAGCTAAGATTGTGTATTCTCCTGCTGAAGTTTACAAAGCAGACATTGTGTTGAAAGTGGCCGCTCCTTCTGCAGAAGAACTGGAACTCATTCAGCCGAAACAAACATTGATTTCCATTTTGCAGATGAGCATGCAGAATGAAGATTTCATCCGGCGTTTGTCGGCAAAAAAAATCACGGCCATCGGTTATGAATTCATGAACGATGATTCCGGCATTTACCCGATCATCCAGGCCATGAGTGAAATTGTCGGGAGTACAGCCATCCTGATCGCTGCCGAATACCTCAGCAATGCTTTCAACGGCAAAGGCGAACTGCTCGGCGGCGTGGCCGGGATTCCGCCGTCGGAAGTGGTGATCATCGGCGCCGGAACGGTCGGAGAATATGCAGCGCGCACTGCCATTGGTCTTGGCGCGAGCGTAAAGGTGTTTGATAATTCCATCCATCGCCTGAGAAGACTGCAGAACCGTTTGGGAAGAAGAATATTTACCTCCATCATCGTTCCGAATATTTTACTGAAGGAACTGAAGAATGCAGATGTAGCCATCGGCGCGCTTCGCAGCGATGAAGGCCGCGCTCCTGTTGTGGTCACGGATGAAATGGTGAGTGAAATGCGCGTCGGTTCAGTGATCGTCGATGTGAGCATCGACCAGGGCGGATGTTTTGAGACCAGTGAAGTCACCAATCACAGTCAGCCTGTTTTCAGAAAATACGGAGTGGTTCATTATTGCGTGCCGAACATCGCTTCACGTGTAAGCCGAACGGCTTCTACTGCGCTGAGTAATATTTTTACTCCGATTCTTTTAAGCGCAGGCGAACAAGGAGGTATTGACGAAATGCTTTGGAAAAACCAGGCGGTAAGAAAAGGAGTTTATCTTTATAAAGGTTCCATCACCAACCGGTATGTGAGCAACGTATGCAGGCTACCGTACAAAGATCTGGAATTGCTGATGGCGGCGAGGATGTGATGGCGTGGGATGCTGTTCCTGTTTTTTTAGTCGAATGGGTGAGGGAGTTGATTAGGTTGATTGGGTTGATGAGTTGAATGGTTGAATGAGTTCCTCTCATGGTTTTAAGTTCTCCTTTTCGAAAGTTCGTTGTTATCATCTCCCTATCACCCCATCTCTGCATCACCTCATTCGCTAATCAGCTAATCACCACATCCGCTAATCAACAAACCTACTGTCGTCTCCGCATCTTCTCCGTTAAAATCAACGACAATTCTCGCCCTGTTTGTCCTTTCACAGACGTGTTTTCCTGTGCGCGACGAATGAGGTAAGGAAGCACTGAGGTGACTGGTCCGTACGGAACGTACTTGGAAACGTTGTATCCTTGTTTGGCGAGGTTGTAACTGATGTGATCGCTCATTCCATACAACTGCGAGAACCAGATGTTCGGATGGTTGTTGGAAAGATTTTTCGCCAGCATCAGTTCCGTTAAAAGCGCTGAACTGTTTTCGTTGTGCGTGCCGTTGCAGATGGCGATGCGGTCGATGTGCTCCACGCAAAAACGCAATGCATCATCGTACGATTGGTCGGTGGCTGCCTTATCCGGAAAAACCGGTGAAGGGTAACCCATTTCTTCAGCACGTTTTCTTTCTTTTTCCATGTATGCACCGCGAACGAGTTTCATCCCGATCATGTAATTGTTTTGCTTCGCATGCTCATACGATTTTCTTAAAAAGTCGAGACGATCCGTCCGGTACATCTGGATCGTGTTGTACACCATCACTTTTTCTTTGTTGAAACGTTGCATCATTTCCTGCACGAGATCGTCAATCACGCCCTGTATCCACGTTTCTTCCGCATCGATGTAAATCGGTTTGTTGTTGTCGAAACCGGTCTGGCAGATTTTTAAAACCCGGTCCTGAATTTTTCGAATTCAGTTTTTTCCGCATCGCTCAGCGGCAGCTTTGCATTTATTTTTTCAAGCAAAGCAAACCTGGCGAATCCACTCGGTTTGAAAACACAGAACGGAATGTATTTGTTCCCTTTTGCTTTCTGAATGGTGGCCAGCGTTTGCTTCAGTCCGAATTCAAAATCCTGTTCCGATTCTTTTCCTTCCACGGAATAGTCGAGGATGGTTCCGATGTTGTAGTTGCCAAGCAGTTCAACGGTCTTCTGGCATTCGTCGATGTTTTCTCCTCCGCAGAAATGCCGGAAGGCAGTAGCTTTCACGAGCCCTTTGATCGGAAGATGCAAAGCGATGGCCGTGTTGACGAACGGCGGACTGATTTTCACGAGCCAGTTGTAGCTGATGATTTTAAAAAGCCAGTAAGCCCGGTTTAAATCTTTGTCGGATTTGCCTTCAAAGGCGACTTCTGTATTGTCGAATGAAACGATGGAGTTTTTCATACTGAATTTTGAAAGTGCAAACCTACTTCATTCGGTTGTATTGACAAAAGCGGCTGATGAAAATCATGTTTTGATGAGTTGATTTGCTGATTAGCGGATTGGCTGATGTGATGATGCGGGAATTTGAGAATTTGATGATTTGAGAATGACCAAACCCCGAAGATGATTTCCCATTGAGTTGACAACAGCATCATAAATTACCAATTTCTTAAATGACAAACATCTCGGGCTTAGAACTGGTCTTATCGTCTTATCGTCTCATTGTCCGTCGTCCAACTGTAGACACCCCCTTTTTCAAATCAGCTAATCACTTCATCAGCTAATCACCCCGTCGTTCTATTTTTTTATCTTTGCCTCACAGAGCATGATGGACTTTCAATTTCAACCTTTAAGCAACTGGGGCTTTCGAAACAGCCACCCGTTTATCATTGCCGGTCCGTGCGGTGTGGAGTCGGAAGAACAGATTCATGCAACGGTAAGGGAACTGAGTAAATATCCTATTCATTTGCTTCGCGGTGGAATCTGGAAACCGCGTACACGCCCGGATTCATTCCAGGGAATCGGGTCGCAGGGATTGTTGTGGCTGAAAGATGCCGGGAAAGAAAATAATCTTCCTGTCATGGTGGAAGTGGCGTCACCGAAACACGTGGAAGAATCGTTGAAGGCCGGCATCGACGTGTTGTGGATCGGCGCGCGTACCACGGTGAATCCTTTTCTTGTCCAGGAAATTGCCGATGCATTAAAAGGCGTTGACATCCCGGTGATGGTGAAAAATCCGATCAACCCGGAACTCGAACTCTGGATCGGCGCCATCGAACGTGTGTACAAATCGGGTGTTCATCGCATCGCCGCCATTCACCGCGGCTTCTCTGCCTTCGAGAAAACAAAATACAGGAATGTTCCCAACTGGCAGATACCGATTGAACTGAAACGAAGGTTTGCTGATCTTCCATTGATCTGTGATCCGAGTCACATCTGCGGAAACCGCGACATGATCCTGGAAGTTTCACAAACGGCGCTCGATCTGAATTACGACGGATTGATGATCGAATCGCACATCGATCCGGATCATGCGTTGAGTGATGCCAAGCAGCAACTCATTCCTTCTGAACTCGGGAAAGTTCTGGAAGCGCTTGTTGTTCGCCAGCATTCGACTGACGATGTTATTTTTCTGAATCTCCTCGAAGAGTTGAGAGATAAAATTGATAGGATGGATGCCGATCTCCTTCATATGATCAGCGAACGGATGAAGGTGGCAAGAGAAATCGGCCACTACAAAAAAGAAAACAACATGACCATCCTGCAGGTGGAGCGGTGGAATGAAATCCTCACCACGCGGCTTCAACTGGGAATAAACAAAGAACTCACCAGTGAATTCATCCTGAAGTTGTATGAGTTGATTCATGCTGAATCCATCCAGCAGCAGACAAAGATCATGAATGCAGAGAAGGAAAAGGTAAAAGAGTAGAAGCCATGTCAACGATCATTCGTTCTTCTTCCTATGAAATTTTTATCGGCAACGATACATTCATCCAACTCGAAAAATTTTTACTGAAACATTATTCCGGGAGGAAAATTTTTATTCTCGTTGACGAAAACACGAACGAGAAATGTCTTCCGTTTATTTCTGAACGAATTTCCATGCTGAAGGATGCCGTGGTGTTGCAGATGGAAAGCGGAGAAAAAAACAAATCACTTTCAACCTGCGAAGAACTCTGGAAACAACTCACGGATCATCATGCCGACCGGAAATCGCTGCTCATCAACCTCGGAGGCGGTGTGGTCGGCGATGTGGGGGGCTTTGTGGCTGCCACCTATATGCGCGGCATCGACTTCATCAACATCCCAACAACACTTCTTGCCATGGTGGATGCATCGGCAGGAGGAAAGAACGGAATTAATTTTTCAGGGCTGAAAAACCAGGTCGGTACGTTTACCAAACCAGCGGCGGTTTTTATTTCACCGTTTTTTTTGAAAACCCTTGCTGAGCGCGAAATCAAATCGGGCTTTGCTGAAGTCATCAAACATGCATTGATTGCCGATGCTGAAAAATGGGAAGAACTCCGGCAACTGAATTCACTTGCCGATGTGAACTGGATCAAGATCATTGACCATTCCGTGTATATTAAAAATAAAATTGTGAATGCTGATTTCCGTGAACGGAACAAAAGGAAGTCGCTGAATTTCGGACACACCATCGGTCATGCTTTGGAAAGTTATTCGGTGAAACACCATGCTGATCCTTTGAAACACGGTGAAGCCGTTGCCATCGGCATGATCGGGGAAATTTATCTTTCCATGAAGCATCTTGACTTTCCATCCAACACTGCTGAAGAAGTGATTTCTTTTATACAAAAACATTTTGTAAACATGGTTGCAGAAATCAATCCCGATGAAGTACTGGAATTGATTCATTCCGATAAGAAGAAGGAACAATCCGAGGTGAATTTTGTTTTGTTGAAAAATATAGCAGACCCTTTCATCAATCAAAATCCTTCCGATGAATTGGTGAAACAAGCCATCGGATTTTCTTTGCAGCCATTCAAGTCTTCAGTTGATCTGCATCAATGATTTACCGTATCCGAAAAAAAGACCGTTTGCTGAAGGGGAACATTCATCTCACGCCTTCCAAAAGTATTTCGAACCGGTTG
>JAPLDA010000056.1 GCA_026391945.1 Bacteroidota bacterium | reverse complement strand
TTAAAACTGAAAGATGCGAATGATCAAATTGCTACTATACTGGTTGAGGACATGTATGGAAATAAAATTCAATCATGGAAGACATCGCGTTCTCATTTTGATCTAAGCAATCAATCAGCTGGTGTTTATTTTCTAAAAGTGTTCACTGTAACGAAAAAATTATTGACAGTAAAACTCATAAAGGAATAGCCCCATTCCTATCATTACAAAAGCCAGATAGCTCTTTTGGAAAACTTCAAGGTGTGCTTCGCCACATTCGGTAATGTCGCACATGGAATGAATGACCCCGCAGCAAGCTGCGAGGTATTGACCAGATCCCTCGACGTTGCTCGGGATTAACCCCTCGACGTTGCTCGGGATTAACTCCTCGACGTTGCTCGGGATTAACTCCTCGACGTTGCTCGGAACAGGTTCGACTTAATGATTTCAGTGCGCCGCCTTCGGCGACTTCTGAAATCATAGTCTCATTAATAAAATCCCCGGAATGGTTCCATCAAGGGCACCAGGAACGCGAAGAAACCCTGGCGTTCTTTGCGTCTGCGGGAAACAAAACAACGTTCGTCCTGATTTGCCAGATAAACCGAAACTATTACCTTTGCGCTCGCTTTTAAAAAATCAAAGCATCCAAAAACGATGTATTGTATTCATCCTGTAAGAGTTTCATCGCTAAAGCCAATCTTATTATCCATCCTTTTTCTGTTCCTTTCGCTGCATATTTTTGCCGAAGGAGGAGAGGGAAATAAAAAATTCAATGCCGGAGAACTGATCGGAAATCACATCACCGATTCTCATGAATGGCATATTGCAGGCCATCTCGCCATCCCGTTACCTGTTATTCTTTACACTCCCGGAAAAGGTCTAAGTGCTTCCATGTACAATAAACTGGAAGAAGGAGAGATGGATGGGTTTAAGCTGGATGCAAAACACAACATCATCGCATCTGACGGAAGCAAATTCTACGATTTCTCCATCACCAAAAATGTACTGTCGCTTTTCATCAGCATCCTATTAATGCTCTGGATATTTACATCGGTAGCCAAATCATACAAACGCCGGGAGGGACAAGCACCGAAGGGACTTCAATCGGCTCTTGAACCGATCATTCTTTTTGTCCGTGATGATGTTGCCAAAGCCAGCATCGGCGAAAAAAAATTCATGAAATACATGCCGTTTTTATTAACGGTATTCTTCTTCATCTGGATCAACAACCTGATGGGTTTGTTCCCTTTCTTCCCGGGCGGAGCGAACCTCACCGGAAACATCGCTGTGACGATGACGCTGGCGCTGATCACGCTGGTGGTGGTGGCTTTCAGTGCCAACAAAAATTACTGGATGCACATCGTGGCTATGCCGGGCGTTCCGAAAGGAATTCTCTTCCTGCTCACGCCGATTGAAATCCTGGGATTCTTCCTTCGCCCGTTCGTGCTGATGGTGCGACTCTTTGCCAACATCACGGCGGGGCATATCATCGCCTTGTCGTTCTTCTCGCTCATTTTCATCTTTGGTGAAATGAATGTAGGGGTCGGTTATGGCGTGGCGGTGTTCTCACTTGCCTTTACCGTGTTCATGGCCATGCTCGAATTGCTGGTGGCATTTCTGCAGGCGTATGTGTTCACATTATTATCGGCGATCTACATCGGTGCTGCCACGGAAGAACATCATCACAACCATGATCACCCGGAAGCACATGTGGAGGAAGCTGCCATTGTTTAATTGCGAAAGGAAGACTTGATCCGAAATTCGCAATGCTAAAAGAAGAAATTATTAATCTGAATTACGTTTAACCCTATAAATTCTAATTACCATGTTACTATCTATGTTACTTGATGCTGCTGTTTCAGGAGCAAATGTCGGAATCGGTTACGGTCTTGCCGGTCTTGGTGCCGGGATGGCTGCCATCGGCGCCGGTTTAGGAATTGGCCGTATCGGTGGTTCTGCATTGGAAGCCATCGCACGCCAGCCTGAAGCTATCGGCGACATTCGTTCGAACATGATCCTTGCCGCTGCGCTTGTTGAAGGAGCTGCCTTCTTCGCAATGGTAATCGGTCTGCTTGTTATCTTCTTGAAATAAGCGCGAACACCGAAGTGCATCGCAACGGTTGGTTGCGATGCACTTCTTTAAAATCAAAGTGTGAAAAATCAATTGAAAAATAAAAAATGGAAAAACTCATACAACCCGAAATAGGCCTCATCTTTTGGATGACGCTGTCTTTTGTTGTCGTGTTATACATCCTCGGAAAGTTTGCCTGGAAGCCGATCCTGAAAGCGCTGAGTGAGCGTGAACAGAACATTGAAGAAGCGCTGAACACGGCCAGGAAAGCCAAAGAAGAAATGATTGCTTTGAAATCCGACAACGAACGTTTGCTGAATGAAGCACGCGGCGAACGCGACAAGATGCTGAAGGAAGCGCGCGACACCAAAGACGCCATCATTGCGGAAGCAAAAGGCAAAGCACAGGCGGAAGCAAACAAGATCATGGCTTCGGCACGCGACAGCATCAACAACGAAAAGATGGCTGCGATCACCGAGTTGAAAAACCAGGTGGCTAAAATGAGTATCGAGATTGCAGAAAAAATTCTTCGCCATGAACTGAGCCAGGACGAAAAACAAAAAGCGTTGATGGAGAATTTGATTAGAGACATTAGCTTAAATTAATTGCGGATTTCGGATTTTAAATTTCGAATTTAAATCCGCCATCTGAAATTCGAAATCAGAAATTTTGAGATGATTGAAACAAAGGTTGCCAAACGTTACGCCAAATCACTGATCGACTTGTCCCGTGAAACGGGCCACATTGACGCAGTGGGCGCCGACATGAAATTATTTGTAGCCGTCTGTGAGCAAAACCGTGATTTGACGTTGCTTCTTTCCAACCCGATCATTCATGCCGGTAAAAAACTGAGCATCCTCACCAAAGTATTCGAGGGGAAGATGAACAAATTATCCATTTCATTCTTTGACATCATCACCCGGAAGGGACGCGAGGCTTACCTCGAAGAAATCGCGAAAGAATTTGTGAATCAATACAAGCGTTTCAAAGGCATACAGACAGCGGTGATTACCTCTGCCGTAGGTCTTGACGATGCACTCAGGAGCAAGGTGTACAGCATCATCAAAACCAATCTCGACTCAGAAGTGGAGTTGATCGAAAAAGTGGACAAGAACCTGATTGGTGGATTTGTATTGAGAATGGAAGACAAACAATACGATGCCAGCATCGCAAGTGACCTGAGAAAACTTACGAAAGAGTTTGCAGCAAACCCGTATACGAGGAAGAATTAAAAAATAATTGCGGATTTCGGATTTTAAATTGCGAATTAATCCAAACTCTAAAAACTCTGCCTGTCAGGCAGGCGCAATTCGGAATAAAAAAAACAGTAGCACTAAATTTAAATAAAAAATAAAATGGCAGAAGTAAGACCAGACGAAGTATCGGCAATTTTGCGTCAGCAACTTGCGGGCTTTAAAACTGAAAAAGAATTGGAAGAAGTCGGTACCGTTCTCCAGGTTGGCGACGGAATCGCACGCATCTACGGACTGATGAATGTGCAGGCCGGCGAGCTGATTGAATTCGAATCAGGACTGCGCGGCATCGTGCTGAACCTGGAAGAAGACAACGTAGGAGCCGTATTGCTCGGTTCTTCCAACGATATCAAAGAAGGCGATGTGGTGAAACGCACCGGTAAAATCGGTTCAATCCATGTGGGAGAAGGAATGTTGGGCCGCGTGGTTGACACGCTTGGAAAACCGATTGACGGAAAGGGTCCGATCACCGGTGATACCTATGAAATGCCGTTGGAGCGCAAAGCTCCCGGAGTAATTTTCCGCCAGCCGGTGAATGAGCCGCTGCAAACCGGTATCAAAGCGGTTGATGCTATGATTCCTATTGGCCGAGGCCAGCGTGAATTGGTAATCGGTGACCGCCAGACAGGAAAGACGGCGGTGTGTATTGATACCATCATCAACCAGAAAGAATTTTATGAAGCCGGCAAACCGGTATTTTGTATTTATGTCGCCATCGGACAAAAGGGTTCAACGGTTGCGCAGATTGTAAAAACGCTCACTGAAAACGGAGCGATGCCGTACACGGTTATTGTTTCCGCTACCGCTTCTGATCCTGCCCCGATGCAGTTCTTCGCGCCTATGGCCGGAGCTGCAATCGGTGAATTTTTCCGCGACACCGGTCGCCCTGCGCTGATCGTGTATGATGATTTGTCGAAACAAGCCGTTGCCTACCGCGAAGTTTCTCTTTTATTGAGAAGGCCACCGGGACGTGAAGCTTACCCTGGAGATGTATTTTACCTGCACTCCCGTTTGCTCGAGCGTGCAGCGAAAATCATCAACTCCGATGAGATTGCGAAGAACATGAACGATCTTCCGGAAACCATCAGGCACATGGTAAAAGGCGGAGGATCGTTAACCGCTCTGCCGATTATCGAAACCCAGGCCGGCGACGTTTCCGCTTACATTCCGACCAACGTCATTTCCATTACCGACGGACAGATATTTCTCGAAGCGAATTTGTTCAACGCCGGAGTGCGGCCGGCCATCAACGTGGGGATTTCCGTATCACGTGTGGGAGGAAATGCACAGATCAAGTCGATGAAAAAAATTGCGGGCACATTAAAACTCGATCAGGCACAGTACCGTGAACTGGAAGCGTTTTCAAAATTCGGTTCCGATCTGGATGCCGCCACCAAAGCCGTTCTCGACAAAGGATCGCGCAACGTGGAAATCCTGAAGCAGTTGCAATACGCACCGATGCGCGTGGAACAACAGGTCGCCATCATTTATCTCGGATCAAAAGGTATGCTGAGAGAAGTGCCGATCAGGAAGGTAAAAGAATTTGAAGTGGAATACCTGAACCTCCTCGAAGCGCAACATAAAGCAACGCTGGATATGCTGAAGAAAGGACAGCTTGATGACACCATCACCGGTGTGCTGGAGAAAACAGCGAAAGAGTTAATACCGAAATATAAAAACTGATTATCTGATGTGATGATTAGCGGATTAGCCAATGAAAGAAAATATCATCCGCTAATTGCCGAATCAACAAATTAAAAATGGCCAACTTAAAAGAAGTCCGTAACCGGATCACCTCGGTGATCTCCACGCAGCAAATCACCAAGGCGATGAAAATGGTGAGCGCTGCCAAGCTCCGCCGTGCGCAGGATGCCATCATCCAGATGCGCCCATATGCAGCGAAGATCCGGGAGATCATGGAAAATATTTCCAGTACGCTCGACAGCAGTTCAGGAGGATCTTTCGCCGCCGTTCGTCCGGTTAAGAAAGTTCTGATTGTTGCAATCAATTCCAACCGCGGACTCTGCGGTGGTTTTAATGCGAATGTTGTTCGTACGATAAACCGGCTCATGCGCGAAAACTATGCAGCACTTGCTAAAGAAGGGAATGTGAAAGTTCTTTGCATCGGGAAAAAGGCGTCCGATTTTTTCTCCAAGAATGCAACGGTATATGCAGGAAATCACAACGACATTTACAACCACCTGAATTTTGCTGATGCCTCCGTGATAGCCGAAAAGCTGATGAAGGAATTTTCGGAAGGCGCCTATGATAAAATAGAGATTGTCTATAACCAGTTTAAGAACGCCGCCGTGCAGTATGTACAGGTGGAGCAACTGCTGCCGATTACACCTCCGGCAAGAAAAGAAGAAAAGCAAAAGCACACGAACGATTATATTTTCGAACCGAACAAAGAAGAGCTGGTGCTTCAGTTAATTCCGAAGACGATCAAGATACAACTCTATAAAGCATTGCTCGATTCGAACGCATCGGAACATGGCGCACGCATGACGGCGATGAACAAAGCCACTGACAACGCCGCCGATCTCCTGAAAGATCTCCGCATCAATTACAACAAAGCCCGCCAGGCCGCCATCACCGGTGAAATTCTTGAGATTGTTGCAGGAGCAGAAGCGCTGAACGGGTAAACCATTTTTTTCTTATACAGCTACTCTATCGGCATAATACCTCCGCCTCGGCGGATTGGATTATTTTATAATGCGTAATGGTATTACTGGTTATTTGCAAAGCGCGATGTTCGCCTGCTTTAAGATTCCCTTTATTCCTGGTCAATTATGATTTGATTTTACCCTGACGAATGCTATCTTTGATATCATTCGTTGGGAGCGATAAATTTTTTTCTTCGCGATGGCGACAGTTGTTTTCTTTTTTTACCGGAAGATTAAATCAAATGCAACATGAAAAAAATAATACTTGCATCCTTTTTATTTTTGATGGCCGTTAGTTCGTGTATGGGAATATCCGTTTACCTCCTCACGCTTGATGCCGCCTGCAATCAAAATAACGGATCCATTACGGCCTACGTAAACGGGGGAACGCCGCCTTATACAGCAGTGTGGTCAAACGGTGACACCACACTAAGTATTCAGAATCTTTCTCCCGGCAATTATACACTTACGGTGTACGATGCAACAGGAGACTCTTTGATTATCGCTGGAAACATCGGTAGCGGAGCGCTGAATAATATCATCATCGCCATTCCGCTTACGGTGTTCGCCTGTCACGGGCAGTGTAACGGAATGTTCCAGATTAATCCTTCGTACTTAAACGGAACTCCTCCGTATAATTTCACAAGCGATCATGGAGTGGTGGTTCCTGATTGGCCCGTTACAGGATGGACCACCATTGGCCAGTTGTGCGATGGCGATAATGTAACGGTAAGTGTTACGGATGGGGCAGGATGTACAGGTCAGCAAACACAGGCAATGGTTGCTCCTGCGGTGCTCAATCCTATAATCACCATTTCGCCTTCCTGCGATTCACTTTCAAATGGAGCGGTTACCGTGGACAGTGTTGCATCCTGGTTTTTCGGAGTGAACATGGCGATCACCACCACCACTTCTTTCAATACCATTCCCGATACCTGGCAACCCGGAATAGTGAGTCTTTCGCCATCAGTTCCTTTTACCACGAATAATTTACCACCGGGGAATTATTATTTTGGAATCAGCTACCAGTACACCGATTACCAGAATCCATATTACGGATGCACGGAGTATATTCCATTCACCGTACCCGATCTTGGCACCAACTGCGGCACTGTGCAGGGTGACGTATTTGTCGATTTGAATTCCGACTGTGTTGAAGATGTCACGGACATCGCCATGCCGAATATGATCATGGAGTTTACACCGGGCCCGTATTATGCTTATACAAATTCAACAGGACATTATGCGGCGAATCTTCCCTGGGGAAATTACAACCTCACTCAAAATCTGTCCGGTTCATTTTCGCAAATCTGTCCGGCCAATCCTTATCCTGCTACCTTGTCGTCGGGCAATTCTTCCATTACAGTGAACTTCGCCGACAGCAGTTTGATTCCTTTTGACATCACGGCAAGTATCAGTCATGGTACTGCGCGGCCGGGATTTAATTTCAGCTATGGAATGCTTATCAGGAATTTAAGTTATGATACAAGCGGGGTGGTGACGGTAACATTGGATCGCGATACATTGCTTTCATTTGTTTCGGCGAATCCTGTTCCGCTTTCTGTTTCCGCCACGCAGGTGGTGTGGCAGATTAACCAGTTAACCAGTTTTGAAACGGTTTATTTGACTGCTGCGTTCAGTGTTCCCGCTAACCCGGCTTTGATCGGCGATACACTGATGTCCTCGGTGAATGTACAGGCGACAACATCAGAAATAAATCTTTCCAATAATACTGCTTCGACCTTTCATCGCATCACCGGATCGTATGATCCGAATATAAAATATGTTGAACCGGAAGGATCATTTTTCCCCGGAACAAACAGTCCGCTCACGTACACGATAGAATTTCAGAATACGGGAAACGATACGGCTTTTAATATCGAAGTGATCGATACACTGGATGCCAACCTTGACGTGAACACATTTATTCCTCTCGCATCTTCTTTTCCATACACGGTGGAAATTGCCGGCCATGGTGTGATTCACTTTCATTTCAATTCCATCCATCTCCCGGATTCTGTTGCTGACGAGCCCAACAGCCACGGGTTTGTATCCTTCAGCATTCATCCGAAGGCAAATCTTTTGGATGGAACGATGATCTCCAATACAGCTCACATTGTTTTTGATTCCAATCCTCCTGTCGTTACCAATACCACCATCAGCACCGTGGATTTTACGCTTGCAGCTCTTTCTTCACCAATAACAGGGGATCTCATTTCAGTTTTTCCAAATCCGACGACGGGAATCATTCATGTAAAATTGAAAAATGATCGTGCGGCAAAAAATATTTTTATCTGTGATGTCCTTGGCAACATGGTCTTTGAGAAGAATGATATCAAAGGAAGCAATCTCGATTTTAATTTCAGCGGACTTTCCAAAGGAGTTTAGCTCGGGAGAAATGAGAAACGACTTCTTCGAGGCTTTCCCGGAAAGCATAACCATACGGGAATGGGAAAGTCATTCAGCTTCCTTGTATGAAACAGGTTTTTTATGAAAACAGGACTATCCGTTTTTTATTTTTTATTTTTGATCCGGATCATTGATTTGCATGCCCAGATCAGCGTAGTCTTGTGTATGGGCTGGTGCGCGAGGTGACTACGCTGCGCACAACTCTGACGATTACAAATTACTTAAAACATTAACGAATGTAAATTTAAAACTATTATATCAACGAATTCCTGTTGGCATTACCGTTTTAACCTTATATGGACGAATGATGATTGTGCTTCGCAAAGTAGGCAGTCGGTACGCGATTCTGCGCACAAGAAATCACGGAACAGGGGGGGGGCTGATACGGTTCCGTAGTTTTTGGAAATACTCCTTAACCTGCCTATCTTTCGAAATGTTAGTGATGAAGTGTTGCGAGAATTAAGGGTTGTGGGCAACTCGTGGCAGCATCGAAACTTCAAAGTGCCTGCAAGGGACAAGCGAATTATTACTAACAAAAAAATAATTATAGGTTTGCACCTGTTAAAAGCCAGACAAATGAAAAACATTCTCTGTTTAATTGCGGTACTCCTTTTTTTTCAAATAAATTTATTTGCTCAATGCGCCGACTCCTCTGATGCCACATTGAAGGAAACTACCGATTGGATTACAACTAAGATAAACAACTTTGGTGGAAGACAAATACCACCAAGCAGCTACAAGGTAGGGTTTGATGGTTCTGTAATGATGCTTTATGAATTTGGGATTGATGAAAACTTTGAATTGAAAGATACGGTTGCTATAGTTAAAATTAACCTGAAAGATTTTGATTTGAGTAAACTTGCTATCAGATACATCAATAAAATTAGGACCCGTTTTGGAATTTCCTTTGAAGCAAAAGATAATAAGATGTCTTATACAAGTCCTACTCTTGGCAAGATTGAAACAGGGTTTGAAATAATTATTTCATCGGATAAAGAACCTGATTTGGCTGAAAGAATTGTGAAAGCAATTAAACATGGTTATTGTCTAAGCGGTGGTGTTAATACCAGCACAATAAAAGAAAAATTTTAACTCTAATTAGAACCCTTGATGAAAAAACAAATTACAATTTTAGCAATTGTGTTTGCATTTGTCACATACGCAAAGGCTCAAACACCTTCCGTTACTGCTGCTGATGCACAAAAAGTTGTGCAGGAATATTTCAAACAACTTAATGCGATGAAACTTTCGCAAAGTGCCGATGCTGTTGTCGCTTTGCTGGCAAGTGATTTTATTCTTGTCAATGGAGATGGTCAGGTGAAAAATCTTGAGCAGTTCAAAAAGGAATTAGATGGTAAAATTGAAAATGCAGCATTGATTACCAATTATGCTTTCTTTAGTAAGATTGAAAATGTAGTCAAGGCAATCGTGGAAGGAAGCATTGCCAATGTTACTGTGACAAGTGTTGTAAAATATAATGGTGGCGATGGTATTAAATCACACACAGAAATTAACAACTTTGTTCTAAAAAAGGGAGGCAGTTTGAAGATTGCGTGCATACAAGTTGCTCTGACAATATCAAAAGAGGAGGCAGCAGCAGTAACAGCAGCCCAAAAAGAGGCATTGGGACAGGCAATAGCTATTGGCGAAGCACAATTGCAAAAGGAGAATGAAAAACTTAGCAGCATTAATGAGTTTCAGATCGGAAGAACACAAGAGGAAAAAGACGAACAGTTAAGAGATCAGCATAAAGTCATTCAGGATTTACAAAATCAAATCAATGAATGGAAAGGTGAGCTGAGTAAAATGCAATAAACGTATTACTAACATTAAACAAAATTTAAAATGAAAAAAGCAATCACCCTATTGTTTATTTTGATTTCTTCTTTCGCATTCGCGCAAGTGAAACCAAGTGACGAACCGCTTAAGGTTATTCAGGAGTTTGTGAAGCAGTCAAATTCATTAAAGCAAACACAAAGTTCAGACGGCGTTATTAATTTACTAAGTGCTGATTGCATTAGTTTTGATGATAACGGCAATACTGAAAGCGTTCAACAAATAAAAAAGCAACTTGATGATATTATTGAAGGCGCTGCTCTCAATCCTAATTTTACCTACTTTATTAAAATTGATGAAGTCATAAAAACTTTTGTTGAAGGAAACACAGCAATAATTATTTGTAAAGTAGTTGTAAAGTATAATTCTGGAGCCGGCATTGTGTCGCAGCCAGAAATTGATACATTCATTCTGCAAAAGAAAGGTGAGTGGAAGATTGTAAGTATGCTTACTACGAACATTGCACAGGGATAAAATAATTCTGCCAACTTTCCCCCGTTCGGCGATTTCTTGTGCATGGCCAGTGCACGAAGCCACTACACTGCGTACAACCCTAAGCGCAAGGCAGTTTGAAGTGGGCAATCTTGCTTTGTATACTTTTGCATTTGTCACTAGGTACCGGCTCGCAGCTTCAAAGGCAGTAATTATTCCGGAATGTGATGAATGGTCGTTTATTTTGAATCCCCTGATGAGAGAAGAAACACGTTTTATATTTTATTTAACCTTGTTTTTTTTCATCACGTCCGTTGCCTCCGCTCAAATCCTCAACATCGACAAAACCGATACCAGCGATTAAAAACCGATACCAGCGATTATGTTCACCATCCGGTTTTCAGCCTGAACATTGGTTCCGGCCTGGAAATAGACAGACAGAAAATCACGGTGTACGATGCATCCAATTCGCTGGATGCGTCGCTTCAGAAATTCCGGGAGCTGTTTATTTTTTCTTCCGGTTTCCGGTTTACTTACAATGGGCCGAGCGACATATTAAACACCGGTTTTTTTCACCTGAGATTTCGATACGACTATAAGAATACACTGCACCCCGAAACATTTCTTCAATACCAGTGGGATAGCAGGCGCGGCATCGTGCAGCGAAAACTGGCCGGTGCAAACCTGCGTTGGAATAATTACCTGCACCCGAAGCTGAATTTGATTTTAGCTTCCGGGTTCATGGTGGAGGCAGAACAGTGGAATTACATCGCCGTCGATTCTGAAAAAATTCCCGTGAATGCCCCGGACATAAAAAATTTATTTTTGAAATCCAACAACTACGTCAAACTGGAATACAAGGTAAGCGACCACAGTGATTTATTTTTTACCACGTTTGTTCAGTTCAGGCCCAATGCCTTTTACCGTTATCCCCGCATTGCGAATTCGGTGAAGTGGAATGTGGATGTGACCAGGCATTTGAGTATTTCGTTTGACTATTCGAGTGTATACGATACGAAACCCGTTGTACCCATCGACCGGTTTTATTACAGCATCTCCAATTCGCTGGTTTATAAATTATGAAAATATTTTTGTCATAGTTGCTTTCTGTTGCCGGTTAAATCCGACCTTTCGTACATGAACCTGAAAGAAATACTCACCGTTTCCACCATCCTCTTTGCTGTGATTGATGTGATCGGTTCCATTCCTGCCATCCTTGCCGTACGAACAAAGGTCGGCACCATTCATCCTGAAAAAGCAACGCTGGTTTCACTGCTCATCATGGTGGTGTTTCTTTTTGTCGGGCAAAATATTCTTGATTTTCTCGGCGTGGATGTCGCCTCGTTCGCCATTGCCGGATCGCTGGTTTTATTTTTCCTGGCATTGGAAATGATCCTCGGCATCAAACTCTATAAAGATGAATTGCCCGAAACGGCTTCGGTCGTTCCGATTGCATTTCCGCTCATCGCAGGAACAGGAACCATGACGACGTTGCTTTCACTCCGTTCCGCATACAACGTGGAAACCATTCTTGTTGGAATTTTCCTGAACATCATCCTGGTATATCTTGTTCTGAAGAACCTGGGCTTCCTCGAGAAAATTCTGGGGCCGGGAGGCATTAACATCGTACGAAAGGTTTTTGGAATCATTCTGCTTGCCATTGCCATCAAACTTTTCAGGCAAAATGTGCACATCTGATGCGATACCATTCGTTATGAATTCGTATGATTTTTTCAACAGCCGATTCTGAAACAGAAAATATTTTTCATCTGCCAAATTCCCTCTTGCGGTTTCGTGATATAGTTCTATATTTGAATTACCATTTTTTTTTCTACCCCCACCCACTATGAAATTTAAACACATGATCACCAGGATTTTTTGTCTTATTTTTTTTATTCTTCTGCATCTTGTTTCTTCCGCACAGTTTTTTTCCGGAAACGACGCTGATAAAAAAGTACCTGGCGCTTCCGAGGTCAGGATAAACGAATCGACGAGGAGTATTTCATTCATCCGGTTGAATGAAAAAAATTCCATGCCGGCAAACGATGCTGCCGGCTGGCTGAAATCCGTTTTGCATGCAAGGCCGGAAGACGATGTGAGACTTTATCATACCGAACAGGACAAAATCGGCTTTACACATTTCCGTTACCGCCAGTATTATCAGAATATACCGGTTGAATATTCGATGTACATCGTTCATGTCCGCGACGGAAAAATAATTTCTGCAAACGGAGAATATTATCCCGGCATCAGCGTGTCGCTGCAACCTTCCGTGAACCCGGGCGAAGCGCTGCAGATAGCAAAGAATGATGTGCATGCAAAAACATATAAGTCCGGTTCAAGTGTGGAGTCGTTGCCTGAACTGGTGATCATCCGCGTGGATGATGGCACGTACAGGCTAGCCTATAAAGCAGATGTATATGCTGAAGAACCACTGAGCCGGAACTGGATTTACGTAGATGCTTCCGACGGACGCATCCTGAAAAAAGTAAACCGGATTGAAACGGTGGATGTGAATGCCACCGCCGTTACGCACTACAGCGGAACAAAAGGGATCCGGACAGACAGTTTATCCGCCACCAGTTTTCGTTTACGTGAAAATGCGCGCGGAACAGGAAACGGAACCATTACAAGAAACCTCCTTCATGGATCCAGTTATGGATCAGCCACCGACTTCACCAACACGACGAACAACTGGCCGCTGGCATTCGACAATGCTGCCCTTGATGCACATTACGGAGCGGAAAAAACCTATGATCACTATTACAATAATTATGGGTGGAATTCATTCAACGGTTTCGGTGGGACGATCTTAAGCTACGTTCATTACAGTACCGGTTATGTAAATGCTTTTTGGGATGGAACAGAAATGACCTACGGCGATGGCGATGGTGTTCAGTATTCGCCGCTGACATCCCTGGAAATTGTCGGGCATGAAATCACACATGGTGTAACGGAAAATTCAGCCAACCTCACGTACTCGGGAGAGTCGGGCGCCCTGAATGAATCGTTCAGCGACATCATGGGAAATACCATTCGTTTTATTTATGATCCGTCGCTTGCCACCTGGTTTGTGGGCGACCAGATTGTTATTTCCGGAGGAGGCGCAACACCCTTCCGCAACATGGCGAACCCAAATGATTTTAATTGCCCGGATACTTATGGCGGATTGTACTGGAACAACGGTGACATCGTACACTATAACAGCGGTGTTCAGAATTTCTGGTATTACCTGTTGTCGACCGGCGGAACCGGCGTGAACGACATTGGCAATTCCTATACAGTAAACGGAATCGGACTCACCGATGCGAATGCAATTGCCTTTCGTAACCTGACCAACTACCTGACGCCGGGTTCCACTTTTGCAGATGCAAGAACATATTCCATCCAGGCGGCCATTGATCTTTTCGGGAACTGTTCCAACCAGGTTGTACAAACCAGCAATGCCTGGTATGCCGTAGGAGTGGGAGGTCTTTTTTCAAATGCCGTAGTAGCGTCGTTTACCGCAGCGCAGAATTATTTCTGCACGACTCCGGCGACCGTTAACTTTTCAAATAACAGCATCAATGCAACCGGGTACACATGGGATTTCGGTGACGGGAACACCTCCACAGCCATGAATCCATCTCATACTTATGCATCACCGGGTGTTTTTACAGTCACGCTGATTGCAACCGGTGCGGCCACGTGCGGAAACAATGATACGCTGATCGTACCGGGCTATGTTACGGTTACCAATACCGGCGGGCCGATTCCGGCGAGTTGCTTGCCTGCAACAACGGCTTATTGCTGCAACATCGGGATCACGAATGTGCAGTTGAATACAATCAACAATACATCGCCGGCGGCTTCGGAAGGATACCGTGATTTCACCTGTGCGAATGCTACCACGCTAACGGCAGGCGATCCATATACCTTGAATGTCACCACCGGTGTTACCTATAATGAAAATGTAATGGCATGGATTGATTATAACAACGACGGTCAATTCAACAATACGACGGAACTGGTGTTCACGTCACTTCATATACCGGGAAGCCATGCAGGAGTGATTCATACACCTGCATCGGCGACACTCGGCACTCCCTTGCGGATGCGCGTGATCGACGATTATGAAAACAATACCATCACCTCTTCCTGTTACAATCCGCAATACGGACAGGCGGAAGATTACACGGTTAATTTTGTTGCGAACACATTGCCGCCCGTTGCCGGTTTCATTGCATCCGATACCACCATCAATGTAGGCGGTACGGTTTACTTCAGCGACCTATCCAGTCACGGTGCCACTTCCTGGAACTGGACGTTCAGCGGCGGGGCACCGGTCACATCGGTTCTTCAGAATCCTGCCATTGTATATAGTGTATTGGGAGATTATACCGTGACACTGCATGTGAGCAATTCGTTTGGTGCCGACAGCATCACGAAGACCATGTATATACATGTGGTGAACAGCATCAACATGTGTTCGGCCACTTCAACCGCAGCGCCGTTCGGACAGTTCTATGATTCGGGTGGTCCATCGGGAGGTTATCAGAATAACGAAAATTGTTCGTTGCTGATCGCTCCCGCCTGTGCGACTTCCGTTACACTCATTTTTTCATTTTTTCAGACAGAATATTATTATGATTATTTATATGTTTATAACGGGCCGAATGCTTCCGCGCCGCTTCTTCTTACAGCGTATGGCAGCACATTGCCAGCCACAGTCACAGCCAATTCCGGGCAGATGTTCATTGTGTTTCAATCGAACAGTTCGGCCACGTATGCGGGATTTGCAGCGGCGTGGACTTCTGTGATCGTTTCAAGCCTGCCGCCTGTTGCTGATTTTTCGGTGAACGATACGACTCCTCCGATCAACACGGCCTTGCAGTTTTCTGATCAAAGCTCCAATTCGCCCGTTGCATGGATGTGGAATTTCGGTGACGGCGGATCTTCGACACTTCAGAATCCGACGCATGCCTTCACCACTTCCGGAGTTCACACGATCACATTGATTGCCTTTACATGCAATCAATCAGATACCATTTCAAAAACAGTAACGGTTCAATCTCCTCCTTCGGTTTTTATAAACCCGGATACGCTGAATGCATCGGTTGCCTGCGGCAGCACGGTAACGGTAAACCTGACGGTTTATAATTCAGGATCAGGAGATCTTGTTTATTCTACATCAGGCAACAACGCTGGGCCGGTGAAAATTTTATCATTCACGTACGGTTCTGATACTACGGAAGAGTATCCTCATACACTAACAGCCATCAACCAATACTTCACCAACTATACACTCACGAGATACAGCGGTACCAATGCCTCGCAATTACAGGCGGCGCTTAGCGGCAAAGACGTCCTGCTTTTTCCTGAGCAGGAAAACTCACTCACAACGGTATATACTCCATTGGCCAGTGTCGTTCAGAATTTCGTGAACAGCGGTGGTGTCATCGTCGTTTGCGGATCTTATACCGGGTATGCCAACAGGATATTTGATCTCGGATTGTTTTCAGGAAGTTATGCGGGAGCCAATCCATCCGGTCTTACCACGCTTGATACAACAGATGCCATCACGAACAATGTTCCCCTTTCTTTCGCACCGCCGAATGCAACATTCTATATGAACTTTACCAATTCGGATAAAGTGAAACTGGTGCAGGTTACCGGTACGGGCAATGATGTGGTTTCTTACAGGCACATAGGATCAGGAACGGTGATCTACATTGGCTTTGATTATTATTTATACAACAATGCAACAGCGCAATTGGCCGCGAATTCTGTTTCGTACAGGAATTCTTCTCTTGTACCATGGATTCAAACCAGCCCTTCATCAGATACTGTTACAGCCGGTGGTTCATCGGTGATCCAGGTTACCTTCAGTACCACTGGGCTATTCGCAGGAGTTCATACGACGAACCTGATCCTTACCACCAACGATCCGTTGCATCCTACGGTGATCATACCCTGTACCTTAACGGTGAGCGGAAGCCCATCCATTGCACTCTCAAAATCCTGTCTGAATTTTGGCACTGTGATGCAGTACACCACAACGCCGGATACGCTTTATATCCGGAACAACGGTTGTGATACCTTACGCGTAACGAGTTTGTCGCCGTCGTTACCCGCATACACGGTAACTCCTTCCGGCAACCTGCACATTGCTCCGTACGATTCGGCGATGATCGTGGTACATTTTTCTTCAGCAACAACCGGCACCTTCAATGGCAACCTGGTGATTCATGACAATGACAGGGATACTGTGGTGTGTTTGATTGCCGCGGTAACACCGGCACCGGTCATTTCTACGGTACCGGATTCTTTCCATGTAACTATTTCTTCCTGCAACGATTCCATTACCCTGCCGCTGATGATCTACAATACCGGGGGCACCAACCTGACCTATTCCATTAATGGAACCGGGCAAGGCTCTCCAACGGATACTTCAGTATTGGTGATACAGGAAACATCTGCGTGGGGACTCTATATGTCAGGTTTTATCCAGGCACGTTATGGTATAACACCCACCGTGATTACATCTTCTCAAATTGCAGCCACGGATTTTTCTTTGTATAATGTTATTTTCACCGTAGGAGATGAAAGTGTTACCTACTATACGAACCTTTCAAACAATGTAACCAAGTTCCGGAATTTTGTTTCGTCAGGAGGGATCATTCAATACCAGATGGCGATGCAGGGGACCGATACGGTTAACCTTGCCGGCGGCGCAAGAATGATTTATGGTAACATGCAGAATCAAAACACGGGGCTCTTATTATCCCATCCGATTCTTAATGGAGTCACGAACCCGTTAACCGGAAATTATGCAAACCACAGTTACCTAGATCATCTTCCTTCCGGAACATCGGTGATCAGTGAAACAGGTACCCTTTCACTTCCCACTACCGTCGAATACAATTATGGCAGCGGAACTGTGATTGCAACCGGAATGACATGGGAATGGTTATATCAAAATTCTAACAATGCAGGACTCATGTTACCGAATGCAACGTCCTATGCTTTTTCCAAAATTCATCAGGGGGTACCATGGATCACGTTATCTTCAACGGTTGATACCATATTGCCGGGCGATTCCAGCCTGGTGTATGTAACATTTATCAGCAGCGGACTCTCCAATGGTACCTATACGACAAGCCTTGTCATTCATTCCAATGATCCGCTTGTGCCGCTTGATACCATTCCATGTACGTTAACGGTAAGCGGAACTCCTTCCATTGCCCTTTCACAATCCTGTCTGAATTTCGGAAGCGTGATGCAATACACAACGCAGTCCGATACTTTTTATATCCGGAATCCCGGTTGTGATACGCTGCAGGTGACCGGCTTAATCCCTTCGCTGGCCGGGTATTCGGCAGTGCCGTCCAACAACGTTCATGTTCCGCCGCACGATTCCACGATGATCATCGTTCATTTTTCTTCATCAGTAACAGGAACGTTTAATGGCAACCTGGTGATTCATGATAACGATGCGGACACGGTGGTATGCCTCACTGCAACGGTAGTAACGGCGCCGGTTATTTCGACGGCACCAACATCCTTTGATATATACCTGGATGCCTGCAATGATTCGGTGACCCGGCCGCTCAAAATTTTTAATGCCGGCGGAAGCAACCTGGTGTATGCCATCAACGGAGGAGGAAACGGGATCGTCGGTGATACGTCAGTTCTTGTTATCCAGGAAACGACTTCGTGGGGTGTTGACATGAATTCATTTCTTCAAACACATTATGGAATTACGCCGACTGTCATTTTCTCCTCACAAATTCCAACGACGGATTTTATGTTGTATGACATCATCATAACTGTCGGGGCACAAAGCAACGCGTATTATGCAAACCTCTCTAATAATCTTTCAAAGTTCGAAGCATTCATCACCGCCGGCGGTATCGTACAATATCAGATGGGGACCTACACCGGGACGCCTAATGTAACCCTTGCAGGCAGTGCAGTTATGGTGAACGGAAACTATCAAAATCAAAATATCGGATTGTTGCCCGCTCATCCGATTCTCAACGGAATCGCCAATCCTATTAATGAATCACAGGCCAACCTTTGCTACATAACCAATATGCCTGCCGGTGCGCAGGTAATAACCGAAACAAGCACGCTGTCGTTGCCGACTACGATAGAATACCAGATGGGTAATGGTCGTGTGATTGCCACCGGCATGCCATGGGAATACAGGTATTATAATAATAATCCTTCAGGCCCGATGCTTCCTAATTCCATATCCTATATTTTTTCAAAAATCAGTAGTGCTGCAGGGTGGGTTTCCTTATCGTCCACAAGTGGTACTGTTATACCCGGAGATTCGGTTATGCTGGCCATTGTATTTCATAGTGCCGGGTTGCAGGGAGGCGTATATACGACTTCTGTTGTGATCCATTCCAATGATCCGCTTTTGCCCAACGATACCATTCCGTGTACGTTGCATGTAGCGTCCAACCCTTGTGCAGATTTTAATTTTACAGCAGGCAACTGCAGCAGTACAGTAGGTTTTAACTCCAACCCGATCAATGCACCGACAAGTTATTACTGGACTTTCGGAGATGGCGGAAGCGACACGGCAGCCAATCCGTTTCATACGTATGCCGGCGCAGGAACCTATTCGGTTCAACTCATTGTTTGCAATGCATTTGGTTG
>JAPLDA010000114.1 GCA_026391945.1 Bacteroidota bacterium | reverse complement strand
TGATTACGAATGGAGGGACAACATTATTTCCGTTCAGCATCAATCCTATCATCCGAAAAATATTTCCGTGGAGTCTGACTGGAGTGCCGCTTCTTACTGGTATGAGATGGCAGCTTTTGCTGATGAAGTTGATTTGGTGATTACAGGATTGCAGCAACATTCCATACAAGGCGATTGCGTGATCGCTGAACTGATGAAGTTGTTCGGAGTTGAAACTGAATTTACGAATACCGGAATCCGACTCATTAAAACTTCAACTTCTCTTTTGCCCAAAGAGTTTTCATTTGACTTTCAAAACTGTCCCGATCTTGTTCCTGCCATGGCTGTAACCTGCTCCGGAATTGGTGTTGAAGCCAGCTTCACCGGCGTAAAAAATTTACGGATCAAAGAAACTGACCGGTTGAATGCACTGAAAAATGAATTGGAGAAAGCCGGAACTTCCTGTGAAATTTCTGAAAATGATTTCCGGATTCATGGGTACAAAAAATATTTTGTACCGACTTCTTTTTTTCAAACGTATCACGATCACCGGATGGCTATGTCGCTGGCGCCGCTTGCATTGAAATTCAAAAAGGTGGAAATTGAAAATCCAGGTGTCGTAAGAAAATCGTATCCTGAATTCTGGGAAGATCTGAGAACGGTCGGTTTTGAAATCAGTGAAGATCAGAACTGAAAACGTACCTGTGCTTTTACTTCTGATTTCTGGTTGCCGGCAATCTGATCCAGTCCGCTTCCAACCGTTTGTTGACTGTCGTAAACCGTAGTTCCATAGCGCAGCCAAAAATCAATTCCGCGCATCATCCTGTAATGAGCGGTGACGTAGAAACGGCTTCCCCTGTAATAGTAAGAAGGAATGGAGTAGGCATACAACACATCACTTTCAAAAGCATAAATCCGCGTGTTGTACGTATCGGTATCAAACAAAACATAACGCGCGGAAAAACTGTAACGGCTTTTAAACGGCTGGTAATTGAGATCCTGGTAAAGCATGAATCCTTTTTCCGCCGGATTATTTCCTTTCTGATACCGGACAATTTCAACACGATTTGCCAATGAGACGGATGTGGTAATGGCGTAACTCACATGAAACCTGTAATTGACCTGCGCCACATCCTGGAGATTGCTCACCGGGTGTGTGTCAGCAGAAATATTCGCCGGTTTGTTTTGCTGTTTGATTCTTACGTATGCTTCAAATGTCTTTGTCGGGTTGTAATTCAACTGGGCGAGGTATTCTTTTCCTGCGGAAGGTGCGTCAACAGAAAAGCGAAGCCATGGAAAACTGAACTGATCGTAATAGGCGTTGAATGAAAATCTCCGCGCCGGTTTCAGAAAAATTCCGAAATACAATCCGTCTTCATTCACCACGTTCGAATTTTCGGCAAGCGCATTGCTTTCGAGCGCCTGGTAGTCTTTATCAAAATGACGATGAAGAATGGAAACGGAAACATTCTGATCAAGGGCGGCAAGAATTCCGTTGATCGAAGCCACGCCTCCGTTTTTACTTTTTCCGAATTCTCCGAAGAAATTAATATTTCTGTAAACGTAGTTGTAGTCAATGCCTCCGAAGAAATTAATATTTCTGTAAACGTAGTTGTAGTCAATGCCGGCGTTGGTGTTCCGGTTTCCGGAAAAGTCGAAACGATTGTAGGGCTGGAAAGTTTTTTCAAGACTGCTGCTGAACCCAGTTGAAAATCCGGTGACGCCGATGGAGAATTTTTTTGAAGTGTAATGCACATGTCCTCCGGAAATCGTTTTTTCAATCGTATGTTTTTTTGACAGCTCTGAAGAATCGCGGTGGTAGCCGTCTTCATCGAACGATGAAATGATGTCTTCCTTCGTGAGGATCTTATGATCGGAATGAAACAGGTCGAGACGGAATTTTTTGTAACCGAGTGAAACGGCACCGCCCCGGAGAAAAAGATTTTCGTCCACGGAGGTATAAGGAAGAATTCCCCGTGCATTTTTTTTGATGTTCATCACATCGGCTGATTTTCCAAACGCCAGCCCTGACCAGAGTACAAGGCCTTGTCCGTACTGCGCCTGGAAGTCGCCGGCTGCAAGCGATTTCAGCCAGCCATCACCGTGATAATACAAGTGAGCGGAATAAAAATCAAAACCATTTTTTTGTGTGCCCGAAAAGAACTCTTCTCCCGGATCTTTTTCCGCCGTGATCCCGAAACTGATTTGTTCATTGAATGAAAAACGGTAGCGCGCATACAGTTTGGCCGGACTACCGTAATAACGATGTGTATCTCCGGTACTTTCATTCTTCGGAGAGAATCCTTTCTGTTCTTCCAGCACCTGTTGCCAGCGAATGAACACAGCGCTCTTTCCATTGGCCAGCATGTTTTTCAGGTTCAGCTTTGGATTTTCTCCTATGTCGTTGACATGCACAAAAGGTAAAATGTTGTAGATGGTTTCCAGGTCAAAGCCATCGATGCTTTGTAACTCTTCAATGGAAATAAGTTTTCCATATTTGTCGATGTGATCGAGCAATGCCTGTACCTGCAGGTCGTTGAGGAGGACGATGTTTTCAAGATTCTCCCGGCTTGCTGTATTCAGGTTCAGCGGATGATCTTTGTAAGCATTCAACTGGTCGAGGAGCGTGGTGTAATCGATTTCCTTATCGGAAGTGGAGCCCTGGTTGATGGTTTCCGTGATGTTTTCAATTTTCTGTTCGGTGGCATCATCCTTTTTATTTTCCTGCGCGAGTAAAGGATCGGAAAGAAAAATAAAAAGGAGGACAGAACACGGAAATCGGAAAAACTGTTTCCCGGACGGAGCGATACATTTGATTTTATTTAAAAATATTTTCATGAGAAAAAAGTGAAGCAAGAATTAGTTGAATTGATAGTCAAGAGAAATTCCGGGAGAGAAGCCAAGCTGCTGATGCCATGAAGCGGCCATGTCGAACAAAAAGTTGCGGTTGATTTTTAACCCGAAACCGAACGTGCTCAACGAAGGATTGCTGGCAATTCCGCAGCGCAGATAGAGGACATCAGCCGGATGGTATTCGATGCCGGCTTTGAAAGCAGGTTCATGATCCATGTCTTTTTCCTCTTCCGCACTCACCGTTACTTTTTCCGAAAAGGAATACGATGCACCGGCACGCATGATCACCGGTATCCGTTCGTCGCCGTATTCAGCGAGTTTCGCTTTGCTCGGGTTAAAGATATGGGCGCCGATCTTCAGGTTCTTCAGCGGTTCTCCGAGGATACCGATTTCCACAGCGAAAGCATTTCGTGTTCCGTAATTTTCAGCGATGAAGGTGGACAAGTAATCGAGCTGAACGCCGCCGGAAAATTTTCCACCCAGTTTTTTTGAATAGGCGAGTCCGGCCTTTTTTTCATTGTAGAGCGAGCCACCGAAAACGGTTCCGCTGAGTGAAAATGTTCCGGCTTTGGATGGAACGGCCAGTGCAAAACTTTTGATGCTTAGTTCCGGCAGAAGAAAACTGTTTTCAAAATAAACGCCGGCAGATGTTTCTTTCACGAATGCAAGCCCGGCCTGGTTGTGAAACGATGACCAGACATCTGAAAAGGTCACGGAAGCGTTGGCCACACCGGCTGATCGTGCCCCGACAGGATAATTGTCAGCAGCCTGAACGTTGAGATTCAGAATAAGAAATAGAACAAAGAAGTATAAAATTGGTTTCATAGCATTAAAATTTATTTGATAAAAGTAAGCATCCGTTTTTAAAAACAAAATATTTCCTGTGATGAAAATAAAACCTGAAACTGTAGCTTTGGGAAAATTTTATCTTATGGAACGAATCTCGCGCTTCAGGCATTTCGAAAATTTCCACATTGTACTCTGGCTGGTGAAGGACATGTGCTGGTGTACGCTTTCCAGAACGATGGGCATGATCATGATTACTCCGACCATCCTGCTCGCCATTTACATCACGTGGATTCATCGGGCAGTTAAGACCGAGTTGCTGCACAACCTCGCCGTGGTATTCTGGATCTGTGCGAACTCGGTATGGATGATCGGTGAATTTTACTATGAAGACTCCACGAGAAAATATGCACTTATTTTTTTTATTGCCGGAATGGTGACAGCCGGGTATTATTACGTGACGGAAGTGATCCTGAAAAGAATGTTGAAATGAGCTGTAATAAGTGGTGCGGAAAAGTATATTTGTAATCTAAAAACCAATCGCCATGGCAAGAGTAGCAACGTATCTCAATTTTCCCCGTCAGACGGAGGAAGCATTTAATTTTTACAAATCCGTTTTTGGCGGGGAGTTCACCGGCGGCGGTGTCGCCCGTTTCAAAGACATTCCTCCCGCTGATGGTGCGCCGGCAATGGCCGAAGCGGATTTGAATCTCATCATGCACATCGAACTGGAAATCACCGGCGGTCACATTTTAATGGGGACGGATGCTCCTGAATCCATGGGCTTTAAGGTGAGTTTCGGAAACAACATGTACATCAACATTGAGCCCGACACCAAATCAGAAACCAAAAGGTTATTTGATGCCTTGTCGGCCGGTGGAAAAGTGACGATGGAACTCCAGGACATGTTCTGGGGCGCCTATTTTGGAAGTTGCACGGATCAATTCGGTGTTCAGTGGATGTTTAATTGTCCGGCGAAGTAACGGTGGCTTCGACAGGCTCAGCCACCGGATCGACAGGCTCAGCCACCGGATCGACGGGCTCAGTGTCTTTGGTTGAGCTTGTCGAAGCCATGGGCACTGAGCCTTCGCCGGGCACTGAGCCTGTCGAAGTGCTGCTTTTTCGAACACTACTTCCCGGCGCACCAAACTGTGCATAATTTTTTGATAGTTCCGGCAAGGATGCATGTTGTCCGTTTATCAACGCTTCTTTCTTTTTTCTGCTCCAACCCTGGACTTGCTTTTCACGATAAAAGGCGTGGTCTATTCTTTCAAACTCTTCATAATAAACCAACTTTACCGGCAAATGCTTTTTCGTGAAATTTGCTCCTTCTCCGTTTCGATGTTGCTTTAATCGCACTTCAAGATTTTTTGTACTGCCTGTGTAATAAGCTCCGTTGGAACATTCCAATAGATACATCCATCCTTTTGGCATGATTAAAATTTTTTTTGCAAGATTAAAAAGTGATTTAAAAAATGTTCAATAACAGGTCGTGGAAAAAAAGGTTTGAGTATAACTGCTAAGCTTTAAATTTAATGCCTAGTGATAAACAAAAATAATTAATGGAAAAACTTGAATAATCAATCATGGGTTGATAAAGCTTGTTCTTTATTTGTGGTTTAATAACTAAACGAATGTTATGGATTGGAAATTGAAATCCTATTCCAGCCGAATACCCGATTGATGGAGGTGAAATATATGCATTAGAATATTTGTTCAAGCTAATTACAGGGGGAGAAAAATAGTAATCGTATTCGGATGCCAATAATCTTCCATCCAGCATCAAATCCAGTGAAAGGCCACATTCAAGAAATAGAGTGGTTTTTTTAATTTCAATGCAACCTTGTAAACTAACAGGAATTGTTAAATAATCTACCCGATAGTTTAAGTTTTGAAGCTGATGTGTGAAGTGAGAGTAACTTAAATCAGGTAAATGGAAATTCAATTTGTCGTATTCAATTCCCCAATTTAAAATAAAATTATTTTTGATTTTGCTGTTTCCATACATTCCAAACCCAAAACTGATATTGTCGTCAGGATTTACATTATCGGAATCAAAATTTCGAACAACATTAAATTGATTGAAAGGGAAAGAAATTTTTCCAGAAGTTTGCGTATTTGAAAAGAAGAGTGAATTGAAAAAATAAATCAGTATAAATTTCTGCTTCATAAAATAATTAGTTTAGTGACGCATAAAATTTCAATACCGGGACCTTCCTGTCCTCATGGCCCCTCGTTAAGCGTAGTCTTGTGCGCAGAATCGCGCGCAAGGTGACTACGCTGCGATGTGTAATCAGATCATAAGCACATGCAAAACTTAGTACGGCAGTCTTGCTTTTGTTTTAATGGTTTGTTCGCAGCGTAGTCTGCCACCACACGTTCCTGCACACAAGACTACGCTGAACAGGGGAAATAAACTCATCAAACAATGTGTGGCAATTGCAAAATCTGAATTGCCTTATGATGAAAAACATTTATCAAAAAGTACTTGTTTTTAACCACAGTTCTTGTTAGTGGTAGTTATTTCTTCATTCAACCATACTCCCCATCAATTCGGTTATCTCTCCTGTTATTGGATTAATTTCTATGATTCTCTCTCGATAAATATTATAAGGAATTGTAACGATGTATACATTATTTATTCCATTTCCTGATAAATAAATGGAATGATTCCTATTTATAATTTCTGGTGCATGTTGCTCAGCGATCTTGAGCGCTTCAACTTCTGTCATGATGAGCCTTTTGGTATACTTGCCTTTCTTGCATTTAAGAATATCTTTCTTACTTATAGCCATAAGTGCGGTGTCGATTTTAAGATTGCAACTCATGTCATAGCGATCGTTCATGTAATTTCCTACAAAAATGGGGAATAGAAATTTGTTGGGTTTACACTTTTTACATTTTACTATAAAAGTAATAAGTTGAGCTCCATATGACTTGTAGTAGGAAAGGTTTTCTGCGAAAAATGTTTCCCCTAATTGGGATTTTAGAAATGAAAAAACTTCAGACTTGCAAATACTATCTGCTTGAAAGAGTTTTCTTTTGGAACCATCATCTTGCCCGAATGCAAAACTTGTGACAAAAACAGAAAGAAAAAGAAAGAATATTTTCATATCGAAAGCAATCTATTTCATAATTTAATTGGCACTCATCGAATTCGCTGTTCACTTTGATCGGAGTAAATAATTACCGCTAACATTTCAATTTCTGAATGGTTAGGTTAATAAGATTCCGAATAGTTCGAAAGGTATGCAGACTGCGGTACAATTCCAAGAACTACGCGAACGTATAATTTGCCGAACAGATTTCATTGGTAAAATCTTTTCGTTTCAGTTTTGGTGGACTGATTC
>JAPLDA010000023.1 GCA_026391945.1 Bacteroidota bacterium | reverse complement strand
TGAATTCCTGAATGTTTCTTATCGGGTGGACCACCAAAGCAATGTTGTTATTGAGTTGTATGATATCAACGGAAACCTGGTGCGCGAATTTATCAATGAAGAAAAATCTGCCGGAACATACAACCATTCGTTTTCCGACTTATCAACTCTTGCAAAGGGAACCTACCTGTTGAATGTAACTGTAGATCATAACCGGAGTGTCAAAAAAGTTCTGTTCCAGTAAAAAATATTTCCTGTAATTATAAAACAAGCTTCCGGCGGCTTACTTTCACCGGAAGTTTGTTTTTTAACCCTCTCCCTCGTCAATGAAAAAAACAATAAACAGGTCCTTCGTTCTTTTTGCCGGTCTTTGTTTTTTTCTTTCAAGTTCCTGTAATCATACAGCTGATGTTTCGGCAAAGCCTGCCATAAGTTTCCAGAGCGATGTTCAGCCTGTGCTCATCGGCAATTGCACACAAAGCGGCTGTCACTCCGGCGGAGACAATGAATCGTTTTCCCTAGTAACTTATGATGACGTAATGAAAAGTGTGAACCCGGGAAACGCAAGGGACAGCCGCCTCTATCAATCTGTTGTCGGAAGAACCGAACACCTGATGCCTCCTTCACCGCAGCCCATGTTATCTGATAAACAAATCCTGAACATCTATGTATGGATTGAACAGGGTGCGCTTAACAATTAAATTCTTATGCTATCAATGAAAGTCCTGGTTAAAAATTATTTACCGATTCTGTTCGTCCTGCTTTTCTTCAGTTCCTGTTATTATGACAACCTCGAAGAACTTCACCCTGTTGTTTCGGCGGCTAATTGTGATACCACGGTAACAATTTCATATGTCACAGACGTAAAGCCCATACTCGATGCCAGCTGCGGAACCAATACTTCGTGTCATAGTACGGCTTCCAGCACTTCCGGAATTCCTCTCGACAATTATGCTGATGTAAGCAGCACCGCTTCAATGATTGTTAAATCCATTACACATGATCCGTCGTATACGCCTACCCAGTGGATGCCAAGTGGCGGTGGAACACTTGACAGCTGCTCCATCAAAAAGGTTATTGCCTGGGTCCATCAAGGCAAACTGAATAATTAATAATAAATGAACCCCTCCATACCTCAATAAGAACATACTATTATGATTAAGAAAATCCTTTTCTCTGTTGCACTGGCCGTTGGTTTTCAGTTCACCGGCAACGCACAGGATTTAATAAACCTGCTGGGCAACCAGCCATCTGAAAAAACTTTTGCAACGGCTACATTTAAGTCCACCAGGATCATCAGCACACATTCGCTGGAGACGGTAGGAAAAAACACGCTCGATTTCCGCATCTCTCACCGGTTCGGAGCCATCAACAGCGGCTCTTACAAATGGTGGGGAATCGATGAGCCGGCCAACATCCGCCTGAGCCTTGAATACAGTTACGACGGACGGCTGATGGTTGGAGTCGGCAGGAGTTCGCTTGAAAAAATGGCAGACGGATTTCTGAAATTCAAACTTTACCGTCAAACCGACGACGACGCACATCCGCTCAGCGTTACCCTGTTTTCGGGAATGTATTACACCAACCTGAAAGACCTGAACAAAGAGAAGAACGGTTTCGATAAATATGAATTCATGTCAAGCCGGTTGTCGTATTGTTATGAAATCATTGCCGGACGAAAATTCAGTCCGAGTTTTTCTTTCCAGGTGGCACCGTTCTTTGTTCATTATAACCTCGTGGAAAAATTCACCGACAAGAACGATGTGTACGGCGTAACCGCTGCAACACGTTTCAAGTTTTCGAAACGGTCGGCCATTGTTGCCGAATACTGTTATCGCATCAACAAATACACGCAAAGCACTTATTATAACAGCATGGGAATCGGTTATGAAATAGAAACCGGCGGACATGTGTTCCAGGTTTATCTTACCAATTCGTTTGGCATGGCAGAGAACCAGTTTTTTGCACACACCGATTCCAAATGGAGTGATGCCGGTATCCGTGTCGGATTTAATATTTCAAGAGTCTTTACAATCGGCGGTGGAAAAAGCGATCTTTGATTGCAACGTTGTTCTTTAAAATCTTGTTGACCTTGCACGGTGAAGGTTGCAGTAAAATGCAGAGGGGACCTTCACCGTCCTGGTCAAATTATTAAAACTTGCTTTGCAGTGGGCGGGGGTTTGTTTCCGGTTTCAAAAATCAAAAAAATCTTTTTCCTTCCCTACTATTCAACGACAAATCCAATTGTTTATTCATATAAGGCAGGAATCGCCCGTCAATAGCGGTTTCCAGGAATGTCTTATGGCCTGAAGGAGCAAGAGGTAGCGGCAAGAATCCGCATCGATTGTTTATGCTGAACAAACGCAATCAAAAAACAATTGGAATTCATCTTCATTCCTTTCAGCGGAATTTTTATCAACCCCGATTTTTCATTCAATGACGTGGAATAAAATATCCTCGCAACCTGGTTGTGTGTGATCGTCGTTCCGGCATTTTCTCCTTTCGTGATTTTAGATACCAGATCGCTTTCGACAATAACGCTGTGAAGGGAAAAATTTTTGCCTGCCTGCGAAGCAACGTAGTTCACAAACGCAGTGTCACCGGCTACCGAATCTACGCTCACAAACAAAGAGGTTTCTGTTTTTTTTTCCAGCGCTTTGTTGATGGCTGTTTTAGCTTTCAAAGAGTCAGATCCGGTGAATTCGACTTCTCCATTTACAATCATCTGCGGAGTGTACAGCTCCCTTTGCCGCAACACCGCCGAATACATATTCTGCCTCATTGTAAACTGGTTTTTGCTGAACGGATCCCTCCATCCACCGTGGTTCCAGTAATCCACATGATATTCAATACAAAAAATCCGGGTGTTGTTTTTTTTTGATTCGGTGATGATGCTGTTCAGTAATTTTTCTGCCGGCGGACAAGTGGCGCAACCTTCCGATGTGAAAAGTTCAACAACAGCGAATGGTTTCGGCGGATCCTGTGCGGCTGAATAAAATGAATGTAAAAAGAAAAATATGGAGAGGATGGAGAATGAAATTCGTTTCCGGATGTCATTCTTAATCTCGCGCCCGTTCCGATCATAACCGGCCCGGATCATCGGCTCAAAAATTTTTCTTTCGACAAGGCAAGCCATTCCAGTGCTGTTCCGTTTAACAATCGTTCTATTGTTTCATCGTCAAAGTTCAGGCTTTCAATTAATGTTCCCGGAACATTTTCTCCCAGCGGGAATGGATAATCGCTTCCGAGGGCAACACGGTTGGCGCCTACTAACTTCACGATGTGTTTCAACATATCACCATCATGAACGAGAGAATCGAGGTAAAATTTTCCAAGGTAATTTTGAGGCGGCACGTTGTTGTCGATTGCGACAAGGTCTGGCCGGCAGTCGAAGCCATGCTGAATGCGTCCGATGGTGGCGGGAAAAGATCCGCCGCCATGAGCAAAGGCAACGCGAAGGTTGGGCAATCGCTCGAACACTCCTCCGAAAATCATGGAACAGATAGCACGTGATGTTTCTGCAGGCATGCCGACCAGCCAGGGAAGCCAGTATTTTTTCATCTTCTCCTGCCCCATCATCTCCCAGGGATGAACGAAGATGGCTGTGCCGGATTTTTCCGCTGCGGCAAACACAGGAAAAAGTTCGGCTGCATCGAGGTTCCATTCATTCACATGCGATCCGATTTGTACGCCGGGCAACCCGATCTTCCTGCACCGCTCCATTTCGAGGATGGCAAGATCCGGATCCTGCAATGGAATTGTTCCGAGCCCGATGAATCTTTTTGGATAACGTTGAACAATTTCTGCGATGTGGTCATTCAGAAATTTTGAAACCTCCAGGCAATCTTTTGGTTTCGCCCAGTAACCGAACATCACCGGAACCGTCGAAAGAACCTGCACATTAACACGATGGTGATCGCACTCTTTCATCCTGGTTTCCGCATCCCAGCTGTTGTCCTGAACTTCACGGAAAAACTTTCCATCAATCATCATCTGCGCACAACACGGCTTGTGATGATCCAGCGAAACAAATCCTCCGTAACCAAATTTTGATTTGAAGTCAGGAATGTTTTCGGGGAGAATGTGTGTATGGATGTCGATCTTCAGCATAAAAAAAATTTCAGTTGATGGTATTCTGACTCTGACTGCTTTCCACCGGGAAACATCGGTGTGCGATCACGCAATTTTTTGCGGCGGCTCCATCACGGTACCGCAGTTTTTGCAGGTGCGTAAACTAACGTCGGAATAAAATCCATTCAACACTTTTGGAAGCTGTTCGACAATATCGGTGAGCTTGAAAAATTCTTCGTAAAGTTTTTTTCCGCAGCTCTCACAAAACCACATGCAGGCATCCTGTTCTCCCTGGTTCCTGTACAACTCCATCACCAGGCCCACCGTGTTGGCCGGGCGCTGCGGTGAATGCGGCGTACGCGGAGGCAAAAGAAATATTTCGCCTTCTTTGATCGGGATGGAAACCGGTTTCCCATCCTCAATCACATTCACAACAATGTCGCCCTCCACCTGGTAATAAAATTCTTCCCCTTCATTGAAATGATAGTCCTTCCTGGAATTGGGGCCGCCCACAACCATCACAATGAAGTCATCGTTGCCCTTGTACACCTGCTGGTTCCCCACAGGTGGTTTTAAAAGATGGCGGTTTTCATCAATCCATTTTTTGAAATTGAAGGCTCGCTGTATCGGCATGGCGTTTTAAAATTTTAGATTATGGATTTAAGAGGTTAGCTTTGTTTGCTGATAAACCTCCGTGGCATTCTGCAGGCACGGTGTTTCAAAAATACACATTTTAGAATTCTTATACCTGATCCATGAATCTTTCTCTTGAAAACAAACGGGCATTTGTTTGCGGCAGTACGCAGGGAATCGGAAAGGCTGCCGCGATGGAACTTGCGCAGGCGGGCGCTACCATTACTCTCCTCGCAAGGAATGAAGCGGAGTTGGTGAAAACCTGTCGTGAACTTCCTGTTCCATTTGACCAGCAACATGATTTCATTTGCGCCGACTTCGCTGCACCGGACCATCTGAAATCAACCGTTGAAAAATACCTTGCAACGAAAAATCCCGTCCACATTCTCATTAACAATACCGGCGGGCCGGCGGGCGGACTGATCTCGGAAGCAAAAACCGATGATTTTTTTTTCACATTCTCCCAACACCTGGCCTGCAATCACATTCTTGCACAAGCGGTTTTAGGCGGAATGAAAAAATCGGGATATGGCCGGATCATCAACATCATCTCCACTTCTGTGAAACAACCGATTCCCGGACTGGGTGTTTCGAATACGATTCGTGCCGCCGTTGCCAGCTGGAGCAAAACGCTGGCAGGAGAAGTTGCCGCATACGGAATCACCGTAAACAATATTTTACCCGGGGCGACAGAAACGATACGGCTCAAATCGTTGCTTGAATCAAAAAGTCAGCGGCTTGGAAAACCTGTTGACGTTCTGAAAAATGAAATGTTGTCGGAGATTCCAATGAAGCGATTCGCTGATGCCGGCGAAATTGCGAATGCCGTTGCCTTCCTCGCCTCGCCGGCGGCTTCGTACATCACCGGAATTAATTTACCGGTAGATGGCGGAAGAACTCTTTGTTTGTAAATCCTTCGATTGTTACCTGATGAAAATAAAAAATTATATCAACGGCGAACTGGTTGATCCTGCCAGCAACACATTCCTCGATAACATCAACCCCTCCACCGGTGAAGTGTATTCCTTTATTCCGGATTCCGACGAACGCGATGTGGAACTCGCTGTAAGGGCCGCTGCTGCTGCTTTTGCAGGCTGGAGTAATCTGCCCGTTGCAAAGCGCTCCGACATCCTTTTAAAGATCGCATCACTCATCGATCTCAACCTCGACCGGCTGGCTCTTGCAGAGAGCGTCGACCAGGGCAAACCGCTCCTCGTTTCTAAAACCGTTGACATTCCCCGCGCCCGCGACAACTTTCATTTTTATGCTACGGCGGCGATTCATCTTTCAACAGAAGCGCATGCCACCGAAAATACTGCCATCAATTACACCTTACGGCAACCGGTTGGAATAGCCGGATGTATTTCTCCCTGGAATCTCCCGTTGTATCTCTTCACCTGGAAAATTGCACCTGCGCTTGCTTCTGGAAATTGTGTCGTAGCAAAACCAAGTGAAATCACACCCATGACCGCTTTTCTTCTTTCAGAAATTTGCATCGAGGCGGGTTTGCCAAAAGGTGTTTTGAATATTGTTCATGGCCTTGGATCAAAAGCCGGGGCGGCCATCGTTTCTCATCCCGGCATCCATGCCGTTAGTTTTACCGGCGGGACCAAAACAGGAGAATGGATTGCGCGCACCGCCGGACCCATGTTTAAAAAACTCTCACTCGAGCTCGGCGGAAAAAATCCGAATCTTGTTTTTGCCGACTGCAATTTTGAGGATGCCGTAAAAACCTCTGTGAATGCGGCTTTCAGCAACCAGGGAGAAATCTGTTTGTGCGGATCCAGGATTTTCATTGAACAAAAAATCTATGACCGTTTCAAAGAAGCATTCATTAAACGTGTTTCGACTTTGAAAGTGGGCGATCCTTTCAAAGAAGAAAACAAAATGGGCGCCATCGTGTCGAAGCAGCACATGGAAAAAATATTGTCTTACATCGAACTGGCAAAACAGGAAGGCGGAAAAATTTTGTACGGAGGAAAGCAATTGATGTTGGATGGCCAAAACAAAAACGGTTTCTTTATTGAACCAACCGTTATAGAAGGACTCGCTTACGATTGCCGAACCAACCAGGAAGAAATTTTCGGACCCGTTGTCACGCTCACTCCTTTTGAAACCGAAGACGAAGTGCTGCAATACGCCAACTCCACTCAATACGGGTTGGCGGCAACTGTCTGGACAGAAAACCTGTCGCGCGCACACCGTGTTGCTGCCCGTTTGCAAAGCGGAATTGTCTGGATCAATTGCTGGCTGCTTCGTGACCTGCGCACACCATTTGGCGGAATGAAAAGTTCCGGTGTGGGCCGTGAAGGCGGGTTTGAGGCGTTGAGGTTTTTTACGGAAGAAAAAAATGTCTGCATAAAACTGTAAGCTGCGGATTCAACTTTACTGTTTCTTCTTTAATTTTCGCAGAGCATCGATTCCTTCTTTTGCTTCCTTGTCTTCCGGGTCTATCGAAAGAATTTTTTGTAAATATTCTTCTGCCTTACCGAAGTCTTTCCATTCGGGTTTTACAAAACAGGCAGCAAGATAACGGTAGGATTCGATGAGGCTGGAGTTGCTGTATTTTTTATTTGCCATGCCGGCCGTATCAGCAAGCACGAGTTCGATGTATTTTTCGTAGTGTGGTTTTGCCAACCCGGGAATGGAGTCGGTGTCGATGTACGTATTCGCTTTGGCGCGGTTGAGGAAACCACTTGCATACTTCGGTGCCAGTTCATTTACTTTGGCAAAGGCGCTGTCGGCTTTCATGAATTCAGAATTGAAAAGATAGGCCCTTCCAAGAGTAAAGTAATCCGCCACCTTTACATCTTTCCCCGTATTTATTTTTTCGATGAGCGTTGAAATGGCTTCCGGGTATTTTTTCATTTTAAAATAACTGTTGGCGATTTCCGACAATAAATCTGTCCGGCCGTTATCCATTTCAAATGCTTTACGTAATTCGATGATGCCAAGAGAATCCTGGTTATTGGCGGCAAGGAGTTTCCCGTAATATTCATGATCCACCCCGGCGATATTTTCCTGGTCCAGTTTGGAAAATAATTTCTGAACGACAGCAAGCCCCTTTGAATATTCTTTTGTTTCATAATAACAATAAGAAGATACGCGAAGCAGCTTCAGGTTGTTTTCGTCAGTTTTAGAAAGTTGGTTGATCTCATTTAATGCACCGCTATAATCTTTGCTAAAATACAGGAAGGATGCATAACGTACTCGTGCTTTCCCGGAATTTTTGGAAAGCTCCAGGTATTTCCTGTATTCGGCTTTTGCTTTTTCGAGTTTTCCTGATCTGAAAAACACTTCACCCAATTCCTGGTGTGCGGGAGCAAATGTGGAATCTATTTTAATGGCATTCTGGTATTCTTCGGCAGCCCCTTCGTAGTTCGTTGACAAACCGTATAATTTTCCCTTGCTCACAATGGCTTTCACGGAATTTTTGTCGAGATCCAGCGCTTTGTTATAGTATTCGGCCGCAAGAGATCCGTTGTGCAACTCGGAATAAATGTCACCGTACAAAATCTGTATCTCCGGATTTTTCGGTTCAAGCGCAAATGCTTTGTCCAGTATTCCTTTTGCCTTGTCGAGATCTTTGTTTTTAAAACGGACGAATGCTTCCGACGATTCCATCAGTACGGCGGCATTTTTCGAACCGGTCTTTGTGATCACTTCGTCAATCATGGTCCTCGCCTCCTCCACGTTTGTTTTTGCTTCCTGGTATTTTGTCTGCGCATCCACGCTTTTCGCATTCATCTCACCGATTAACTTTACTTCGTCTTCTTTTGTTTTATTCGGAAGCATGTCAAATTCGCGCTTGGCTTTTTCGGCGTCGCGGACCGCTCTTTCGCTGAGCGATTTCATTTCGGCAATACCATATTTGTTCAGTTTGTATTTGGCTTTCCCGATTACATTCAGTGGGTTGTTTGGATCCGACCGAACACCTTTATCGAACATCATGAATGCCGAATCGGGAGAATCGCTCAATAAAAAATTTTCACCGAAATAATAATAATTGGTTCCGTTTGCCGGCTCCCATGAGACCAGCATTCGGAATAATGATGCCGCCGCTTCGTATTGTTCGTTTTCAGTCAGGCGCATCGCATCTTTCAGCGTTTGTGCGCCGGAAGACATCACGGTGCCTGTTATCACGAGGAATCCAAAAATTAATTTACTCTTTTTCATTTTTACTGGTTTATGTGAATCAGCCTGACCGGCATGGTGGCGGGAAGCATTCCCATTAATCGTACAATACGTTGTCCCTGGTCGCCGGCGACGAAGGCGGCAAAGCCTGTGCCAAGGCCGCTTCGGCCTTCGCGGCTGATGATATAACAATTGCGTATGAGCGGATATTGTTTCAGTGCGATGAAGCCCTGGTAAGGTTTAAAAAATTGTTCGGAAAATTTAGAAGTGTCCGGTGGAGAAATTTCCGCCACGCGTATTTTTTGCAGGAAGCCATTCGCCGAAGGATCGTCTTTGTCGCTGATCCAGTTCATGCTGATGATGCCCAGTGCATTTTTGTTCCGGCTCACGTAGTCCACGACTTCTGCATTGGAATTTGTTGCATAACAATTGGCCGGGAAATTATTTTTCCCGAGAAATTTTTCTTTCAGGTAACGCGTATTGGCCGACCCGTTGCGGTCGAATACAATCCGTATGCTGTCGGGAGCATGGTTTTTATTTACCTGCTTCCAGGTGGATATTTTTCCTGAAATGATTTCTCCCAATTGATTGTATTTAAAAAGTGTGTCGGGATTTTCGTTGTTGATGATGACGGCCACCGCATCAATGGCAATTTTGGTGATGCGCGGAAAAAGATTCCTGCTTTTGAAATATTCCTTTTCCTGGTCATTCAATTCTCTCGCCGACACGATCAGCCTGACGGAGTCGTTATTCACAAGCTCTTTGAACGCTTCGGTTTCGGAAAAATATTTCACCCTCACCTTCGCCTGGCGGTAAATGCCCATGAATGTATCTGCTTCCGTGGAGACCAGCGGTTGATATGAATCGTCAGAGACAATAACGATGCTTCCGGAAGTCGGGGTGTCGGTGAAGGTTGGTTTGTTCGGGCCTCCGCATGATGCAAGAAAAATTCCGGCCGTTAAACAGGTGATAAAATTTTTAAGCCTCAGTATTTTCATGCTTCGTTTCAGAATGCGTTTTGCGGGAGCGCATCAGTTTAAAAGACCTGTATAGTGCATAGATGATCAGTACACATCCTGCGGCAACCCGGTTTACCGGTTGTATCTGCAGAAACGTCAAAACAAATATCAGCATTAAACCCGTAAATCCGTAAACCGCAATCATGAAAAGATGGAAATAAAAAGATGCCTTCGCCGCAAACTGATCCCGGGTGCTCGCCATGGGAAGTAAAATTATTTGAGCGTGAAGTTGATCGGCAGGTTGTAATTTACATTCACGGCGCGCCCGTTTTGCTTTCCCGGCTTCCAGGTCGGCATTGATTTCACCACACGAAGCGCTTCTTCATCACATCCGCCGCCTATGCCGCGAACTACTTTGGCGCTTTGAACTTTGCCATCCTTGTCAATATAAAAATTCACATACACCCTTCCTGTGATTGCGTTTTCACGGGCAACAGAAGGATATTTGATGTTCTTCGCAACGTACTCAAGCATTTTTTCCTCGCCGCCCGGAAAACTTGGCATCTCTTCTACGATCGTAAAAATTTTTCCTTCGTCATCAGAAACCACCGGGTTTTCCGGAGGAAGGTCAACAATTTTTTCGCCTTCATGTGTTTCCGTACTGATCTGCACATCCTTTACTTCTTCCTGGGTTGGTGGCGGCTCCTGCACCTCTTCGTCTTTTACTACTTTAGGCGGAGTGAACTTGATGGTTTGCTGAACCGGTGGCGGTGGAATAACGGGTGGCGGGGGCGGTGTTGATTTATCAATTGGCGGCGGCTCTGCAAGTGTAACCTCCTCCACCATCTTATCCTTTTTTCCAAAATTGACTTTCGATAAATAATTTACAAGAATGGGAATCGCAACAGCAAGGGCGATTCCGCTAAGCGCAATAAGCAGCGCATTCACCACCCGCTTTTCATATTTCCTGCGGATGACATAAGCACCGTATTCTTTATTCCTGTTGGCAAATACAAGTTCAACCCGGTCGGGGTTTACTGCATCATTCCAGTCAACATGCCACTTCATTTGCGTTAATTTTTACTGCGTATTTTTTATCAGTTCCAGTTCGTTCGGCGATACATCCACGATGGCATATCGCGCCACATTGCACACCAGCATTTCATCCAGGATGTCCACGAGATTTTTGTATTTTGACTTATCATCCGGTTTAATCAAAACGATCAGCCCTTTTCTCTCCGTGACCTTTACGGCGGCAATGTGTCTTTTGATTTCGTCCCTGTCGTTCTTAATAAGCCCTTTGGAAACGGAATCTTTCACCGCCTGAACCTCATTGAACACCAGTTGATTTTTTTCGAGCAGAACTTTGTGAATGCTGTTCGTTCCGTTCAGTGAAAAATCTGCAATGTTGGTTTGCGGGGTCTGGGCGGGATCGTCCATTCCCATATACCAGATGATCCGGTTTTTACCGGTCAGTAAAATGGAAAGTGTTTGTGATGCCGGCACCTTTGTTCTTTCTTCTTCCTTTATCTCGTCCTTCTTCATGGGCATGGTGATGTCCATGGTTTTCGGTTTACTGAAGGTGGTGGTTAACATAAAGAATGTAAGAAGCAGGAATGCCAGGTCCACCATCGGTGTCATGTCGATGTGGGTTGACGATTTTTTCGCACGGACTTTTTTATGCTTGCCGCCTTTTTCCGATCCGCTGTCCTGTTGTTGTACTTCTGACATTTTTCAGATTCTTGATTCTAATTATTTTTTCTTTTCCTCCGGCGCTGCGCCTTCCAGGTTGGTGATCAGTGCAAAGTGATTGGCCTTGTTGTCCTGGAGAATGGATATGACTCTTTTGATGGCCGGAATATCGGCATCTCCATCCCCGCGAACAGCAATGCTGTACATCGGACCAGAATGGCGACCGAAATTAATCCAGTCAGAAATCTGGTTGTTCAATGAATCGGTTGGTATGCCCCGGGTTTGTTTGTTCATTGTTTTTCTTTCTTCCTCCTTGGCATTGAGATACTGTTTCATGTTCTCCATCGGCATGCCGAAAGAAGACAATACAGCGAAACGCTTTTCTTCCTGTGGTGTAAACTGAACCTTGTACCGCTCTGCCATTTTCTGAAGAATGGCGATCCTGATCTGCTGGCCCTCCACGTTAAAAAATACCCGCCCGTCTTTGTCGACCGTGATCATGAAAACATTTTTATCCGGAAGCGATATTTCTGAAACGGATGATGGTGTATCAACGATCACCGGCTCGTCGGGACGAAACTTGGTCGTCAGCATAAAAAAGGTAACCAGCAGGAATGCCAGATCCACCATCGGTGTCATGTCGAGGACGGGGCTTTTCTTGGGTACTTTTATCTTAGGCATTCGTTATTTTTTATGGGTGAGCGTTGATTGCATTTTTTCCACACACGTTTTTTTGTTCAGGATACGAACACAAAAACATTAAGCGTGCTGGTACCGGGCGGCGAAGGTTTGTACAATGCTGTAACCCGCTTCGTCTATTCCATACGTAATGCTATCAATGCGACTTGTAAAATAGTTGTACATGATGATGGCGATGGCCGATGTTCCGATACCAAGAGCGGTGTTGTTGAGGGCTTCAGAAATACCGGTAGAGAGAGCGACAGCATCCGGAGCGCCGGCGGTTGAAAGTGCGGCAAACGCCCTGATCATTCCGATTACTGTTCCCAAAAGTCCCATGAGGGTAGCGATGGAGGCAATGGTGGAAATGATCACCAGGTTCTTTGATAACATAGGCAACTCCAGGGTGGTTGCTTCTTCAAGCTCTTTCTGAATGGCCATCAGCTTTCTTTCTTTGTCCAGGTTTTTATCCGCCTCCATTTGCTGGTACATGAAAATTCCGGCATTCACCACATTGGCAATGGAACCTCTTTGTTTGGCACACTCCGCTTTTGCTCCGGCAACATCTCCGCTCGACATGAGCGTTCTGATTTTTGTGACGAACCCTTCAATGCTTCCTGTTCCTTTGGATTTTCCAATGGTGATGAACCGCTCAATGGCAAACGTAACGACCGTTATGAACATCCCGATCAGTATCGGAACGATGAAACCGCCCTTGTACATGTTACCGAGAATTTCGCCGGGCAATGGATTCAATTCAGGGTTGCCATCCTGGAAGCGGGCCGGATTTCCCATTACAAATTTCCAGATTAAAAATCCGACAATAATTGCTACCGGGATTACAATAGCTGCGAATAATGACTTAAGGCTGCCGCCACCTGATTGTTGTTTGCTCATGTGAATATGAAATTAATAGTGTTTGGTTTGCTGGAAGTTAAGGATAACGTACGTTTTAATTGTTTATTCTGATCCCGTCTTTTTTCGGGACGACAATAATAGGAAATTCTGTTCAAATGCAAAACGGGTACGCCCTTTTTACATCAGCCTGACAATACCATCGATCCGCCGGACTTGGCGGACTGGTTGTAATTTCGGGTTCAACCGTTTATGCTACGAGGAACTTATTCCAAACTCCCGTAGTGTTATGTTCTTATAAAATGCCGGCAACGAGCTGCGGCATGATACCCAACAACAATGCGGCAACAGACGTTACCACAAGGAACACTTTAAATGTATTGTTAACGGGAATTACAACATCATCATTTTCTGATTTAAACAATGCAATGATGATGCGAAAGTAATAATAGACGCCGATGAGAGATCCCATCACGGCAATGATCACCAGGCCTGTGTAATGCTGCTGAAGCGCTGCCGTAAAAATGTAATACTTGGCGAAGAACCCTGCCAGCGGAGGGATTCCCGCCAGAGAAAGCATGGCGAGAACGGTTGCAAACGCCAGCAATGGATTTTTCTTTGCCAGGCCGTTGAATGATTCGATGGAATCGTTTCCTGCCAGGTGACTTACGAGAAGCAACACGGCAAATGCTGTGATGGAAGAGATGGAATAGGCCGTGGCATAAAATAGAATGGAGCCTTGTGCATATTGATTCAGGGCAAGAATGGCCATCAGCATGTAGCCTGCATGAGAAATGCTTGAATAGGCCAGCATTCTTTTGAAGCTGGTTTGATAAACGGCCGTTACGTTTCCGATGATGATGGTAAGTGCCGATAGTGCCCAGATGGTGTTAGCCCATGTGGCCGATGATGATTCAAAACACATGCTGAACAGGCGGAAGAACCCTGCAAAAGCAGCCGTCTTCACAACCGTACTCATGAACGCGGTGATAACCGTTGGTGAACCGGTATAAACATCCGGAGTCCAGAAATGAAAAGGTGCTGCCGAGACTTTAAATGCAAGTCCGACCAACATCATCAATATTCCGGCAACCAACATCACCGGAATGTTTCCCTGTTGTGACTTGATGAACTGCGTAATATTCTGAATCTGGAAGGAGCCTGTTGCCCCGTAAATCAACGCCATTCCGAACAACAAAAAGCCCGTGGCAAAAGCGGCCATCAGGAAATACTTAAGTGCTGCTTCATTTGATTTCAGATCCGACTTGTTGCTTCCTGCCAGGATAAACATCGGGATGGAAAGAATTTCTATTCCGAGGAACAACATCAGCATGTTGTTGTAGGATGTCATCAGCTGGCCACCGATCAATGCAAAAATGATCAACGCAAAATGATCAATGCGCGACGATGGTTCCCTGAAAAAATCAGGCGACATGATAAACCACAGGAACGTAATGACGATGAGCAGGCCGGTAAAAGCAACAGAAAAATTATCCACAACCATCATCTCATTGTAATAATGACGATTGGTGTTCCAGGCCATCACATCGGCCGCAAACGCTCCAACCAGTCCCAATAAAATGATCGCCCCCAGTGCTTTTTTGAAATTCAACATTTCAGAAAAGAGTGCGAGAACTCCGACTGCGGATAATATAATGAGTGTGTTCATTTATTATTGAAGATTGAATGCTGTAAATCGAACATCATTGTATCCAACTTTATACATCCAATTGTTTTTAATTACCATTTATCCCGCACCGTGAATTACAGATAACAACGCCTTCACCGATGGCTCTGCAATATCAAGGAATGGTTTGGGATAAATCCCGATCCAGAATATCATCACCACGAGCGGAACCAAAACCAGTTTTTCCGATGTGGTGATGTCGCTGAATGTTTCTGTCAGTTTATTTTTTTCGCCAAGAGAAATTTTCTGGTAAGCCGTCAGCATATAAACGGCGCCCAATATGATCGTCAGTCCGGCTACTGCCGCCATCCAGGTGCTGTACTGGTAGATTCCGTTGATCAATAAAAATTCTCCGATAAATCCGTTGGTAAGTGGCAATGCAACTGTTGCCAGCAGGATGATGACAAAGAATGTTGCAAATACGGGAGCCGTATTTCTTATTCCCCCCAATTCGCTCATGGTGCGGGTATTCATTCTCGACATGATGATGTCGGCGATAAAGAACATTCCAACCACATTGATACCGTGGCTCAGCATCTGGATCATTCCGCCCTGGAAACCCTGAACGGTGAGTGAAAAAATTCCGGCCGAAATCAATCCTACGTGTGCGATGCTGGAATAGGCGATCAGTCGTTTGAAATCTTTTTGCACGAGCGCAATACAGGATGCATACACAACTCCGATAACAGAAAGTATCATGGCCGTAGTTCCCCATTCATGAACACCCAGCGGAACCATCGGCAGCAGCCAGCGAATGACTCCGTAAATTCCCATCTTCAACATGATGCCCGAAAGCAGCATGGTGCCCGGTGTCGGTGAATCGGTATAGGTATCGGGCTGCCATGTGTGAAACGGGAAAACCGGCATCTTGATCGCAAACGCAATAAAGAATGCCCAGAAAATCCAGGACTGTTCTGATGCCGACAGGTGCAGTGAATACAGTGCATTGATATCGAACGTATGGTTGCCGGGCGTCTGCAGGTAGAGATAAATGAGTGCCACCAGCATCAGCAAGCTTCCGAAGAGTGTATAAATAAAAAACTTAAGGGTGATGCGAACGCGGTCTTTACCTCCCCACATCAGGCAGATGAGGTAAATCGGGATCAACGCCAACTCCCAGAACACATAAAATAAAAATCCGTCAAGGGAAACGAACACGCCGACCAGCGCCGACTGCATGATGAGGATGAGCGAATAAAACAGCGATGGATTTTTGTATTGATGCCTGAACGAGGACAGAATGATCAACGGAACGAGGAATGTTGTAAGAAGCACAAGCAACATGCTGATGCCGTCCATTCCGACTTTGTAACTGATGCCAAGCGATGCCACCCACCAATAGTCCTCGGTGAATTGTCTTCCTGCCGCAGGGTTGAATTGAAATACAATCGCAATACTTAAAATAAATTCCAATACAGCCGCCGTGAGCGCCACCAACTTTGCATTCTTAGCTCCTTGCGGAACCAGCATGGTTGCAACAGCAGCAAGCAAAGGGAAAAATATCAGGAGCGAAATCATCTATGAGTCTCGAAAGTATTGTTTCTGTTAAAAAATTTTCGGCCTTATTTTATTTTCCATATAAATTGTAAATCAACATCAGGATCACTCCCACCACCATTGCAAATATGTAAAACCCGATGTTGCCGGTTTGCATCAGGCGGAGCGTACTGCTTGCCGCGTTAACACCTTTGTTTACACTGTTCACCGTTCCGTCAATAATTTTCAGATCGAACACCTTGTAGAACATGTCGCTCAGCCAATACAGTGGTTTTACAATCAGCGCTTCATAAATTTCATCCACATAATATTTGTGATACAAGGTCTTAAATGTTTTGCTGAAGTTGATTTCGGCAAGAGGCGTAACATATCCTTTCTTTACATACCGGTTGTAAGTAATGGCGATAAGGATGATCAGCGTGATGATGGATACCAGTATCATCGCCCATTCAAAATAATGACTCGGCTCAGAGTGAATAACGCTTGAGGGAACCGTTAATGATGATGACAGATAGTTTTTAAAAAGGTGGTGTTCGCTGAATACAGAAGGCAAGCCGAGGAACCCGCCGAGCGCCGACAATATGGCGAGCACAATCAGCGGCATCGTCATCACCGACGGCGATTCATGAAGGTGGTGTTCCTGGTCGTGTGTTCCCCGGAAGCTTCCGAAAAAAGTCATGAAGTACAACCTGAACATATAGACGGCGGTGAGAACAGAGGTGACGGCAAGCAAAATAAACAGGGGCTTGCTTTGAACACCCGCCATGGCAAGAATTTCATCTTTCGAGAAAAATCCGGCAAACGGCGGAATGCCGCTGATGGCAAGTACACCAACCAAAAAAACAAAGTGTGTAATGGGTAATTTCTTTTTCAATCCGCCCATGTTCCGGATATCCTGTTCGCCGCTCATGGCATGAATCACACTTCCTGCGGCAAGGAATAACAATGCTTTAAAAAATGCATGCGTTGTCACGTGAAACAAACCGGTCGAATACGCGCCGACGCCAAGTGCAACGAACATATAACCAAGCTGTGATACGGTAGAATAAGCAAGGACTTTTTTAATGTCTGTTTGCGTGAGTGCAATGGTTGCAGAAAAAATGGCCGTTGCCGTTCCGATGACGGTAATAAATTCAAGTGTGGGCGGAGCGATGGAGTACAAAATATTGCTTCGCACCACCATGTAAATGCCGGCTGTTACCATCGTGGCGGCGTGGATGAGTGCAGAAACGGGCGTTGGTCCGGCCATGGCATCGGGAAGCCAGGTGTACAATGGAATCTGCGCACTCTTTCCCATGGCACCGATAAACAGCAACATGGTAATGGCAACAATCACGGGCTGGTTGTCGGGCAACTTTGCCGCACCAGAAAAAACTTCACTGAAACGGACACTTCCAAACGTCACATAGATAAGAATGATCCCGAGCAAAAATCCCAGGTCACCCATCCTGTTCATGATGAAAGCCTTGTTCGCGGCTTTGTTGTAGTTGTTATTCTTAAACCAGAAGCCAATCAACAGGTAAGAACACAACCCCACGCCTTCCCATCCGGCAAACATCAGCACATAATTACTTCCCATCACAAGGATCAGCATGAAGAAGATAAACAGGTTCATGTAGGAAAAAAATCTTGCGAAGCCCTCATCGTGACCCATGTATCCAATGGAATAAACATGAATCAAAAAACCAACTCCGGTAATGATCAGCAGCATGACGATGGAAACCGGATCAATCAGAAATGATATTGGAATTTTTAACGATCCGACATTTATCCAATCAAAATAGTCAATTGTTTGGGCGGATGATAATTGAAAAAAAAGTCCGCAGGAAATGACAAAAGAAATAAAAACGGTTGCGGAGGCGATTATTCCGGCCGATTTTCCGGTAAATTTTTTTTGAAATAAACCAATCGCTAAAAAACCAATGAGCGGCAAAACGGGTATCAGCCAAACCAATTGCAACATGGGATTTTCTTATTGTGCGGGCAAAAGTAAAATTAAATGTGAAACACGAAAACCACATTCGTCATAAAAAGAAAACCCGTCCTGGTTTTCACAGAACGGGTTTGGAAAAAGCGGATGGCTGGTCGCAGACGGTTGAATGTCAAAAAGAAAAATCAAAGCCCTTTTGAAACGGGGTGTTTTTCGGTTGATTTTTCCTTGCCTGCTTTTTCAAAAACCTTTTTCCTCTTATCTGTTTTGTCTTTTATCTCAATGTTTTCGGTGGCATAAACAGCATAGCCGTCGTCCTTGTATTCCGACATAAACACATCGAGGTCGATGCCGTTCTTGGCCGCCAGCTGTTCTATTTTTTCAAAATATGTACTCAGTTTTCCCAGGTCTTGCTTCTGTTCTTTTGTAAGGCTCATAGACTTTTTCATGATTTTAATGTTTACAAATTTAACCTGATGTGCCGGAAAAAAGTTTCCGGTATCGTCACTCTTTTATTGTCTTTATCAACGGCAAGTGTTAATAACTATGCGCTGCTTGTTTTGTCCGTGTAAACGAACGGCCACACACCTTTTCTTTTGGTGTATGCCAGGAACAACAGGATGCCCGACGCCAGCACTGCGGTTGCGTACCATATATATATGTATTCGGAGGAGAAAAAAACAAAGAGCCAGATCAGGATGGCAAGAACCGCCGGCACCGGAAAGAGCCACATCCGGAACGGCAGCGTTGTTTTTTCCTTTTTAGTTCGAAGCAACATCACACCGACAGCCTGGCTGATGAACTGGATGAATATCCTGATCACCACGATGGTGCTGATCACCTCCTTCAGCCGGAAAAGCAAACTGAACACGAAGGCAACAGCGCACAGAATCGTCAATGAAACATGTGGAAAATTTTTTGTCGGATGCACCTTGCTGAATATTGAAAAATAATTTCCGTCCACGGCGGCGGCATAAGGAACCCTTGAATAACCGAGTATCACAGAAAAAAGAGAGGCCAGCGCTATCCATAATATAAGGATCGTTGCCACGTTGGCCGCCGGCTGGCCATAGAGTATTTCAAAAAAGGTGCTGACGACATGCTTCGGATCTTTTATGCTGCCCGGCGAAATCACGCTGAGAATACTGACCTGCATCAACAGGTACAAAACACTGATGCCGGCAATGGAAATAAAAATACTTCGGGGAATATTTTTTACGGGATTTTTTATTTCACCTCCCAAATGACATACATTATAATAACCCAGATAACAATAGATCGTTTTCACCGTCGCCTGTCCGAGAATGACTGAAAACAACCCGGAGCTGCCGAAATCCGAAAAAGAAAAATCAAATGTCCGCTGGAAATTAAAATGCGTGATGCCGGAAAATATCAGCCACAACAAAGTAATGATCACGCCCGCCCACAATGCGACGGAAATTTTTCCGACGTCTGAAATTTTCCTGTAAAGCAAAATATAGAGAATGACGATCAGTGCACCGGAAACCATTTTTCGCTGAAGGTCATCCAGCGGAACGAGGTATGTAAAGTATTCCGAAAAACCAATCGCACCGGAAGCAATGACCAATGGCGCCTGTATCGTGGTTTGCCATAAATACAGAAATGAAAAAAGCGAGCCCCACTTTTTTTCTCCGAACAGCTTTCTCAGGAAAACATAACTCCCTCCGGCCTCGGGGTATTTTGCTCCCAGTTCTGCCCAGACGAAACCATCACATACCGCCAGCAGCGCACCCAGCAGCCAGGCGAACAGCGATGGCGGACCATGCATGGATGCCATCACCAGCGGGATGGTCACAAACGGACCAATGCCCACCATGTCAATCATGTTGATGGCGGTGGCCTGTTTCAGGTTCAATGAACGGGTGAGGTGTTTCATTTCAGAAAAGGGTAGTTGTTTTCCGGGTATCGTTTATTCATTTGTCCCGGCGGCGTCAATAAGTCTTTGATGGATACGGAATTTTTTTTAGCTCTTCAAAAAGCGTTTTAGTTTTTTCCAGGCCCCGTTCTCCGTTCAGTTTAAAATACCAGAAGTTTTCAAAATCCCCGCGGTTCATTCCGAGCTGCATCGTTCCCTGGGATTTGTGTTCCGCTATTTCCCAGTTGACAATGATTTTATAGTCGAGCGAATTCTTAAAACCAAACTTCGTGGTACGGTCAAGTTTGAATGGGGCGATGTTCGTATCAACGGCGGTGACGGAATATTCTTTCAGCCGGACAAACGTTGTTTTCGTGGTGTCGTTTTTTTCCGAATCCGTTACGCCAAGAATAACGGGACGGTGTTCCGGCGGTAACTTGTTGATGGTCTCCAGGGCAAGGATGGTGGCGGCTTTGTGGTGGCCGTGAGTCTCCAAAACGGGCAACAGGCAAAACACAAAATCATAGTTCGTTTTTGTCATGATTTCAATCAGCCGCTTCCTCACGAGTGCCACATCCCATGCCGTGTCCAGCGGATCGCGTTCGTCGGTCGTATATTTCCTGTCCCACTGATCCAGGAAAAAATAATTCCGGATGCCGATGATTTTACCTGCATTCATCAGCTCTTCCTTCCTGATCCTCGGAAGATTTTCCCTTCCTGTTTTTTCATCGGTGAGTTCCAGGTGATAATAGTCTTCGGCAAGCGTGGAGTATTTGTATCCGCCTTCGCCGTTGGTAATCAATGCAAGGTCAACATGGCCATGTAATTCATGCGTGATCTTGTACACTGTGGCGGCAAAACCTGTTTCATCATCGGGATGGGCAATCACGATGAGCGCTGTTGTTCCGGCGCCAGGCTGTGCTTGTGCCGGAAGCCCAAGCCTCAGGAGCAACACGGCGGCAAGAAACGTTTTGATCAGTCTTCTTTTCATGATCGAAATGTAAACAAAAGGAGTGAAATCAATTCCAAAAAACTCCGGCATCCATACCAATGGTAAATGCGGGCGGTTCGGGATAGTGATACACCGTCCTTAACATGCCCGAAGTCCTGTACGATGCATACAATGAAAAATGATTTTTACCAACCCTTACAAACACATCGGAAAACAAATCCCTTGTATAGGGCAGGTTGGTCATTGCAGAAGTTATTTTACTGCCATCGGGCAGATCGTTTTTGGTGAGGTGCGTGACGAGGACGTTTATGTGACCCCGGATTCCTATGTCGAGGAACGTTCCCATGAAATTGCCCCGGTGGACATCAAAATTAATCCTGTTAAAAAAAGAAATGTACACTGAAGAAAATTCCATGCGTTCCACGCGGTTCAAAATCGTATCCGGGAATATTTTTCCTTCCGACTGTTTTTGTTTGAATATTTTTCCGTTCATCCCGATTTCCCATCCCATTGAATAAAGGGGCGAGAGCTTGTATTTCTTCCTTGCTCCTGCGCCAAACTCAACCGATGTTCCGTAAATAATTCTCGCGCCGGGATTATCCGGGCCGGCAACGAAGCCGGCATTTAAAAACAGGTGTGAAAATTTTTTCAGGTTGGGCCCTCGTTCCGGTGGAATTGAATCCCTTTCCCTGTCAACACTCAGGAGAACGGTTTGGCCGGATGCTGTTTTCAAAGAGAACAGCAAAAATAAAATGGTGACGATTGATTTTTCTCTCATGGCTCCGGTTTATTTGATTTCCCCCTCTGGATTTTCGTTTCCGGTAATGGTATAAGAAGACGTGTAGCCCTCAAAGCTTACTGAAATTTTATCCCCGGGTTTAAACTGGCTGATGTAATAATGCAGAACCTCTTTTTCACCGGCGAGTTCGGCTGCATAATACCGGACAACACCATTCTTATCATCGATCCTGTAGTAAAGGTTTCGTCTCGTGTCATACCCAAGAAACTCTTCTGTGCCAGCCTGCGAAAACCTTTCGCGTAAGATCACCTTCAAATCATTGTTCACAATTACAAAATCAAAAGTGGGTTCGTTTATTTTCTTTTCCCCTGTGAAATAACCGGCCTGCGGGATACCATAACCATGAGCATAATCAAAATATGGATAGAGGTGTGATGATTTTTCAATTTCATGAAACACTTCCATGTTCGTCAGGCGGCGGCTTAGCTGCCATACGCATGCGGCGAACCCGGCAACAAGCGGAGTGGAAAATGACGTTCCTTCCACCTCCGACCATCCGTTTGCATTGGCAGCAATTACATCGGCGGGAGAAGATACATTTGGTTTCATCCTGCCATCGCTCGTTGGCCCGAAGGAGCTGAAATAAATGTGCGCATCCGTAAACGGATCCGTTCCGCCAACGGTGAGTACGCTGTCGGCATCGCCGGGCGTATCCACAAAATGCCACGAACCCAATCCTTCGTTGCCTGCAGCATTGATCACCAATATCCCTTTGGATGCCGCAATGGCGGCGGCCCTTGCAACAAGACTTGTTTTACCATTCATGTCGCTGTTAAAATAGCGTTCGTTCGTATATCCCAGCGAACTGCTGATGATGTTCGCGCCGTGTTGGTCGGCCCATTCGGCGGCGGCCAGCCAGTTTTCTTCTTCGCTGAAATTTTCCCTTCCGGCCATTTCTGTTCGTGCGAGTAAAAATTCCGCGCCCGTTGCCATTCCGCAGTTGACGCTGTCGCGCAGCCCCGCAATGCAACTGAGCACCATGGTTCCGTGCGGGTGGTGATTGTAAACAAATTCTTTCCTTCCGACAAAATCGTATGTCGCGATAATTCTTTTGTTTTTTCTTAGGTGTTCGAATGCCGGGTGCCGGTCGACGCCCGGAAATCCCGCATCGAAAACAGCGATGCGGATGCCTGTCCCGTCAATCTTTTTCTCTTTGAATTTTTTTTCCTGCAGCCGGTCGGTCTGGTATTTCAAAAGCGCTTCTTCTTTTTTTGAAAACGAAAACAGGTTCTTTTCATTTTCCGATAACATCAAAGAAGGATTGTTCATCGTCTCGACACCTGCCACACAGGAAAGTTTTTTGATTTCATCAACCGCCGCCGCCGATGCATAAACGGCGATGCCATTGAGCCATCGGCTCGTGTATGAAACTGAGTCGGCAATTGTTCTTACCAGTGAAATGTAGGATCCGCTTACCGGGATGTCACAGGAATTGTAAATGGGTATTTGCTGTTGGCGGCGTTGTGCAATGGCGCGCTCGTCAAAATAACCGGGTGGATCAAATGAAGTGTCCGGTTTGTTGGTGAACGTGACCCAATATTTTTGCTGTGAAAGCGCCGGCGTTGTTGCCATCATTAACAAAACAAAAAGAACAAATCTTCCCGTCATGTTCATTTTTTCCTGTCCGGGAAAATTTTTATCCACCGGGTTTTGTTTACCACCCGCGTTCCCTCCTCGTAACTTTCGCCCAGTTTCTTCTGAAGGTAGTTGTCCGGAAAGTCGTAGTTGTATTCCATTTCTCCGGCCTTGCTGATCACGGCGTTGGCCTTGGAATATTCGTTCGTCTCCTTGAAAAAATTCCGGTAGAAATACACGCCGTTTATCTCCGATGAAGTAAACTGAACATCGTACGATTCGCCGGAAAGATTAAACGATTCGTACCGGTTGTCTTTTTTGATGATCGCCACCTTCACCGACTTCGGAATCTTGTCTACTTCGTACAACGTGTCGTAACGATAATATTCCTGTACGGTGTTCACATTCCAGATTCCTTCGATCTGGTCGAGGCTGTCGCGATGCTGCTGAAAATAACTTTTGAATTGTTCTTCTGAAACCGGCGCATGTTGCGGCCATGCCTGTTTTTGCAGAAGGAATACAAACACGATGACAAAAAAGATCCGTGGGCTGTTCATGACACGAAAATACTATTTAGATCTTATGGATCACATGACGCGGTTAATTCTCTTTAAAAAAAGAAAGTCGTGTTGTTCGTTTTTCCCGGAGAACTAGTGGTCCGCTTTTTCAAATTCCCTGTCGAAATCCGGACGAACCCGTTCGCTCCTGTTTACCAGTTCCCAGGCGGTAGAAAAAATCAACTGCGCACGTTTGCAGAGAATTTCAAAATCAATTTTATCAATGGTGTCGGTGATGCGGTGGTAGTCTTTGTGTGTTCCGTTGAAATAAAAAATCACGGGAATTTTATTCTTTGCAAAATTGTAATGATCGCTCCGGTAATAATAACGATTGGGGTCGCCGGGCTTATTATAGGTGTAGTCGAGCCGGAGTCTTGGGTAAAGGCTGTTGTTTTTTTCACTGATGTCGTGAAGCTCTTTGCTTGTGTTGTCGGAGCCGATGATGTACACGTAGTCACGAATACCAAGGCTGTCGTGTTTTTCATCCGTTCGCCCGATCATATCCATGTTCAGGTCGGTGATGATTTGTTTCAACGGGACGGGTGGATGGGTGACAAAATATTCCGAGCCAAGCAACCCTTTTTCTTCCCCGCTTACCATTAAAAACAAAATGCTTCTTCGTGGCGGGTGTCCCCCTTTTTGTGCCTGTAAAAAAACCTGCGCAAGTTCCATAACAACAGACGTTCCACTCCCGTCATCATCGGCGCCGGGGTAAAAAACGGAATCCGCTTTCCCAAGATGATCGTAATGCGCCGAGATAACCAGCGCTTCGTCTTTTTTATCGGTTCCCTCGAGAAGCCCAAAAACATTCTGCCCTTTTAACTGACCGGTAATGCTGACAAGCCGGATAAATGCCGAAGATTTTGATACAAAACTTTGCGGCTTTCCCCTCCTGTCGATTTTGTTTTTTGATTCCCCGGGTTTTTCTTCGGTAAGTTCCGGGTAGAAATTCCTGGCCATGTCGCGGGTAATAAAAATAACCGGGATGGCATTGGGCGAATGGTTTAATCTTCCGAACTCTTCCATGTGCAGGCTGTAATTCAACGAGTCAATCACCAGGTCAAGAGAATCGCAGATGATAAAAACGAGCGACGGCCTTTTTTCATAGACCACCGCCAGTTTTTTCTTCCAGCTGGTGGACCATTCCGTTGGTTTTGTTTTTTCTCCCGGTAAATATTTTTTGTTTTGTGGTTCGCCGTTGAAAAACATAACCGGCTTGCCGGTCACGTTCATCTTTGAATAGTCGTCGTATTTTTCTTCGCTGATACCATATCCGACGAATATCATGGTGTCGAGAACAATCATGGTATCGGCATATCCATCCAAATAAAAATAATCTTTCATGAACAGGAAATACTGCTGGTTCACTTCGAAGTTGAACCCGTGGTTCGCAGTGATTGACAACGGATGGTACTGAAAAAAGGTTCCATGTGAAACCGGCTTCAGGCCCAGCGAAGAAAAATAACCGGCGATGAATTCTGCCGCTTTCTTCTGTCCGGGTTTCCCGGTTTCTCTTCCTTCCAACGAATCGGATGTGAGTACCTCAAGAAGACTCCTGGTTTCTTCCGGGAGAATGGATTTACAATAACGGGCAACCAGGGAATCCTGCGCAGTGGCATTCTGAAAAAAGAAAAATGGGTTGAAAAAAAATAAATGGATGATCCATCGAAAAAAAAACGTGTTGCGTTTTTTTTCAGGCGAACCATTCATTTCAATGAAGTTGTATTTTGTTCACGCGGTTCGCATGTCGGCCGCCTTCAAAGGCTGTTGTAAGAAACGTATTCACAAACAGCGTGGCTTCTTCTTCGGATATAAAACGCGAGGGAAGGCAAATGATGTTCGCATCATTGTGAGAACGCGACAATGCCGCCACATCGTTTCGCCAGGCAATCGCCGCGCGTATTTTCTGATGTTTGTTGGCGGTGATGGCAACGCCGTTAGCGCTGCCGCACACCAACACACCAAAATCGTTTTCATTTCGTTCGATGGATTCCGCAACCGGGTGAACAAAATCGGGATAATCAACAGACTCAAGCGAGTGTGTTCCGAAATCTTTCACTTCGTAACCGCTTCCCGAAAGCATTTTCTTTATCTGCTCCTTGTATTCGAAGCCCGCATGGTCGCAGCCCACGGCTATTCTTGGTTTCGGCATGTTATCAACAGTTTTTATCAATGAAACAAAGGTACTTAATTTGTTTTCAACAGCCCCTATTTTTAACCGATCAACTCACTGGAAAATAACACTCTCTGTAAAGAGATTATTAACACTAACTTTGTGCATGAAAAAAAATTCGGTTACAAAGAATTCATAAAAAACCTGCGCATTGTTCATTACTTATCTTCATGCAAACAGCAAATGATCAAAACAAGAAAAAGATATGACCGGCATATAAAAGATGTACACGAAATGTGGTGGGTTCATCAACAGGCCTGGATAAACTATTTTCAAACCGGGTACTTTTTCAACAGGTGTTCATGAATCGCTGATCGGTTTATCTGTCAGTTAATTAAAGTATAAGAACTTGTTCATAACAGGATTTATTTTGTGTGTATCTGCAATGTCAAGGGAAAAGGAAATTAGTTACCAACTGAATGAACAGGATAGTAGTAGTAATAAATTTTATATTAAATATAATATACTATTAATATGGGTGTTGCTGAACAGCAAAAAATAATTTTAGAAAACGGCTATTTAAATTTTGAAGTTGATCCTTCGCTCGATTTATTTGCCGAGATTGCAAGACTAAAAAAAGAAAAAAATGCCGTCCTTCTTGCGCATTATTACCAGGAACCTGATGTCCAGGATATCGCAGATTACATCGGCGACAGCCTTGGACTGGCACAGCAGGCTGAAAAAACAAAAGCTGACATCATCGTATTTGCCGGCGTGCATTTCATGTGCGAGACGGCAAAAATTCTGAACCCCGGAAAAAAAGTAATCCTTCCGGATCTGAGAGCGGGATGCTCGCTGGCCGATTCCTGTCCGGCCGGTGAATTTAAAAAGTTCATTGATCAGCATCCCGATCACGTGGTGATCTCCTACATCAACTGCAGCGCGGAAACAAAAGCTTTGAGCGACATCATCTGCACTTCTTCCAATGCCGTCGCCATTGTGAACAGTGTACCGAAGGAGAAAAAAATAATTTTTGCACCCGACAGAAACCTTGGTCGTTACATCATCAGCAAGACCGGCAGGGACATGGTTTTATGGAACGGAACCTGCATGGTGCATGAAATTTTTTCTCTTGAAAAAATAAGTAAGCTGAAACAAAAACATCCGCAGGCAAAATTCATCGCTCATCCCGAATGCGAGCCAGCCGTTCTTGAATTAGCTGATTACATCGGCTCCACGACAGGTTTGTTGAACTATTCAGCAAGCAATTCAGCGAACGAATTCATTGTGGCAACCGAAACAGGCATCATCCACCAGATGGCAAAAGAATCCCCGGGAAAAACATTTATCCCGGCGCCGCCGAATAATTCCTGCGCCTGCAACGATTGCCCGCACATGAAACTGAACACGCTGGAAAAACTTTATCTTTGTTTGAAATACGAACTACCGGAAATCAACCTACCGGAAGACCTTCGGATAAAGGCATTGAAGCCGATTAAAAGGATGCTGGAAATCTCCGCACAACATGGACTTTAGTAGATTAAGAATTAAAAATTTTAAATTTAGAATGGGCAGGATCATTTGCCTGCTCCTGATTTTCAATTTTCAATTTTCAAATCCATCGCATGCACAGAACCAGGAAATTATTGCCGACGGATACACCAAATTTTATTACCCGGACGGAAATATTTCGAGCGAAGGAACCATCCTCAACGGAAAACCGGATGGTTACTGGAAAAGTTATTTCGAGAATGGAAAATTAAAATCAGAGGGAAACCGGTCCAACTTCAAACTCGATAGTTTATGGAAGTTTTACAGCGACTCAGGAGTGGTCACCGCGCTTTACAATTACAAAGACGGCGTAAGAAACGGGTTACAAAAAACATTTTATCCGGATGGTACCATTCAATCCGAAGAAACCGATTCCATGGGAGTGAGAAACGGTGTTTCTAAATTTTACAACGACAACGGCTCCATTGCAAAGACGATAAAATATTCCGGCGGCGTTGAAAACGGAATGTCGAGAGAATATTTATCGGACGGAACGCTCATCAAGGTGACACATTATAAAAACGGATATTTTCAAAAAGAAGAAAAGATAAACCGGAAAGATAAAAACCAACTGAAGCAAGGCGTGTATAAAGTTTTTTATGACAGCGACCAGTTAAAATCAGATGGCGCTTACAAAGACGATAAAAAAGAAGGAATGTTTAAAGAGTACGCCGAAGATGGCCGCGTTATCAAAAGAGAAGAATACCACAACGGCGAATTGATCATACAGGAAGATGTTGCACAGGAAAAATTTGAGGTGAAGCGCGATTACTATCCTGACGGCGGAACCAAAATAGTAGGCACGTATAAAAAGGGCGTTCCGGAAGGTGTGTTCCGGGAGTATGATGCGAAAGGCAACCTCGAAGGAACGAAGGTGTATCATTCTGGCCAGGTTGTACGCGAAGGAAAACTCGACGACCAGGGAAGAGAGCAGGGCGAGTGGAAAGAGTATTATGAAACCGGCCACTTGAGATCCATCGGAATGTATGTGGATGGAAGACGAGAGGGAACCTGGAAGTTTTCTTTTGAAAATGATTCACTGGAGCAAACCGGGAATTACACCAAAGGAAAACCCAATGGTCCGTGGAAATGGTATTACCCAACCGGGCAACTCCGGCGCGAAGAAACGTACGCCATGGGTAAAGAAAACGGCTACATGAAAGAATACAGCGACACCGCAAGTGTGATGGCCGAAGGAAATTATGTGGAAGGGAAACAGGATGGCGAATGGAAATACCGCGTCGGCGAATACATTGCCGAAGGAAAATTTGTAGACGGAAAAGAAGATGGAATATGGAAACAGTATTTCGACAACGGCAAACTTGCTTTTGAGGGGGAGTTCCTCGACGGTCAGGAGACCGGGCTTCACAAATACTATTATGGCTCAGGAAAAATAAGCGAAGAAAGAATGTACCGGCTTGGATTGCCAGATGGAACATGGAAACGATACGACGAAAACGGGCAGGTGATCATCGAGTCCCAATATCAAAATGGTGTTGAGATAAAAATTGACGGGGTGAAACTTCCGGAAGACAAACAGAAGCCTTCAAATTAATTTTTTGTTTTTCCGAACAACAAGTACATTTGTTTCCCCTTAAAAAATGTCTTCGTAGCTCAGTTGGTAGAGCAACTGACTCTTAATCAGTGGGCCGTGGGTTCGACTCCCTCCGAGGACACCAGGTTGTACGTTCATTCGGAACAAGATACCCGGAACGAATCGTACCGGAGACCGCAGAAGTTCAACTGGCACGCTTTGTTTGAAATCGGAATGGCACAGATGTAAAAATAATTTTTGGACAGTGAGCAAACCGGCAATTGGCGTATTGTTTTTTTTTATCATGAACCAATTGGTTTGCGCCCAGGCCACACCACACAACGACTGGTATTATTTTGAACTGAAGGGCAACGTGAAGTCGCTGCACCAAACCATGTATCAAACCACCGGTAAAATTGATCGGATCAAACAGGGAAACAAAGAAAAGGATACCTGGAAAAAGGAAACACATTGTCTTTTTAATGACAAGGGATACCTGGTCGAAGAAGATCTGACCAACCCATCGGGGGCGTTGCTCCAAAAGTTTATTTATGTCTACGACCCGCAATTAGAACGCGTCGACAAAACCACCTTCTTCCCTGACGGAGCCATGGCCTCTAAAGAAAAATTCGTTTATCAATACGATGACAAAGGATATATAACCGAAAGGGATCTGTTGAAAGGGGACGACAACCTCAACGAAAAAATAACCTATAAATGCAATGACAAAGGAAGCATCATCGAAACAAACGCATTCAAAGCAGATGGAATTTTTTATATGAAAACCACCTTCGGTTACGATGACAACGAAAAGTTAATTGAAAAAAGCGAATACGAATCAAACGGAAAACAAAATTACAGGGTCGGTTATAAAGTAAACGGGGACGGAAAGCGCATCGGGGAAACCTGGTACGAAGACAGCGCAACGTTTCGGATCAACTATGTTTATAGGTACGATACCCATGGAAATTATTCGGAAATAAGTGTGTGTAAGAAAAACGGAAAGGCATCCAAAATGCTGGTGATGGAATATGTGTATGATAAAAATGAAAACTGGATTCGGGAAATCGAATTCGAAAACGACAAGCCATCCTATATTATTCAAAGAACAATAGAATATTTTTAACCGGCTATTTTTTACAGAGCCGTTGTCGTCATTTCAGATTCTCAATATTCTGAAAAATAATTTTCGATTCACCCTCGTCGTTGATGACCAAAAAAGTTTCCTGTACGGTTACGCGTACGTATTTTACTTTGTATTTCAGTTCAAGCTGGTTGATTCCCTTGTCGGAATCGTAACTTTCTTTTGAACTCATCGGTTCGTAGGAAATCATGGCGCCCATCGCCGATTTCAGTTGTCGGAATTTTTCTTCTTTTTTATCCAGCGGTTCGCTGGCGTTGAACGAGGAAGAATAATAGTTGTCAAGCGCAGCATAGTTTTCAGTCTTCACATCGTGGAGCAAACCCCCGACAAGAATTTTTGCTTTGCCGGCATCGATCTTCCCCATTCCGCAGGAAGCAAGGATGAGCAGGAAGAGAAACGGGAGGGCGGGTGTTTTCATTTTGTTGCAGGAATTTTAAGAGGATTTTTTTTCAAGGCCGCCGGACACCGAACCCATCACCGAATTATTTTTTCTGCCATTCTTCTTTTAACGAATCCACTTTGCTGTTTAATGCTTTCATGTCCTTCCGGAGAAGATCAATTTCATTTTTCAATTCGAGGTATTCAGGGCCGGTTGCTGTGGTGTCTTTCTTAGCGGCCGTATTGTTTTTTTCAGGCGTGCTGTTATCTTTTGTGTTTTTGTTTGTCGTCGCAGAAGTGCTACCCGCTTTCTTAAGTGTTCGGATATAAGCAACCAACTGCCAGCGTTCGGCATCGGTTAACTTACTGCTGAACGATGGCATCGGTTTTCTTCCGTCGGTTATTTTCCAGAAAAGAGAACCGTCACTTATGTCCTGTGTTTCTTTGGAAGAAAAGTCGCCGCAGGAGATATCAATTTTTGCCGCCTTGGATCCATCGCCCAAGCCTTTGGTACCATGGCAGGATTTACAGTTTTGAGCCCAGAGATCTTTTCCTGCCGCGACAGCATTGGCATCAAATTTTATTTCACTTTTCTTTGCGGCCTCTTTTTCAGGAACAGCCCATTCTTTTCCTTTTGGTTTATCCTGGGCATTTGCCGCAGGGAGAGAAAGCATTAGAACCGGCAGGAGAAAAAGAAGTGTGTGTGTGAATGGTTTTTTCATGGTTATAATTTTTTGAATCATTGTTTGGTTGGCAATAGGGATTGATGAAGAATAACAGGAGACTATTTTCTTTTCCTCCACCTCGCCCCACCCGTATCTTTTCGTTTCACAGAAGTATTCCCCGCATCCTTTCGGATCGGTGCGGCGCCGTCATTTTCCAGGCGAAAGTCAATCTGTTTTTTAACCAGGTCGGTGCGTACCACCTGTATGCGCACCGCATCGCCCAGCTGGTATTTTCTTTTTGTGCGGCTGCCGGTGATGCAGTAATTGGTTTCGTCGAATTCATAAAAGTCATCATCAAGATCACGCAGGCGAATCAGCCCCTCGCATTTGTTCTCAACGATCTCAACATACAAACCCCACTCCGTTACGCCGCTGATGATGCCGTCGTACACCTGTCCGAGCTTGTCCTGTAAAAATTCCACCTGTTTGTATTTAATCGAAGCGCGCTCCGCTTCAGAGGCACGGATTTCCATTTGCGTGCTGTGCTTGCATTGCTTTTCCAGCAGCTCGGCATCCACGTCGTTTTGCCCGGCAAGATAATGCTCGAGCAACCGGTGAACCAGCACGTCGGGATACCTCCTGATCGGCGAGGTGAAGTGCGTGTAGTAATCGAAAGCTAGTCCGTAATGCCCGATGTTTTCCGTAGTGTACATGGCCTTGCTCATGGTGCGGATGGCAAGCTGCTCGAGTACGTTCTGTTCTTTTTTCCCACGCAAACTTTTCATCAGCGCATTCAGCGAGTGCGCCACCTCTTTGTCGTTGTCGGTTTTCAGCTTGTAGCCCCACTTGCCGGCAAATTTTGCGAAGCCCTGTAGCCGGTCGCTCACCGGGCCATCGTGTACGCGGTAAACAAACGGTTGCTTGGCCACACTCACCGTTTCGGCACCTTTTTTCATCCTGGCTCCTGGCTCCTGGCTCTTGACTCTATCCTTCTTCCCGATCAACTCAGCCACAGAGCGGTTGGCAAGCAACATGAACTCTTCGATGAGTTTGTTTGAGTCTTTATTTTCTTTCAGGAACACACCCAGCGGTTTTCCTTTTTCATCGAGCCTGAATTTTACCTCGAGCTTTTCAAATGCGATGGCGCCCTTGCGGAATCTTTCGGCGCGAAGTTTTTTCGCGAGATCATTCAGCACCAGCACTTCTTTGGAAAGTTCCCCGTTGCCGGTTTCGATGATGGCCTGCGCATCTTCATAAGAAAACCGTTTGTCAGAATGAATAACCGTTTTTCCAATCCATTGTTTAAGGACGCGCGCATGCTCGTCCAGTTCAAAAATGGCGGAGAAACAAAACTTGTCTTCGTTGGGACGGAGCGAACAAACACCATTCGATAATTTTTCCGGAAGCATCGGGATCACGCGGTCCACGAGATATACGGATGTACCGCGGTCGTATGCTTCTTTGTCGAGGTTTGAAAAAGGCCTTACGTAATGAGAGACGTCGGCGATGTGCACACCGATTTCCCAGTTCCCGTTTTCCAGTTCCCGTATCGAAAGAGCATCATCAAAATCTTTTGCATCCGCCGGGTCAATGGTGAACGTGGTGATGCTCCGGAGGTCTTTGCGTTTTTTAATTTCCGCAGCATCAGGCTGAGCAGGAATTTTTTCCGCTTCGTCTTCCACGTGCTTCGGAAACTCAAGAGGGAAACCGAATTCGGAGAGAATGGCATTCATCTCCACGTCGTTTTCTCCCGGCCAGCCGAGCAGGCGCGTAATTTTCCCGATCGGGTTCTTGGTTCCCTTCGGCCAGTCGACAATTTCGGCGATTACTTTTTGCCCATGTTCAGCGTTGTTGATGAGGTGCTGGGGAATGAAAATATCCACGAGCATTTTCATGCTGTCGGGAACGACGAAAGCAAATTTGCCATTGAGCTGAACCGTGCCGGCGAATTCAGTCTTTGCCCGCTCCAGCACTTCCACCACCTCGCCTTCCAGCTTTTGATTTTTATGCCGCGCATAGAGGTAGAGTTTCACACGGTCGCCATTGAGCGCATGTTTCACATTACGTGGAGCGATGTAAATGTCGTCTTCGTCGTTCTCGCTCAACAGGTAGGCTGCGCCGCCGGAGGTGATGTCGATGATGCCCTCGGTGTACGCATGCTTCGGCTTCAGCTTGTATTTTCCGCGTTCCGCTTCGAGGAGGTCGCCGCGGTCGACCAGTTGCTGAAGGATAAACAGAAGTTCTTTCTTCAGTTCGGCGCTGAGCCCTTCCGTAGTGGCGTCGGCATTCACAAACTCCTTTATGAACAAAAGATAGTTCGCCTTGATTTGTTTGGCGAGTTGTTTATGATTGAATGTCTGGTTCGGGTGGCGGTTGAAAATTTTGAAAACCTCACCCAGCAGAAATTGTTCCGCCGGCCTTTCGTTTGTCTTTGTTTTTTTACTCACGGGATTATTTGGAAAGCATAAAGATAAAATAAGAATGTAAACACAAGGTTAATTCTGTCACAATATAAACACCCGGGGCTATATTCTGTAGAAATACTGGAGAGAAATTGTGTAAAAACCGTTTCAAAACTTTTCGTTTCCGGAAAATGTTCCGCAGCCATTAGCGTTATCTTTACCATTCATAACCTAAAAATCTATAAAAGAAAAAATCATGGAAACACAGAATCAGAATCAGAAAAAGGGGGGCGGGACCCTTTGGATTATTTTGTTGTTGCTGTCGGTGATACTCAATGTTTATCAATGGAGAAACCACACAACAGAAGTCACCGCTTACGAACAAAAGGTGGATACCCTGTATGTTGAGCGCACCAACTTTGAAAAGGAACTCGTTGAGACACGCTCCGAACTCAATAAATACCAGGGAATCTCTGCCAACCTCGACAGCCTTTTGAAAGAGGCCAACGCCAAGGTGGATGAAGAAGAGAAAAAGTTACGCAGCATCACGCGCAAGGAGAAAAACAGCGAAGAGCTGAACAAAAAACTTCAGCAGCAGCTCGCCGACTTACAAACACTTCGCGATGATTACCTCGGACGAATCGATTCGTTGCTGATGGTGACGAAGCAACTTCAATCCGACAAAGAACAACTCACCGGAACCGTTGAGCATCTTTCTAAAAACCTGGAAGCAACGGTTACCACAGCCTCCATGCTGAAGTCGGAGTATGTAAAAACAAAATCATACAAACGGAAAAACAGCGGCAAGTTTGTGGAAACGGCCATGGCAAAAAGAACGCACAAGCTGGATGTGTGTTTCGATGTGCTGGATAATAAAATCGCGAAGACCGGCGACAAAAACATTTACCTGAAGATCACCGAACCGGGCGGCAAACCGGTCGGCAACAAGAGTACGGGATCGGCATCTTTTAAAACCGCCAGCGGTGAAGAGGTGATGTATGCCGCCAACACCACCATCAATTACACGGGAGCAAAACAAAATGTCTGCATGAGCTATGAAGAGAAGGAAGACAAAATGTTTCCTCCAGGAACCTACCTCATTGAAATTTATATCGACGGCAACCTGAGCGGGGCGAATTCTTACCTGCTGAAATAGCAACAGGCCACTTATCAAAAAGCCTTTCACGTTTTGCGTGAAAGGCTTTTTGATTTTATACGAATTCATCCAGGATTTTTTTCAGCTTCGGTGCGGTATCGAAACCACGCATCCTCCAGACTTCTGTTCCGTTGTTGAACAAAACAAGGGTCGGTACACTCAGGATGTGATGGTCGCGTGCAACAGAAGGATTGACATCAATGTCAATTTTATGAAGAAGAATTTTTCCTGTAAATTTTTTTACGACTTCTTCCACGACGAGATCTGCCCATTTGCAGGGCTCACACCAGGAGGCATAAAAATCTGCCAGGACAAATTGTTGGGATGACAGCGCTTCTGTAAAAGTCATTCGGGAAAAATCAGCCGGCTATTAAATCAGATGGAGCGCCCGTTTCAACGGGAACGGAAGTCTCTTTTATTTTTGACCAGCCGCCCAACACATTCACGATGTTTTTGAAACCTTTTGCTTTCAGGATACTTGCCGCAATCATCGACCGGTAACCGCCGGCGCAGTGAACGTACAGCGTTTTGTTTGTATCCAGCGACTTCATGTTCGTGGAAAGTTCAGCAAGAGGAATCACTTTTGCATTTTTGATGTGACCTGTTTCAGCCTCCGAAAAATTCCTCACATCCAAAACAGAAATCCCGGAAGATACTTTTTGAGCAAACATTTCCGCATCAACAGAAACAACGGTGTCGACAGGCTTGCCTGCATTTTTCCAGGCATCAAATCCGCCGGAAAGAAATCCTTTTACATTCTCGTAGCCCACGCGGGCAAGGCGAAGAATGGACTCTTCCTCTTTCCCCACCTCACAAACAACGAGCAATGGTTTGTGAATGTCGATGAGGGTTCCTACCCAAATGGCATACATGCCATCAAGGCCGATGTGCAACGATCCTTTCACAAATCCTTTTTCAAAAACATGGTTGATGCGCGTGTCAAGAACGCTTGTCCCCCGCTCCATTTCTTCTGCGAATTCATCAACGCTCAGTGCGCGGACATTTTTTTTCAACACATCATCAATGGCATCGTAGCCCTGCTTGTTGATTTTTGCATCACTGAAAAAATAAGCGGGCGGAGCCACCAATCCGTCGCACACCTCTTTGATAAATTCTTCACGGTTCATTTCACGCAAAGCGTAATTTGTTTTTTTCTGGTGGCCGATGGTGCTCCACGTTTCTTTGCCGAGGCTTTTTCCGCAGGCCGAACCGGGACCGTGAGCCGGATACACCAACACTTCATCCGGCAGCTTTTTTATTTTGTTGTTAAGCGAGTCGTACATCATTCCCGCAAGAGTTTCTTTGCTCATCTTTCCATCGAGCAAATCAGGCCGGCCTACATCGCCCACAAACAACGTATCACCGGTGAACACACAATGCTGCTGATAGCTTTCATCAAACAACAAATAACAGGTGGATTCAGGAGTGTGCCCGGGTGTGTGCATGGCGCGTAACGTGATGTTCCCGATTTTAAATTCTTCTCCGTCTTTGGCAATGTGTGTTTTGTAATCGGGTTCTGCGCCCGGGCCGAACACGATGACTGCGCCGGTTTGTTTTGCGAGATCTATGTGACCGGAGATAAAATCGGCATGAAAGTGCGTTTCAAAAACGTATTTGATTTTCGTGTTGCGTTGCCGCGCAAGTTCAAGATAAGGGCTGGTTTCCCGGATCGGATCAATGATGGCCGCTTCTCCGTTTGATTCAATGTAATAAGCGGCTTCGGCCAGGCAGTTGGTATACAGTTGTTGTACGAACATGGGAAATAAAAATTGGTGAGCAAAGGTACGTGTTTGCAGGTGATCTATTGAAACAACAGTTCGCGGATCACGACGTAACAACCCATCACGAGCACGAACCAGCCAAACAACGGCTTAAGGCGCGGCGCCGGGATATACCGGGCGATGTTACTGCCAAGAATAATTCCGATGATGGAAAAAACAGAGAACTTAAAAAGAAACCCCCAGTCCATTGCCTGGTTGTTGTGCAGGTCGCCAGAAAACCCGATGAATGCATTCGCGGCGATGATGACCAACGATGTTCCCACCGCCATTTTAATCGGGACGCGGGCGAACAACACCAATGCTGGAATGATCAGGAATCCGCCGCCAACACTCACCAACCCCGTAATAGCTCCCACGATGAAACCCCACAAAAAAATTCTTGAGTAATTGAAATGACCCGTTTCGGCATCAGCCGGATCAAGGTATTTTTTATTTCTGATCATGGAGAACGCGGCCGAAATCATGAGAACGCCGAAGAACACCATGATGAAAATTTCTTTGGTCAGGGTGAAATTGCCGGAACGAAAAACGACATCGGGAATCAGTACGAGTAAAAATCTCCTGACCACATACACCGAAACAAATGAAGGCAGTGCAAAAGCAACGGCAGTTTTGTAATCCACCAACCCCTTTTTCATGTAACTCATGGCGCCGGTTAAACTGGTGAGCCCTACGATGAACAACGAATAGCTCGTGGCCACGATCGGGCTGAACTGCATGAGGTACACCAGCACGGGAACGGTAAGGATCGATCCGCCGCTTCCCAATACACCCAGGGTGAGACCGATGATGACCGAGCAGGCGTAACCAAGAACCAGCATACTTGACAGGAATGTTTCTGCAAATATAACCTCTTGTTCAGGAAACCGGCGAGAAAAATTAACAAGAGTTCAACACAACTTTTTATTTAGAAAATAAAATGTAAATTGTCGGTGGAAACCGGTAGCTAAAAAAGCAACGTATGGAAATAACGCTGGTGCTTTCATTGCTTGTCATCGCCATTTTTCTTTTTTCAACAGAAAAACTATCGGTGGATGTCGTCACCATCATTCTCCTTGTCATCCTGACGGCCACAAAAATTCTCACACCCACAGAGGCGTTTGCGGGATTCGGAAGCGACTTCATCATCATCCTTGCTTCCATTTATATCATCAGCGGAGCATTGCAGCAAACCGGCATGCTTGATTTGATCGGATCAAGGCTGTTGAAAATCGCGCGCACCAAACCAAACATGCTTGTTTCTGTGATCATGTTTACGGTGGGGGCAACTTCTGCATTCATGAACAACACAACGGTGACAGCCATTTACATTGCGCCCGTCATCAGCCTTGCAAGAAAAATAAAAATCAACCCATCCCGGCTCCTGATGCCCGTTGCGTATGCTTCCATTCTCGGCGGAACATGTACGCTGATCGGAACATCCACCAACATCGCCGTGAGCGGCTATCTCGAAAAATCGGGAATGAAACCGCTGGGCATGTTTGAGTTTCTGCCCGTCGGACTCACCATTTTTTTTATCGGCCTTGTTTACATGGCAACGATTGGCAAACGACTGCTGCCGGATCACAAGGACCAGGACTTCACCGAAGAGTTCGGTCTGCGGCAATACATGACGGAAGTGGTGGTCCTTCCCGGATCTGCATTGATCGGGCAAAAAATATTTTCATCCGACATTGCCAAAACAGGGTTCAGAATACTGAATGTAATCAGGGGAAAAGAAAATTTTCTTCCGGATAAATCAACGATCATTTGTGCGGAAGATATTTTGATCGTTGAAGGGAATATTGACGACCTGCTGAAGGTGAAGGAAGCAAGCGGCATCGAAATCCGCGCCGACGTCCTGGTCAACAAAGATTTGCAAAGCAACGACATCAGGCTGGCTGAAGTGCTGGTAACGCCGCAATCTGATTTTGTAAACGTGTCGTTGAAAAATGCAAACTTCAGGCAGCGCTATGGATTAGTTGTCCTGGCGATCAACCGTTCCGGCCAGGCGCTCCGGGAAAAAATCGGAAGCATTGTCCTGCACGTGGGCGACATCCTGCTGGTGCAGGGACGCGTTGAAAAAATAAACTACTTCAAAGCAAACCGCGACATCACCATCATGGAAGATTTCAAACCTCTTCTTTATAAAAAAAGAAAAGGGCTGATGACGCTTTCTATTTTTGTCGGAGCCATGGTGATCGGGGCAAGCGATGTGTTGCCGCTTTCCACGGCACTGCTGCTTGCATCGCTGCTCATCGTGCTTTGCAAAGCCATCAGCGTGGAGAAGGCATACGAAACCATCGACTGGAAACTGCTCATCATGATCGGCGGCATGTCGGCGTTCGGAACGGCGATGATCAAAAGCGGCGCGGCTGATTTTCTCGCCCACAACATTGTCGGGATGATGAGCCGGTACGGGCCGGAAGCCATCATGGCGGGTTTCATCGTACTTACCGTTTTCCTCACCCAGCCGATGAGCAATGCAGCAGCGGCGCTTGTGGTGTTGCCGGTGGCGCTGCAAACGGCGCAACAGATGGGAATAAGCGGTCGCCCCTTTGCCATTGCCGTGATGCTTTCGGCTTCTGTTTCACTCATCACGCCATTGGAGCCATCGTGTATTCTTGTGTATGGACCTGGCCGTTACCGCTTCGTCGATTTTTTTAAGACGGGTTTTCTTCTTACCGTAATTCTGATGATGGTGCTGATGCTGATGATTCCTTATTACTGGCCGTTCTGAACATCACTTCATCCCGTCGAGAATGGTTTGGGCGCGGCTCCTGTATTCGCCGTTGCCATGCGACAACTCTTCCATCAGTGTGATGGCCTTTTCTTTTTTGTTTTGCTTTAAAAACACCTGCGACAAATTCCATTTTGCACCATCAGAAAAATGAGAGGCCGGATTTTTCAATACCGATTCAAGCATGGCGATTGCTTTCGCGGTGTCGTTCAGGCACAAATACGAAACACCGGAATAAAAAAGAGCCCCTGTATTGTGAGTATCTTTTTTCAGAACCCGTTGAAGGAGATCAATAGCCGCCGCATATTTTTTTGATTCATACTTTAATTTTCCCTGTTCCAGAAGTTGGTTCTGAACCAAACGCGTTGTGTCGTTGAGTGCGGACTGAAATTCATATTCTGCAGGGGTTGAAACGGAATTCCTGGAAATTCCTTTTTCGGAATCCTTCTCAGGCACAGTTGTTTTTTCTGATTGATCTTTATCGCGAATGGATTTTTTCTCAAGCAACACCTTGTCATTGGTTTCACCAACCGACTGTTTACTTCTCGCCGCCGCTCCTTCTGCCATCGCCGGGACAAGATCATTTTTCTCCGCATACGCCACCGTTGTTTCTTTCTTTTCCTTGTCGCGCAACGCTGTTGTTGTTGCTGTTTGAGTCACGCTGTTTCCGGATTCCTCTTTGGCGGCGACGGTGTTTTGAACCGGCGAAGTTTTCCCTTTCAACAAATCCGCAGCATTGTCCCCGGATTTTTTTTGTTCCGTTTTTTTGAAAATCGCACCCGTTTTTTCTTCTTCTTCTTTTGAAGATTCGTTATCACCGGTCAGCGGTTTAGGTCCGGGAGTCAATTGATTTAAGGTATCGTGGCGGGGTTCGGAATTTTCAGCGAGACTCTTTTCTGATTTTTTTAACGATCGCAAATAATAATAACCTCCGCCAAACAAAGCAAGAAGAGCGATTACGGCCGCGGCGCGATAGAACCAGCCGGCAGCCGGTATGCGCGTTTTTTTCAATGCGGAAGATTCATCCATTCTTTTATCAAGATCATCAAGGGCGGCGGATAAATTTTCTGCCGGGACAGAAGAAAGTCCCTGGAGCGCCAGGTCGCACAGCTCACACGCAAGAAGATGTTTTTCCACCCGGTGCTGTTCGGCGGGCGGAAGTTTTTTTTCCAGGTACAGGAGCATCATTTCTTCTGAAATGCATTCTCCTTGATCGAATAGGTTGCTGAGGTTATCGCGCATTTTTTTTCTCCATCAGGATTTTCAAATTTCTTTTTCCGTTTTGAATGTAGCTTTTCACCTGCAACATGCTGAAGCCGGTAAGCTGTGAAACTTCCACGTAAGATTTTTCTTCCAGATAAAACAACTCAATACATTTTTTCTGTTCATCATTCAGGTGTGTAATGGATTCTTCCAGCCGTTGCAACGTGCTTTCTTTTTCAGTGACATTTCCGGGATGCAAAGGCGAATTCATTTCCACAACTTCTGCCATGTTTTCCGCATCATCAAATGACACATGCCGGTGCCGCCCTTTGTTTCGCAGCAGCATGAGGCAGTGATTTTTTGAAACCGCAAGAAGCCAGGCTTTGAAATATTCGATGTCGTGCCGCCGGAGTTCTTTGATCAGCTTTTCGAAAATCTGCATGACGGCATCTTTGCTTTCGTCTTCGTCGCGAAGATACTTCAGGCACACACCATACACGAGGTGTTTGTAACGCTTAAACAGGACGCCAAGCGCAGCGTCATCGTGTTGCTCTTTGTAGGTGGCAACAAGCTGAAGGTCGTTAAGCTCGGTATGGTTGGGTTGAAAACTCAATCAGGAATAATAACCCACAAGATTGTAAATTATTTTGAAAGAACGTTCAATTGACAACGCCAAAAAATAAAGCGGGACTGTAAATTAATTTTTACAGTCCCGCGTATCGAAAAAACAGAATTAATCTAACGCACCGAAAGCAAGCGGTCTTTCGGAATTTTTACATCGTAAGCGAAACGGATTTTTTTGCTTTCATTTGGTTTGAGTGAAAGCCTCCAGGTCAGCTCACCCGTTTCAGCATGGTATGTTGCATGATCGTTATCGCCGGGCACCACTTTTATATTCGGGTCGCTGCTCAATGGTATTTGATCGGTCACATCCAAGGTGATCGCCGTCGACTTGTTATTCCGGACGGCAATTTCATACGTCACCGAAATTATTTTTTCATCCACCAGTACGCGCTCTTTGGTTTTGTCTTTTACCTTTTTCCTGCTCACAAGAATGTTGCGGTCCCTTCCAAGACTCAGAAGGAGCGTATCGGTTGCTGCATCGGGGTTAATGAACGATTTCCCGATGTAGTTTCCGTCGAAATAAATCCGGGCATTTCCCGGCAGCAGGTTCATGTCGCTCCAGTCGGTGATTCCGGCCACGAGGTATGCGGAAGCATCCAGTTTGGGAACAGTAGAATAAGCATAGTTTGATGCAAGTGTTTTGTTATGAATGGCCACAACGTGCATGTTGTCGTCGTTGGGAATCGAATATTTTAATTTGATTTCATATTCGGTTTGAATCATCCCTTCGTTTACCGTTGTGAAATCGGGCAGCGACAATTCATTCTGAAGATTGATTTCCTCTTTTGCATTCGCTACGCCGGGTAAGGAATATTCAAGACCCGATGACTTCTTAGAGAGGTCTTTGTATTTGTCGCGATAGGCCTGGAGAAAACTCAGATAAAACGGCGACAGTTCCGGCTTTTGCGCGCTCACCGAAGGATTGCCGGTACTCAATGTCAATGCAACGTTGTTCCAGTTCATGCCTGTGTTCTGGCGCAACTCAGCTTTGTAGGTCATGTCGATGGTGCCGTTGTTGTTTGCTTTCAGATCGTATGAAGGCAACCATGCTGCCTGGTTTACGAAAAAAGAAATTGTAACAGGAACAATCGTCGCAGCATCGGCCTGGGCGGTGACGACAATCGAATTAACAGCCTCCTGCAGCGGAGCCTCTCCTCCTTCATGCACCCGACCGATGAGGACAATCCTGTTTTCCAGTAATTGCCGGGCTTCGTTTTTAAAATGCAGATTTTTTTTGAGCCGGATACTTTCTGTGCTGATGTTGATCAACCGCGCACGCAGGTAATCCACGCCGTCTTTGAAAACAGGAAGCGAATCGCGCAGAGTCTCGCCCTTGATAATCCTGTTGTTCAGGATGATGTTTTTCTCCGTCAGCAAACCCTGCAGTTGATCGTTCAGCTCTTCAATTTCAAAATTGAGAAGAACCAGTGAGTCATTTGCCTGTTTCATCGCCTTGTCGAACAGCTTCGTGGATTCTTTTTTCACCGGCTCATTGTAACGTGTCTGGAATTTTACATCCACGATTACGATGTTTCCTTTGGCCGTAGCCTGTAATGAATTTTGATCAAGGCCGGCTGAAACACCCTCAAACACCAGCTCATTGATTCCGGGAGAAAGCTGGAACTCCGAAGTACAGGTCAGTTGTACGCCACTGAGGTACACGGTGGCTTTGTTTACATGTGCAGTGGTGGTTTTCACACTGCCGGCTACGGCGGGTGTCATGGCGATGATCTGCAGCACAGCCACGATGGATGCGATTCTCTTTTTCATAAAATATTTTTTGGAATTTTTTTCAGGATGCAGCAGGAAGAGGATTCCATAAAGAGAAAGAGATTTATTTTTCGAAACAGGAGACGGGTTCGTGTCACCTATCAAATATATTCATGACGGGCCAGGAGTTGTAATAGTTTTTTCTATATTTCGTGAAACGCCATGAAATGATAAATCAAGACTACATCCGACAAAAAATAAAAATTTTAGAAATCTGTTCGCCCGTTGATGTGAGCAAACAGTGTTTGGCAATCCTCGAATCGTTTATTACCCTCGACCGGCCCGAACAGAAGGAATTCGCGGAGGCGATTTATGCAATGGCCGAAAAGAATGCCGCGCACAAACCGCTGTTGTTTTGCTATGCAAAACTGGTCCTTGCATTCAGTTTATTTTACCGGGAGCAATACGAAGAAGCGTTTCCCATGCTCACCGAAGCACAAAATTCATTTACCGATTTGAATGACCCGGACGGTGCCGCCGTCAGCATGGTTATACAGGCCGGCATTTACCGGACGTTCGGAAATGTGGACCTGGCGCTGAAAGCATCGTGGGCGGCGCATGAGCGGTTGGTGAAATCGGAATCGCTTCAGCATTTCCTGATGGCCTGCAACATCAACATGGCAAGTATTTATTTGGAGCGGCATCATGACGACAAGGCCATACCACTTTTCAGTGACACGCTTGAGATGGCGAAGAAGACGAACAAATATTACTGGGTTGTTTATGCGTTGCACGGATTGGGAAAAGTGTACCTCGGACAAAAGAAATATTCAGAAGCTCAGGAGTGTTTCGAACAAGCCATGGAGGCTTCGGAGCGATACGGCAACCCCGTATCTGTTTCGAATTCGCTCAGCGAATTGGGCAACTATTATTTTGCGGAGGGGGATTATGAAAAGGCCGAACACTTTCATCAGCAGTCGTTGGCGCTCCGTGAACAAAACGGGTACACGGGCGGAGCCATCACCAGCTGCATTCGCCTGGGTGAAATATACATGCAGCATCATAAAACCGGCGAGGCCATTGAAATCCTGAACAAGGGATTGCAGCTGGCCGACAAGATCAACGTGAAAGTAAAAATGTACCCGATACACAAGCTGCTATCCAAAATATATGAAAGTAAAAACGAATGGCTAAGCAGCCTGTCACATTTCAAACAATTTCATGATCTGCACGAACAGGTGGAAATGGAAGACAATGCAAGAAAAATAAGGAATGCTCAAATGATTTTTGAAGTGGAGCAAACTCAGAAAGAAAATGCCATCATTAAAAAACAGAAAGCAGAAATCGAAAAGAAAAACATTGAGCTGCAGGAGACGATCGATAAACTTACCCGCGCCAGGATCGGCAAGAAGGCAAGAGCCATCACACTGTTCATCGCCATTGTGTTATTTATACTCGAAGATTTCATCCTGCATTTTGCGCTCAGCATGGTGAACTCGAACAATTATTTTATTTCGATCGCGGTAAAAATGGTGATCATCTTTTCACTGGGCCCGATAAACAAAACCGTCGAGGCGTATTTGCTGAACAAGGTGATAAAGAAAAAAAGAGAGGTGTTGGTGTGAAGCGAGGGTTTGAAAGCCGGGGTGCATAAATAAGAGAATAGCCGGGTCTATAAAAAATGAGGTCTCAGAATTTCTGAGACCTCACCCGACGTCATTCAACGTCTTTTTACGCTCCCCCTCCTGGGGTTAAACCTTTACCCATTCTGTAGTGCTTTCAAGGGGCAATATGTCAATAGGGGAAATTCCGGGGGAAATTAGAAATTCACAAAGTCACTTTTTTTAGGGAAATTCAAATCATGCGGAGAAAATCGTTTTGCCGATCCGAAACGCACGACAATTCGATGCCCTTGATATGTTTAAATGCCCCACCGCATTTGATTTCATGTTCCGCGTGACAATCATCATTTTTCAAATTTCTCAAGGTTAAAAACAACTATTTTTGTTAATTAATTCAAGAGACGAATAAATAATAATAATAATAATAACATTTTTGGTATCATAGCCTCTGTAATGTCTCCCTTTTTCATTTTAATTTCGCAAGGACACTTTCTGTATTTGTTTTAATTTGTTTTGTAAAAGACCCCCAAGAGGAATAAACTCTTGCAGAAGCCCCTTTTATTTCAATGGAATGATATTTTTCAAGATTCTTTTTAATTAGAAAAAGGCTCTGATTGATTTTTTGAGCGAATTCAAATTGAGTATAGTTCGGAATTTTATAAGTGTCAACCATTCCGTTTTTTAATTGATAATTTGGCACTTCGACTAAATGTTTATTCCAGTAAAACTCTTCGGTTTCATTTTTAGGTAATATTATTCCATTCTTGTATTGGTCTGCCCAAGAGTTAAATTCTTCTTGAAGAGAATTAAATATATTATCGTTTATTATTGAAAAGTCTAAGTCGCTGTCCTTTGTAAAGGGTTTTCCATAATCAGGCGGGGCGCTTATTGAAAACCCCGTCTTTGCACTTCCAATTAACTTTATTTCACAGGGATTTATTTCTAATTTATCTGCAAGATACTGGGTTAATTGTTCAAATAATATCGGATGGTTTTGGAAAAGGAAAGGACTGTTGTTGACGATATAATGTCTTAGGAAAGATTTTTTTTCGATGCCATTAATGAAATTGTAGTTTTTAGAAAATGCATCAGGTTTTGTAATGGTTTCTTTAATTGAAGCGCTTGTCTTAGAAAGTTCGATGTAATCAACGATGTTAATCATAGATTTTAAATTTTTTATATAATCTGTGTTTATTGTACAAGGCCAAAAGATGTTTTTTGCGCATTTCTATTTGCCTTAATCTTTTTTCATTTCTTTTTTGGGGTTCTGGATATTTTATTCTTGCTATTATTTCAGCACACATTTCATTTGAAATTGTTTGTGATTTAGTAATGCCGAATTTTTTAAAAACTTGTTCAAGGCCACGCATTCCCGTCCCATAGTAAGCAACATAAAGATAAATCGTTGGAATGTCTTTTCGGGGGACTAATTCGCACAAAACGGTAGACAGAAAAATTTCTTTTATCTTTCTTTTAAGTGTTTTATTGAAGTCACTTGTAAGAACTCGAACGAGCTGTTGCTCAATTGTGCTTGCTCCTTCGACCCTGTTATGGATCACCCTGTTTTTTAGTGCCCTTATAATGGCAATAACATCAAAACCGAAGCGGTACTTAAATCTATGGTCTTCACCTGAAATTAGCAACATTTCAAGCATGCCGTTATTTTTTATCAGCTGTTGGGATTGCATTTTTATGTACACCTCCTGCAGTCTTTCCTTCAATACAAAATATTGTTGTTGATAAAGCCGTCTGCCGATAAATGATATAATGCGTCGAGGTATCATTAATGTGTTATAAAAACAAAAGGTGCGAAAAGCTTACTTTTCATATTCACTCTTTTGCCCATAAAATGTATCTATGAAATTTTTCAAGGTTGTCTTTTCATCTAACCCTAAACTAAGAACGTCACATGCACCAATATGAATGGCCTTTCCTATCGAGTAATTGATTACTTCCCTTGCTTTTATGTCAACATTATTTCTGGACACATCAGGAATGAGTTTTCTCGAATTGATGTTAGCAACTATTGTGTTTATTTCAAAAATAGATGCAGAAATTGCAATGTTGAATCTAAAGTCCTGAATCAATACACTTCTCATGAAAAGCTCCTTTCGTTTTTTACTATTGTAATACCAGAGCCCAACATCTATGTCGGTTTTATCAAATGGCAAATACAAATCGTTTTTTCGGCCCTCAAATAGTGTGATTGTCTTTACAAAAGATTTTGTTTTACAGGAAGGGGAATGGCCAATCTCCGCTAAATCATCAAACCCCAGCTTATCAAAAACAAAATTCCTTTCATCTATTGTTTCATCAGACAAAGATTCTTGGTATTGCTTTGGAACTATGATGGAAATCCAGGAAAGATCTCTATCCATTTTTTCTATTACCTGATTTACATCGTCATCTGTAAATTTCATTCCACTGAGAAATTCATCTTCTTTATCTAAGGTTACTAAGGGAATTGTTAGGTATGTGATTTCATTTCCGTTAATATAATCATCAATTTGGAGGCATGAAAAATCTGTTACCTCTAAGAATCCTTCTTCGTCATTATATTTATATAATGTTCCAGTAAAATCAATTTCCTCGAATTTTTTGATGAAGTTGTTTTTGTTCTTTATTAAAGCGTATCCTTCGATATCTTTTAGATAATCCCGAAACTCAATTTTGATTACACCTTTTTCGGGAGGGGTTGATAAATTAATTAGATTGCTAATTTTTGAAATCTGTTTGGGAGATTTGTCAATCAATTCAAAGTCTATTCCATCGGTGAGAAAATATTTATTTAAAAACTCATTTACTTTTTGTGGGCTGTTTTCAAAAACAGCAATAAAATTCGAATAGTTTAAAACCACCTCCGTGCCATCAAAGACTACATCTTCCGATTCCGTAAGTGATGTCCACTCATTCCCCTTTTCAAGTTCTATTAGGTATTTATTCTTGGACTTGTAATGTCTAGTCACAACCTTCACCTCGTCAGAAAGCATAAAGCAAGAAAGAAAGCCAATACCAAAATTTCCTATTGGTTTGTATTCAAAATCTTTAAGTAAAAAGTCAGTAGAGTTGTAATAAGAAACGCCAATGTTTAAGAAGTGTTTTTTGATAATGTCCATTGACATTCCGGTTCCATTGTCCTTAATTATTGCTTGATTTTTTTCTTTGTCTAAAATCACTTTGATTTTAGGTTGATATGCATCTTGTCCGAACTCAAGTTTAAGCGCTTCTGTTTCTTGCCTTATTCTACAAGAGTCGATTGAATTTTGAATAAGCTCTCTAAGCCCTAAGGATTTACTGCCATATATCTTTTCTCCCATAAGCAAAGAACTAATTGCCCTAAACTCCAATGTCATTTTGTAATCAGAAAAGGTGTAGCCCTCAGTTTGAATGTTCACGACTGGATTCGTGTCATAAACCAAACTATATTGAGCGGCCATACCATTAACTAATGCCGTAGCATTCGTTAGCTCATTTTTTACCCAACCAATATAGACAAGGAGTTTTCGATGTATACTTGCATTCGTAGCCTTACCATGAAAGACAATTTTTTTTTGCTGTGTTTTTTGGTTGATGATTATTTTATCATTATTGGAAATTACAAAATGTTGTTTCCATTCTTCGTCACTTGTTCCTTTGGGCGAAATCAATTTGTAAAGATTATAAGGAGTCCTGTTCCCATCAATGTCGAGAATATCTGCCAAACGCAAAACAGAAGCAATGAACTGTGGATTGAAAGAATAGTCCCCCCTAACTTCATTTGTCCGTAGGTTGGCCTTAATCCAGTCATAATCTTCTGTATGGCTCTCACAGATCAACGCCAGCTCCTTTGTAAAGTCAAGCGTTGTTAATTTAGGAATCACTAATTTATCTTTTAGATTTTCACGAATGTACTTACCAGATAAAGAAGCATGTATTCGTCTTACATACTCCTGTAGTGCTAAATTTTCGTCATTGCCCACGATCTTTAACATTGCGGCAAATTTAACATCGCAAAAAGGAAATGAATCGGACTTGATAGAGTTAATATCTTCTTCACCCACCGCCATTCCGATGTCATGTAGAAGTGCAGCGTAAATCATTAGCGTTATTTCAAGTTCGTTTAGTTTGGTATAATCACTAACCAACTTGCTCATATACTCCATGATTCTGAAAGAGTGCCCTGTGTTATGAAGTGTAAATTTTGGGAAAACATGCTGCACCCGACTATTCAAAATATCTTTCACCTGCTCGTAAACTTCTTGAATTTTTGGAAGGAAGGGACTGTCAATACTTTTTAGGTATTTGACCAATGTCAAGTCGTCCAATTTGAAATCTGTATCAATGTTCATTTTATGTTAGTTGGTTTGAGTTAGGATCGTATTGTCACCAAACAATTGCTGAAATTTAGAGCTGTAACACAATTTCATCTTAAAAGTGTTGAATATTTCTCACGGTTTGAAAATATTTAGTAGTTTCTCAAAAACCGAAACTGAAAGTTGGTTCTATGCTATGTTAATTAGTCGTTCAAAGCTCTGTTAATCCTTTCCAATGCATTTCATCTTTTTCCTCAATGTGTTGTAACACTTCACTAATTGCTTCATCAATCAAAAATATTTTCCCGTCATGTTGTGCAACTTTTTCAAATTGGTTTTGATGTGAAAACCAATGATACAATTTCGTGTTGTGAAATACTTCTTCATCAGGTGAGAAAACCATTTTCATTCTATCATCAACCTCACAAAACCCTTTTGGATATTTAAACAAAGTGTAGAGTTCCAAAAATCTTCTAAGTGTATTTGGCAAAAGAATTTTGAATTGGAATGTTTCTTTGGTTGCTGAATCATTATACTCTTTCAGTATGGCAAAGATGTGAGCATACTCTGATTTATGACTTCTTAATGTTCTCGGCAAATTACATATAGTAGAACTGTCTGCCATTGTTCTATTGATAAGATAGAACGGACAATCTTCTGCTTTTGTGGTTGCTCTATTCACATTCTTAAATAAGTTGCTGTCAAGCAAAACAGAAAAGAATTCAAAATTGTGAGTAGAAATAAAAAGTTGTAAGTAATCGCCTTTGTCTTTGAAGAAGTGCTGAATGAGTGAACGTACTTGAAAAATATGATTGCTATCCAAACTTGAAATTGGGTCATCAAAGAAAATGATTGTGGTTTTCAATTTTCCTTCCTTCTTCAACGATTTTAATTCAGTAAGGAAATAAGCAAAAGCAATTGCTGTCTTTTCTCCTTCGCTTAAATTGCTTGCAGGGTTTGCCCCTCTCGTTAAAACAAACTTGTCTTTCTCAATTGCAATTTGAATATCCTCTCGGTTCAAAAATATTTTCAAGTAGATATTTAATTCTTCCTGTCCTTTAACTGTATTCTTCAACAGGCCCTCAAGCCGTGCTATCCCATCATTGTTCTCTTCAAGTTTCGTTTGACAACGGTTAACCAAATCAGAGGCAGTTTCATTTTCCTTTTCCTGTGTGAGGTAATTTTCTGCCGCCAAATATTCAGCAACATAATGACGAAGTATTAAAGCAATTGCCCCCTTCTTTTTTTCTTCAAACTTTGAGACAAACAAATTGTGTTCTCCAATTACTGCAATTACTTTTTGTAGTTTTGTGTTTACAGAAACAGTTTGATATGCCGTTGCCGTTATTGAATTGAAGTAATTGCTTTCTTTTCTCTTTAAGTCAGCAGTAAAAATTTCAAGTTCGTTTTTGTATTCCTGTTTCAGTTCTCCATATTCCTTAACTGCTTGTTTGTATTTATCTCTAAGGTGTCGTGCTAATTTACTTTCGTGTTGAAATTCAAAATTCAATCCCAATACGTCTGCTGCAATTAATTCTCTAATTTTCTGAATTGCAGTTTGTATTTCTTGAAGTTTTTCGGAATAGTATTGATTCAAAGACTTTATTCTTTCCTCTTTTAAATTGTTGTCGCAAAACTTGCACTTCGTAGAATCTTTGTGTAAGTAAAGTCCTGTTTGAACCCAGTTGAAAAGATTTTCGTCAGCATCGAATTCGGGAAATGGAATTGACCTTGGTGCCGAATCTTCTAAAACATCTTTTACTTTTTTTCCGATTGTTGTTAGTGCTTCTGATAAAACAAAGTTATCATCTTGCTCAAGGAAATCATTTGTTGCAAGTGCTTGTTGTTTTACCCCTGTGACTTTATCAGGGGCTAAAGTATGTTTGACTAAATCCGTTTTTACTTCTGCTACCAAAGCAATGAAATGACTTTTGTTGAACTCATTGCTTTTGAGTTGCTCGTTCAAATACTTTCTGATTTCTGTTGCTTGCTTTGAAAACTTTCCATTCTCCTTTGCATAATCAGAGAATGCAGAAACAATCGCTTCTTTTTTTTTCTTTATTGCTTCTATTTTCGGATTCCATCTCTTAATAAGTGAATCAATTTTGGGTTGAATGTTTCCTGCTTCATATCCTAAGAAAAAAAGTATCGGTTCAAATTCTTCACGGTTTTCTTTATCCCACGAAAAAACACTTTTCACATAGTAAGTATTGAAAACCTTAACTAAATATGGAAAGTTAGCTAACTGTTCCTGTGTGTATGTTTCTGTGTTGCGTTCAATTTCAAAAGTGTATTCCGAAGATGGAAAATGAATCTTTTGTTTCTTGTCAAGATTGTTGAACAGTTTGGAGAATGTTGTTTTGCCTGAATAATTCCAACCGTAAATCAGATTCCGTTTTTTAAACGGATTGATTGAAACATCCCAAGTGAAATTCTTGAAGATCCCAAAATCCTTTATCTTATTTACTTTGGTTATCATTCCTCTGCTGCTATTGAAAGTTTTTCCTCTGGCGTTGCATATTCCTTTGGTGCCGCCTGCCATAACTTATTTATTTCATTTTTGATTTTTTGCTCAAAGATTTCAATAAGCCTCTTGTTTGAATTTACCAATCCCTGTTCTTCATCAATTCGGTTTACAATTGTTTGTTGAACGCTGATTGGTGGAAGGGAAATTGAAATTTCGTGTGCATTTTTTCTATCCAGAGAAGGAACGGCCGCCGTTCTCTCCCCTAATGATTTCAAGTCAACAGACTCAAGCAGATATTTGATAAACTTCCGGTTGTTTCCTTTGAAATCTTTCACAAAAAGAGAGGTGTTGTGTGGCCAATAGAAATCGTAATCAATAAAATGAACTTTGCCAATAGTTCCACTTCTCCCTGTTACAACACCCGGCCCTTTTTCTTTGAAAGAATTGTGAAATCCAATAATTCCATTTGAACCAATAATCGGAAATTTTCCTTCAACCCAATCTTGTTTCGGTAAATCATATCCTCTTTGCAGTGTAATTGAATCTCCCAATTTTACAATTTCCCAACTTGGGTCAACATCAATTTGTGGTTTGTAATTTTCCACAATCTGTTTTGCTCCGTCAATTATCTTTTGAAAGGATTCTATTTTGCTTACGATTTGTTGTTGGATTTCTAAAGAAGGTAAAGGAATTTCAATGGCCTTTAAATCTGTTGTCTTAATGCTTGCTTGATTAACTGCTTTCTGTGCAAACTGCCGGGTAGTTGAAATAAATATTTCTGACTTGAAAACACTTGCAATAAAAGCGGGAATTACTTTTTCTTTATCAGGTCTGAAACGAATGAGGTTAATTCCATGAACAACTTTTTCAGAGTGATTTTTAAAAATTGCCGACTTGCCTAAATGCTCAATGCTGTTGATATGGCTAAGAAGAATATCCCCCTCTTGCATAAAATCATCTTCTTTCACTTCATCATTTGTCCATTTGGTTTTCTCAAGATTAACCGTTCCATCTGCAATGGTTTGAATTCTTGTTACTCTGTATTTTCCAACTTCATCAAACTGTTCAACATTTTTCCCATTTCTGATTTCAGAAAATATTTCATCCAACCTAACCATTTCATTTTCCCTATTCACAATCTCATTGGCCCTGTATCTGTCAATGGATAAGTTGTAATCGTCCTTTGCCCCAATAACCTTCTTCTCAATTAAGAAAACATTTTTGTTGTCGCTTTCAAAGGCTGTGTTGTCTTGTAAGGATTGCTTGTATTGCTGCAATAGGTATAAGCAAGCGGTCAAATCATTTTGGGCAATTGCTTTGCGCTGTGCCCCTAAATCAAAACCATCACTTTCGATTTTCACAAAGAGAATGTTGTCTGTTTTCTTTGCAAGGGTTTTGTCAAGCAAAAGAATACTTGTCTTCACACCACTGTATGGGTTGAAAATACCCGCTGGTAAACTCACTACTGCATACAACATGTTTTTATCTACCAACATTTTCCGCAATGCTTTGTAAGCGGTTGCGCTTTGGAAGATGATCCCTTCCGGTACAATAATTCCTGCCCTGCCTTTGCTTGGGTGTATGTGTTCGGCAATGTAATCCACAAACAATACTTCACTCCGGTTTGCCTGTATCGTAAACTTTTTGTGTGGTTTGATTCCCCCCTTTGGTGTCATGAAAGGAGGGTTTGCCAAGATTATGTCATAATACTCACTCCATCTGTCTTCACTTGTTAGTGTATCATATTCGTAGATGCTCGGTGTAGTGAAGCCATGCAGGTACAGATTCACCAAACTCAAACGCACCATGTCTGGCGAAATATCATAGCCAACAAAGTTCTGCATCATCTTCTTGCGGTCATCTGGTGTCAGCAAATCACCTTTGTTCTTCTTGGTGTTGTTTTGCAGAATGTGTTTGTAAGAAGAAATCAGGAATCCCGCTGTACCACATGCAGGGTCAAGGATGGTTTCATTCTTTTGGGGCTGTAATACCTCTACAATGAAATCAATGATATGCCTTGGTGTTCGGAATTGCCCTGCATCGCCTTGTGACCCCAACACAGAAAGCAAATACTCAAAAGCATCGCCTAACATTTCACTGTGGTCGTAACGGAATTCATTGATTGTTTTCAGAAACAACTTCAATGTTTCAGGGTCACGATATGGCAAATAAGCATTTTTGAAAATGTCACGAAATAGTTGCGGTATGTTTGGATTCAGATTCAGTTTTACAATTGCTTCACCATAAAGTGTGAGCATTTCATGTCCTCCAACTTTGGTATCAAAGATGTTTGTCCAACTATATTTCTTGAATTCTTTTGTGAAGAATGTTGCCTTCCCCCCAAACGAAACAGCCTCCTTGTCCATATCATCCATGAACTTGTAAATAAGAGCAATTGTAATTTGCTCCACCTGACTTTTGGGATCGGGAACTTTACCCACTAAAATATCACGGGCTGTATCAATTCTTTTTTTGGTTTCATTGTCAAGCATTAGAAATGGTTTTTAATATTTGTAAAGATTGCTTTTTCATTCTTCCACTTGTATCTCAATGTATTGATCCCCAAAGCGGCAATGTCTTGTTCTATTGAAGTATTCAATTGATCGGGTAATACAATATATTTATCAGGATTGTTTTTAGTAGAATGAGAATGAAGCATCAGCTGACCAATTGCAGCATAAATCGCCTGCATGTTTATCGAAGTCTTTACTTCAAAAATGTACTTTGCTTGCTTTTTTTGAACGATACCTAAATCAATGTATTTGTTTTTACGTAAACAGCCTTTGAATCTCATTCTGCTTTCTAACTCCTTTTTCAGACAATCTACTATTAATCCATGATCGCTGTCAGATTCAATACGAGCTTTACAATAGTACGCTTTTCTCTTACCCCAAAATTCCGGACTGTAGTTTTTTAGTACTCCTCGATCAACTAAAGGAATCAAGGAATGCGAATTTTCGCCGCCCTTCAATACAGCCTTGATAGAAATAATTTGTTTGATGAATGATAATATTTGTGAATAGGCTCTTGAAGAATTTAATTGACATACTGTATAGTATTCATATTCTTCACTGTTAAATGAAACCCAGCTTCTGGAACCAGAATAAAGCTTATCAATATTTTCAACATTGATCCCACTAACACCACCACCCATTCGACCGCTATGAAGTAAATATACATTTCCTTGTAAATCACTTGCCCACAAAGCCGCCTCCCTAAAATTCGTGAACGCCTTTTGATAGTTGATTTGAATTAGAATTTGATTAGTGCCGCTAAAATCAGGATCAAGTCCTATTAGATTTTTGAACTTGTGGTGTCTGTTAGTGAGAGAATTTGACCACCAATAGTTGTTCTGATTGTTATGGTAAGCACTTACAAGTAATTGTCCACCTCGTGTTTGTGCTTTAAGAGGTTTGGGTTTTCCTGTACTGTGTACGCGCATAAGCCTTCCCAGTGCCTCATGGTATTTCTTTATTTCACTCTTATCCCTTACTATTGAAAGCATACTTAATTAGCAAATTGTGATAATGATATATTTTCTTTGATGTATTGTGGGATCAGATTCCGCAACTCCGCAGGTAGCTTGCGAAACACTTCCCCGTTTGGATTAGTATTCAGCAAGGCGAAGTTTTTGTTCTCAATAATGTCACGGAACTCTTTGTCTGTAATGTAGCTTTTGAAGTAATTTTTTGCATAGGAGAAGATTTGCTCATCAGGTAGGTAACGGCTGTCAAATTTCTCAAATTCATCTTCCAGCAATTCATCTTTACTTTTGAAGTAAGGGATCACTCCGAATATCTTCTCAATGATTTCACGAAGGGACAACCGTCTGTCAACCTTGGCAGCATTTTGTAATTTGGTAAGGTTGTAAAAGTCTTCCGGTTTCTCAAAGATGTTTTGCAAAATGTATTGTTCAATTCCTTCCATGTCCCGTTTATCAATCATCTTCTGTACGGCAATATCGTCTTTGATTGTTTCTTCAAAGCGGTCGAAATACATTCTGTCAATCTTCATTCCCTGTACCCCAACCTCTTGTTCTGTAAAGTTTTTCAGAGGATCGTGTTCCGTGCTTTCAAATGTATCGGGTGTTGTGTAACCACCTCCGCCACCTTCTCCGTCACCTTTTGGAGGAAGTTTCAGAATCTCATCATAGTTGAATTCTGTTTCAAAGTATTCGCAGTTGGCAAAGAAGTCAAAGAGTTTGAAGTTCTTTTTGTCTGGTTGTAATACCTGCTTTGCTAATTCTTTATCAAGCAGTTCTTTCAGGAAGTTATGTTTCCTTGTTCCTCTACCTTTGATTTGAATGAAGTCTGTTGGAGAGAATATGGGGCGCATCAAACCAACATTCAACAGGTCAGGGCAATCATATCCTGTGGTCATCATTCCAACGGTTACGCAAACCCTTGTCTTGCTTGTTTTGTATAGCGGATTGAAGTTTCCTGTACCGCTTAAATTGTTATTGGTGAAATTGATTGTGAACTGTTGTGCATCCTTTACCAATGAAGTTACCTGCAAAGCAAAGTCTGATTGATACTTACCCGGAAACATTTTGTCAGCAAATTCATTGAGTATTTGAGCAACCTTGGCAGCATGGTTCTGACTTACACAAAACAGAATAGACTTTCCTGTTTCTCCTGTAACAGGATCACGAAGCGCATTCTCCAAGAATGTTTTACAGAATATCTTGTTTGTTTTCTCACTAAAGAACTTTTTTTCAAAGTCTCTTTGAAAAAATGATTCTTTTTCATCCTCACCTTCTTCGTTTGTTGTCAATACACTATAACCTTCATCAGACAACAGTTGTGTTGTAATTTCTGTTCTGGCATCAGCAACAATTGGATTCACAAGGAAACCGTCTTTTACACTATGTAACAGGCTATATTGGAATGTTGGTTTGCCGTCCGCACAGCCAAAGGTCGTGTAAGTATCAAGCAACATTCTTCGCTCCAATTCTCTTGGGTCTTTCTCACTTAGTTTTGCAGGGTCAATCTTCTTGAGATAATCTTTCGGTGTAGCTGTCAGCCCTAATTTGTAACCAATGAAATATTCAAACACCGCTCTGCTGTTTCCACCAATGCTACGGTGTGCTTCGTCAGAAATTACCAGATCAAAATCTGTGGGCGAAAATATCCGTTTGTATTTGTTCTTGAAAAGAAATGACTGAACTGTTGAAACAACGATTTCATTCTTTCTCCAATCATCTCTGTTCTCCTTGTATATGCAGCATTGATAATCATTTCTCAAATACTCTTTGAATGCTTTGTCAGCTTGGTCTTCCAATTCCAGCCGATCAACCAGAAACAAAACACGTCTGGCATTGCCGGTTCGCAGAAACAATTTGATGACGGCTGCTGCTGTCAATGTCTTTCCTGTACCTGTTGCCATCTCAAATAGAAAGCGGTCTTTGCCACCCTTCACTTCTTCCTGAATTTTTTCAACGGCTTTCACCTGATACTTCCGCAACAAGCGAAGCTTGTTTTCATCCAAGTAGCTTTTGCGTTGTGTTTCTTCAATCCACCTTGGGTCTTTGTCGTAGTTGGGTTTTTGCGTTACAACGATGTAATCTTCTTTTACAGCTTCGTTAATCAGGCTTTGAGGATTGGGATTGAAAGAAGTATAAGCACCAACTGTTTCCGGTGTTGGAAATTTTGAAATGAGGTTTGGGTTCCCTCTCTGTAAGTCCCACAGATAATGTTGGTTGCCGTTTGAGAGTATTACAAAGCGGCATTTTTGAGCATTGGCATATTTTCTGGCTTGTTCCTTTGCAGCAAGGGGATTGACTTCTTCTTTCTTTGCTTCCAATACGATGTATGGAAAGCCCTTGTCATCGAGCAGCAGGTAGTCAATGAATCCATTGGTGGTTTTTTCAAAGTTGTCGCCAAACTCATCAAGTTGCTGTTGTGTTATTTTGGCGTTGCTCTCCAAAACAATGTTGGCGGGCTTGCCATTCTCTGAAAAGAATAGCCAACCAGCTTCTTCCAACAACTTGTTGATTTTTATTCTTGCTTTTGCCTCCGCCATTTAACCCCAATTATAGTTCTTAAAAGTATGCAAAAATATAGATGGGAAGCAAGGGGCTCAGACGGGATTCGATTTGCCCCAAGCAATCTTCGACTTTCTGTTTCTTTCGGTCAATTTAAATCATGTTCTGTGGATGATTGACCAATTCTTGGGGAAATACTCAGCTATGGTGTTTCTCAAGCTTAAAAGCAAAGCTTTTGGCAGTAACTCCACAACTCTTTTGAGCTGATACGAAAAAGGCAAGCTCTGATTCATGATTTTTCGGTCAGTGTTTGTTTAATCACATACTTGGATTTTCAAAGGCACTTTCATTTTAAATAGAAAGTAGTTTCTATTCCAACACGCTTCAAGATAATATATTTCTCATTGCGATATACATAACAATTACAATATGGGGACTTGTCTTTTTCTTTTGCATCATCGAAGTTAAAACACCCAGTGTAAACAGATTCTCCTCCTCCAGATGAAATTTCTTCTGCATTATCAACTGTCATTTCAATATCATTTGACTCAATGAATATTTTCTTTGAAGGAAGTGAAAATGAAATTCTAAATTTCTCATCGCGCTTTCCCAAGGGGGAATAATATTCACCATTCTTTCTCATACCCACCTCGACTTTTGTTCCATAAAAGATTTGTGATTGGGCTATTTTAACAGAACAAATCATTGCAAGGATTAATAATGCTTTTTTCATTCTTTATGAGTTTTGGAGGTTCCCGTCCCGCAAAACCTTGTTACAAAAAAATAGCGTGGGACAGTAGCCTACCTGACTCTCAGGTACGACCAGTACCCTACTTCAAAATAGACTAAGCCCACGCGTTCGGTGGACATCAGTCTATATCCTTGAAGTACTGTAAACCTGGTCGTTTTGAGAGTACGGATATAGCTAACGCTATGAATTATTTATATCAATTTTGTTTTCTTACATACGTTGTTGTTTCATTTTTTCATTGGCTAAGTTCGTAAATAAATCATCGCTAATTCGGAGATATTTGATTAAAACTTTTGTCGGGGAACCAATTCTTTTGCATTCTCGTAGGTGATTAAATTGAAAACATCCGAAACATCAACTGAACGATTTACAAAACAAGAACGAAATTTTTTTAATCAACCGATTCCAAAGAGATCTCTACTTGTAACTTGCATAAACGTATCTATTCCAAACAGGCTTTCAGATATTTATCGTTACTACCCATCGTTCTTGAATATAAACCCCTTAGATTTCTTGAAACCATTTAGGATCGACGAATATTTTTTCAATCAATTCTATACTTAAACCCAATTTTAACTCCTTTAGTTTTTCAACCAATTCATCACCATCAATTAAATCAATTGGTATTGCACCGTCTCGTTGAGCTTCTTTTTTAGCTTCTAATGTAAAACGTCCTGTACTAATAATTAAACCTTTATCAATTTTAGCACTTAGGGAACCTCTAAAATTTCTAATGATCTCTGATCCAACGGTGTCTTTATATCTTTTCGCTTGAAACACTACATGAAACGATAAAATTCCCCCGAGACGAAGAATGCCCTTGCCGTCAATCCCTCCGTCATTTGGTTTACCAGTAACCTCTACATTTTTAAATCCTAATTCCCTTAACAACCGTTGACACAACCTTTCAAAGCCGGAAGCAGTAATTTTTTTTATTATATCTAATGCCTCCTCCTTCCAAGAATCGGAGTCGTATGAATCCAACTCTAAGTCGTTTTCATTATTATCTTTTTCTATTTCAAGCGGTTTGATATCTCTTTTTTTCTTGTTTTTGTCCCGAACAAACTTTGTGACCACATTTGGGTTTACTTCAACCGTTTTTAATCCAATGCTAGTCAAAGCCCAAATGCCTCGGCTGCTATTTTCCAAGAGCCCATAATTCTTCAAATAATTCCTTGCCCACCTTAGACGATAACTTAGTTTGGTGGTTGTTCCCCTATGAATATCATTGACCTCATCATCTGAAAGGTTCATGTTTTCAATTACAAAATCTTCTATTTCGGAAACTGAGGCAGAACCTCCTAGTGAATGAAACGCTGTCAATGTTGGGTTAAATAAATCGTAGAATTTGTATTTGAAGGAGCCCATAGTCTTAAATAGTTAATAAGGATGTAGAAATTAAAAAATAATTTTTGAAGGTTTAAATGCACGCAAGTTACGATACATTTTATGTTAAAGGCCAATTCGCTTAACCACATTTCTTGTTAGCGGCACGTGCTTCTTTTTAATTTGATGTCGTCGGCAATTGTTATTAATGAAAATAGATTAATAATATTTTATATCCCTCTCTTCAATCCATATTATATTTGAGTCAAACGGTTTAATAGACGCTGTTTCTATTCGCTTTGTCCAATTACCTTTACCATCAAATTCATATTTATAATTTACTTTCATGATTACTTCTCCATTTTCATTATATGAATCTTCTGCAATTGGATTGCCCTTTTCATCATAGGTTGATATTATTCTATTATCAAGCGTTCTGTTAGAGGAGTAAGAGGACATTTCTATTGCATTACCTTGACCATCATATTTTGTGATGAGTTTCGATTTGAGCGTTCCGTCTGAGTGATAAAAAGTTGATTCAAGTTCGTTTCCGTTTTCATCATAAATAAATTTGTATTTATCGGAAAGCGTTCCATTCGGTTCAAAAATATTTTGCTCAATAGTATTACCGTTACTATCATGGTCGTAAAGAAATTTTCTCGCTAAACTGCCGTCTAATTTATACAAATTTGTTTCGATATTTTGTCCGATTGAATCATATTTCATCACCTTCTTATAGTAAGTGCTTTTGTCATTTGTATATTCCTCACTTTCGAGCATATTACCTTCTTTGTTAAAGGTTATTTTTTCAAAATCAGTTGCGCTCGCTTTGATGGGTTCGCCAAATTTTTCTTGACCATCATACTTTACACTTTGGAAGGATTGCACATTCCCTTTTAATCTTTGAATGCTCCAAGCATTTTTACCTTTTCGCTTAGATTTGATTGAGCAGTTATTAAGAAAAAACACTAAAAGTGTTATAGAAAGAACTGCAATAATTGGTTTTACTTGTTTCATATTCTTCGAATAAAAATTAAATAATTTATGGATGTATAATTTTTTAGCTCTTAGTTACTGTTGGTAGAGCTTTTAGCATCGGGTGTTCTTTTACATCTTTAAACTCAAATAATTTTCTTGACTTTAGAAATCCTTTAAGTTTTGGAAAACCAAAATCGTGATAGTTAACTGGAGTGAATGTTTGTAAATAATGGCCAACGGCTGCAATGCCTGCCCAGCCATCGTGATTTGAAACTGCTTGAACGGTCTTTATCAAATACTCGTCAACTTTTTCAGGGGTTAATTTTTCGTGTGCTGTCCCAATTGGATTAATGACAATTGGTTTTGCAGTTAAATGAGATTTCTTGCCAACCTTTGTGGTTGTTGTTTTTGGAGATTCAGCTTTAGTAATAGGAGAAGGCGGTGATAAAATATTTCCAATGTTAATACTAAATTGCCGTGTAAATTTTTGTCTGAAGTCATGAATATTGGCATAAGTTTCTGTTAAACCTTTCAGCCGCATTTTCTCTTTGAAGTTTTTAAGAATAGTGAATTGGTCTATTTCAATTCTATCTGGGTCAATTGGCGATTGGGAAAAATATAACATTACTGGTTTTTTCAATTCAACAAATTGTTCAATCTCTTCTGCTGTCCCGCTTACTGAAATGCCTGTGTTCGTTCCGATTCTTGTCCAAAATACTCCAACAAGCAAATCACAATCTTTTACTAACTGTTCATTAATAATTTCTTGAGGTCGTCCCCCTAATAATGGTGCAGAATGAGTTTCCCATTTAACAGGCATAATAATGACCTTAGCGCCAAATGCATTAACCGCATTCCATTCATTTACGATTTCTGGAATTACATTTCTCTCCTCGCCAACATCAACTGGAGAAGCAACTAGAACTCTGAAAACTTTTGCGTCAAAAGCCATAATTATTTTGTTTATTTATTGTTGTCAATTAAAAATCTGCATTGTCGTTCAATCGAAGCGTCAGCATTGCTGCTGACATTCAATTAACGGAACTCGCTTTAACATAAAATTCCCAAAAGATTACCCAAAGTATGGAAATATTCGGAACGTTCAATAAAGCCCTCAACTTTTTCTAAGTAGACTTTTTGCTTCCTCGCAGATGATTGAAGTGAAAACAGTCCTAAATCAACCGAATGATTTGCCAGACAGAAACGCAAGATTTTTGCGTCTGTTTTTCATCTGATGGTTGGGCTCATTAGGAATGGTTTGTTTGCCAAGCTTTTCAATATCTCTTTTTTATGGTATCCGCTCCATGCTTTTTGTCCCTGCATAACCACCTCCTTTCCAATTAATGTTTTCAAAAACAACCTTATTTTCATATAAGAATCTGCATCAATAACAGCAATGTAATAACCGAGATATGATGAAGGCGGTTTACGTTCTGAGCTAAAATAAATATTGGCAAAATACCCCTTCCCACTCTTGTCCTTTCTTTCCTCAATTCTGTGTATAACAGCCATGACACGACATTCTCGATTTACAGAAATTTGATAGTAATCTGCGGTGTTAATAATTTCCAATTCAGTACTGAGACTACCCCAATTAGAACTTGATTTTTTGAATCCAATCGAAGGCTCCGTGTAAAGATGAAGGAAGTTTTTCTTCAGTATTGAAGCGATCTTCATGGTATCATAATATTGATTACCGCTGGAGGGGAATTTAGGTACTTCATGGGGCTCACTTTTTAAATTTTTGCTGCAATGTTTAACTAATATATGAAGGAATTTCGTACCCATTTTTTTTATAAGTAGTTTATATCCTTTCGTTTTGCTACTCTGACGATAATCGAAGGCATTATGTAGAATGTTTGCTATTTTTAACCTGTGAAATTCCGGGAATTCGGATTTTAATTCGACTGCCATGTTATAGAAATAGAAGTTCATGCCTTGATCACCAATTCCGAATAACTCCTCGTAGTATGTATCGCTGGATGGGTTAGCGTTTTCGTTAAGTATAATATTAATAAATTTATTATTTATCTTATCTTCTTTATCCATAGTAATATTATTATCTAATAAAGTATTATTTATATTATTATTAGCGTTTTCGCTAATACCCAGTTTTTCCCAAACAGGGATTAACCTTCTCCCCGATACCATTACACCCTCCCGGTCTAACTCCCGCCTCAGATATCCAGTGTTGACTAGTTTGGTTATCCCTTTGCTTATTGTTTTGCTGTGCTTATTTAATCTATTAGCAAGGTGGTCGTTGGTGGCGAAGCAGTAATCTTGATTGCTTCCGAAGATGATGAAATATAAAATTTCATGCAGCAATAATTTAGAGAGATCAGTAAGCTTCTCATCAGGGAGAATTTTATACCAAAGTTTGAAGAATAAATTTGTTTTGTCTTCAGCTACCATTTCATTGACCGTCTTTCTTGTTTAACCAATTCGAAATTTCCGTTTTCTTAAAATAGATTTTCTTCCCCTTTTTAGTACACGGCATTCCTTCCGATCTTCTTCTGTCCAATGTTGCCTTGCTGATCTTAAGCAAAGCCAACACTTCATTCATGGTGAGCAATTCTTTCTCGAGAGTCTTCTCACTGGAGTGGATTTGCTTCAAAGCAACTTCGTTAAGGTTGAGGTGTGTTTTTTGGAAAATGAAATCAAGCTCCATGTCAACCCAATTGCTCGGATCGTATTCGCTTTGTTCCTCCAGGAATTTTTCCGAGTTCAGTAACAACTCTTCTTCAAATGCCATGACGTAGTCTTGCGGAAGCCTCCTTGGGAACTGATTGATCGTTTTTTTTATATACAGAAGAATCAACCTCTTTTCATTTTGATCTGATATAGACCTGATGAATTTATCAAGGAACAAAACCAACTCTTTGTTTACATACAATGTCAGAATGGCCTTTTTTAATAACGTCAACCGATCTTCGATCAGTTGAAGCGCATTCCATTTGGTAATAAAGCGTGTGTTTGTCATGGGGTGATTTCCTATTATTCCTGAACCTGATTATTTCCTTTTATTCATTTACAACCCTTAGTTTGTGTGGAGGTGTATTTAGTTTGTTTGAATATTGGTTTTCTAATGCCTTCATCGCATTGATCATCTGTACGTTTAATGTCTTGGCGTAAATTTCTGTTTGAGCAACATTTGAGTGACCAAGCAAATCTTTCAGAACCAGCATGTGTGTTTGAGATTCAATGTGGTTGCAGGCAAAGGTGTGTCTGGCACAATGAAAAGTGATTTGCTTTTGGATTTCTGCTTTCTTCATCAGGTCTTTCAACCTCCGGTTAACATATTGATTACAGATAGTTTTAAACACCTCCTCTGATGCTTCACCCGATTGCGATTTCCTCTGATTTAGAATTTTCATTGCCGGTTCAATCAAAGGCAACTGAATGGGCTTATTCGTTTTCATCATATCAATCTCAAGAGTTCTTCTCAGCAAATCAATATTTGACCACCTGAGCTGAATGATGTCAGAAAACCGTAAACCTGTAAAGCAGGCAAACAGAAACATTTCGCTGACACATTGTAGCTTGATTTCATCTTCGGAAAAGTAAAGCCCCATTAGTTTCTTCACCTCCTCTAAACGGAGAAACATTCGTTTCCCTTCCGCTCCGCGAACCTTGAAATCAACGTAGGGGTTCTTCGTCATCACTCCTTTTCTGATTGCTATTTTGATCATTGCCTTTAAGCATTTATGACGTCCAAACACCCCGCCATCAGAATTGTTTCTTTCTGTTCTTAAGTAATTATCAAACCGTTCGATGAAATCAAGGTTGATGTCATTATAATTCAGGTTAGGGGAAAACAGCTTCAAAATTTGTAGTGTATATTTATATCCCATCAGGGTTGACTCTCTTTTGATTTTCTGCCAGAGACTCACCTGATCATCCCAGAATTGGTAGAAGGTTTGTTTCGGCTTTCTCTTCCGAAAGAAATCTTTGATGTTACCCTTGTTAATTTCCTTTTCCAGATTTTCCTGTGTTAAAATGAATTCATTGAATCCTGACAACTTCTTTTCAAGGAAAGTGTTGAGTAATTGACACGCTCCTCCCCCGCGAACCTTGCAGGTTTTTTTATCCCAATGCCTTTCTGCGACCTCTTTGCCGCTTGGGATTTTGATTAATGTTTTGTCAAGCCGTATCATAAAGTATATCGGATACCTCCCGTTTTTCTTGACGGCTTTGTCTGTACGAATGAATGGTTTAATAGAGTAGCTCATAGCATTTCTGTTTTAGAATGCGAAAACATCCACCGCTTTTTTGTATTCCGAAAATCCGAAATCAAAACGCGGCAATGTTGAATGGCTGCTCTCTTTGTCTTCACGGGTCATTGTGTCTTTTTGTATTTGTTCTGTGTTGTCTCTGGTGCCTCTTTCGTGAGTACGAAATATTTTTCAAAAAAATATTTCACGTAGAATTTTCGTTGAAATATTTGCGACAAACTATTTGCTTGAGAGACGCCTTTAATCCGCCATTTAAACTATGATCTCCCGTTAAATGACCGGAACCCCATTTTTTAAAACGACAAGGGTAAAGGCAATCTCTCTGGGCAAATAATTCAAATGGCTGCTATCTCAACCCTATTTTCTCGATAGCTTCCTTTAATTCAAACGGTATTATCAACTTCTGAAGGAGTTCATTAAAATGGAAGATATTTCTTTCGAGTTGGTAGGGTTCTAACATTGCAAAATCCTCCAACCCCTCTTCAGCATTCTCATTCATTATATGAAAGGCGTCATTGTCAAAATGAAAGACAATTCCATGAGCCCCACCCCTGGATGAGTGCATATTTCCGTTGATGAACGACTGCATTGCTTTATCAATTAATTTATGGTAGTCGTTTTGTATCTTTATACCAACATAAATGGGACTAGAAAATATACTCCCGAAAAGCATTTCCCCCATATGATAATCTGCAATCCAAGAGTTGCTACCCAACAAAATGCTGCTGTCATCATCCCCAATCCCATCCATTAATTTCATTAAAAAGATCCTCATGTGCCTTGCTGTTACGGGCATTGTTGCTCGATCAGAAAAGAACCATTCGGAAATGTTTGCATACACGTACAAAAATCTACTGTCAAAGACATCAATCACTTCGATTGTCGAGTCGTTTTCGGGATTCGGTATTCTGCCTACTGCGAATCCTTGTTTTCGTTTGAAGTTTAGACCTGTTTTTACTTTTTTGAATTTGGATGATTTCCACTCATCGGGCTTCCCGATGAACATGGTAACTGTTGCTTTTCTCATTTTTTTTTAATTAATAAATTACTTTACACTCTATATATAACCCTAGCTCGAAAATGTCTACAGGAGATTTTCGTAAACCGTTATCAATCAAGGAGAATAATTTCATATTGAATTTACTCAGCCATTCATTGAGAATTGATCTGCCAGTTTTATGTCGGTAATATATTTTTGCCATTTGCTTTTTCAAGAAAGAGCCAATACTTATTTTCAGTATTTCTAACCTATCGTTTGGTTACAATAACTTCCCTGAAAATTAGATTTGGTGAACCTTTACAAGAATCTTTAAAATGGACGGCTAATCGGGTATGAACCAATACAATAAAATTTTATGAAGACTTCTTTTATCGAAGGAAAAGGAGAGAAGAATTTTAGGGGAAACTATGGGGGAAATTTTCTTGGTGTCGAACGATGTTTACGCTGAATGCCAGACCTTGAAAACAAACAATTCAACAAAAAAAATGAGGTCTCAGAATTTCTGAGACCTCACCCGACGTCATTCAACGTCTTTTTACGCTCCCCCTCCTGGACTCGAACCAGGGACCCTCTGATTAACAGTCAGATGCTCTAACCAGCTGAGCTAAGGAGGAATGTTCCTCCGCATTGGCTTACCAGTGCGGAGATCCACCCTTTTCGCTGAAGCTATCCGCCAGGGGCGGACTAAAGCATGCAGAAACAGAGTTTAAGGGGCGACAAAATTAATGATATTGCTGAAAGCAACAATATTTTCAGTAATTATTTTTTGGCCTGTAAAAAATAGCCGAGGGGTTCATTTATTGTAAACACCAACAGGCGATTCGCTGTATTTGTCTTTAACCTTATGAACTAATTCGGGGTACTTTTTTAAATTTTCAATATACGTTTTGCTCTTCATTCTTTTGATGTGTACTTCGATTTTTCTTGCCTGCTTTTCAGTTAAACATTCAATATGGAAGTATAATGTCCAATCGTTCGCTTTTGAAGTGAAATTCAGGTTCCCGTAAAAATGGGTTCTGTGTTTAGCCAATCTCTCTTTGAGGTTTTTGGTTGATCCAATATAAAATCGGTTCAACTTATCGGAATTCAAAATATAAACAAAAAACATTTAAAAAAATTCAACAATAAAAAAGTTAAAAAATTTGTTGGTGGCTCTAACCAGCCCCGATAGTTATCGGGGCTAAGGAGGAATGTTCCTCCGCATTGGCTTACCAGTGCGGAGATCCACCCTTTTCGCTGAAGCTATCCGCCATGGGCGGACAAAAGCATGCAGAAACAGAGTTTAAGGGGCGACAAAATTAATGATAATGTGGAAAGTAACAAGAAGTCCAATAATTATTTTTTTGTCATGACCGAAGAGAAGACATGCCCCTTTCGCAGCGGCTATCCGCCATGACTAACCAAAGCATGCAGAAAGAAGGTTCTATGGAACAACAAGGGCGATGATTGTTCAGAAAGTTCCAATATCTTCGCAGAAAATTTTCACTGTCATGAGTTTAGTCGTAGTCGGCACCGTTGCATTCGATGCCATCGAAACACCCTTTGGAAAAACAGATAAAATCATCGGCGGAGCGGCCACCTACTCCGGCACAGCAGCATCTTACTTCACCAAGAACATCAAACTGGTCTCCGTGGTCGGCGACGATTTCCCGGGCGAAACCATCCACCAGTTTCACAAGAATGGGATCTCAACAGAAGGACTCCAGGTTAAAAAAGGACAAAAAACTTTTTTCTGGTCAGGGAAATACCACACCGACATGAACACACGCGACACACTTGACACCCAACTAAACGTGTTGCTCGATTTCGATCCTGTTATCCCGGATTCATACCAGGACTGCGAATTCCTCATGCTCAGCAACCTGATGCCGCAGCTTCAGAAAAAAGTACTCGAACGTTTGAATAAACGTCCGAAACTCGTGGTGATGGACACCATGAACTTCTGGATGGAAACACAATGGGATACCCTCATGGAAATGATTTCTTTGGTGGACGTTCTTACGGTGAACGATTCGGAAGCGCGACAGCTTACGAATGAATATTCACTTGTGAAGGCGGCTCAGAAAATCCTGAAGATGGGCCCCAGGTACCTCATCATAAAAAAAGGCGAACACGGCGCGCTTCTTTTTAACAACGAGCAGGTTTTTTTCGCTCCGGCATTGCCACTGGAAGATGTGTTCGATCCGACAGGCGCAGGCGATACGTTTGCCGGCGGATTCATCGGCCACATCGCTCAAACCCGCGACATCTCTTTCGAAAACATGAAACGCGGAATCATCTATGGCTCCGCCATGGCTTCATTCTGCGTAGAGAAATTCGGACTGGAAAGACTGATCAACCTCACGCAGGAAGAAATTGATGAACGCGTTCAGCAGTTCATCGACCTTGTGCAGTTTGATATCGCTCTTGTTTAACTGGTCAGCGAAAAAAGCCGCCTAAAGATTTTTTGCAACTTCTTCCCAATTCACCAGGTTCCACCATGCCGTAACATAGTCGGCGCGTTTGTTCTGGTACTTCAGGTAATAGGCATGTTCCCACACGTCAACAGAAAGAATCGGTTTTCCTTTAAGATCTGAAATGTCCATCAAAGGATTGTCCTGGTTCGGCGTGGAACCGATTTCAAGTTTCCCGTTTTTATCAATCAGCCACGCCCAGCCGCTACCAAAGCGGCTCTTGGCGGCATCGTTGAATTTGTTTTTCATTTCATCAAAACTACCGAACGAACCATTGATGGCCTCGGCCACTTTTCCGGATGGCGCACCGCCTCCATTCGCTTTCATCAGTTTCCAGAAAAACGAATGATTCCAGTGGCCGCCACCGTTGTTGCGAACTGCCATTGGATATTTTGAAATGTTTTTGATGATGTCATCAAGCGAAGCATCTATCTTTCCTTCTTCACAGGCTTTGTTGAGATTGTTCACATAGGCCTGGTGGTGTTTCGTATGATGAATTTCCATGGTCGTTTTGTCGATGTGCGGCTCGAGCGCATCGTACGCATAAGGCAAGGCGGGTAACGAAAATTTTCCTTCCGTATTTGCAGGAAGGATTTCACCGGGAATATTTTTCGCAGAAGCAACTCCTGTTAATATGGAGCCGGAAGCAAGTCCGGCCGCGGCGAGCAATGCGCTTTTCTTAAGGAAGTCACGCCTTCCGTTTTGTTGAGAATCTTTTTTCATGAGTGCGATTTTTTATTTACGAGAGTAAAGTTAAACAATCTGTCCGGGATTGATGACGTAAAAATGTTCAGACTTTTATGGAATCACACAAGACCGGGAATCCACCGCCTGTCTCCATCATTTTTTTTAGAACAATCAACCTCTAACTTTATAGCCGCCAATACCCCGTTATGAAAAAAAGAAACCAGGTTCTCCTTCTTGCAGCGATGATTTTTTCCGTTGCGTTTATTTCACTTCAGCATAAAAATAAAAAACCACCCGTTGATGTTCCGGTAAAAACATTGAGCCCGGGCAGCTTTGCCCAACAATGGTTAAGGGTTGATTCACTCTCAAAAAAAGGACTGAGCAAATCAGCACTTGAGGTGGTGATGAGCATTTATAAAAAAGCAAAAGCAGAAAGCAATTCTCCGCAACTGGTAAAAGCGGCGATACACCGCATGAAGTTTCAGAATTTTACGGAGGAGGATGCAACAAAGAAGATCATCGCAGACCTGAAAAAGGAAATTTCAGAATCCGCTTTCCCCGCACGGCCGCTTTTACACAGCATGCTGGCGGAAATATTTCAAAGATACTATGAGCAAAACCGGTATCGTTTCCTGGACCGCACCGAAACCGTGGATTATAAAAACGATGACATCAACACATGGGGTTTGAAAAAAATCTTTCATGAAATTGCCCGGGAATATCATTTGTCGCTTGCAGATGCCGACAGTTCACAACGCACTCCGGTAAACATGTTCGACGAGGTCATAGAAAAAGGAAAAACGGGCGATACCAGGAATTTCCGTCCCACACTGTATGACTTCCTCGCACACCGTGCGCTTGATTTTTTCATGAACGATGAATCCGGACTCACTCAGCCGGCTAATAAATTTGAAATGAATAAGGCAGAATATTTTTACAACACCGACCTGTTTTTAAAAGCCACTTTGAATTTGGAAGATACTCTTTCGATGAAATTCAATGCCGTGGTTTTGTTCAGGGAGCTGATGGCCTTTCATAAAAAAGATGTTTCACCGGCAGCGCTGATTGATGCCGACCTCGACCGGCTGGGTTTTGTTTACCGGAACTCAACCCTTCCCGGCAAAGACAGTTTGTATGTTGATGCCTTGAATGAACTTGAAAAAAAATATTCAAACGATCCGGGAAGTGCCGATGCTCTTTATGAACTTGCTTTGCTAAACAATGAATGGGGAAACCGGTATTCATTTGGTGAAAAACCGGAAGCAAAACGTCTCATCAGAAAAGCAAAGCAAATCTGCGATGACGCCATGGAGCGGTTTCCAAAATCTCCCGGGGCCATCAATTGCAAATCTCTTAAATGCAGGATCGAAGAAAAATCCATGTCGTTTGTTGTTGAACAGGTGAACATCCCGGATCGGCCTGTGCTCGCAAAAATAAATTATAAGAATCTCTCAAAAATTTATTTCCGTGTTGTAAAAAACGATCGTGACGAAATAAACAACTACGAAGGACTGTATGGTGAAAAATTAATCAGGCACTACACCAGCCTTCCGGTGATCAGGGAATGGAGCGTTGACATGGAGGCTGACGAAGACTATCAAAATCATTCTGTCGAAATAAAAATTCCGGGGCTTCCGGCCGGAAACTACATCCTCCTCTCTGCTTCTGATCCCGGCTTTTCGTATGAGAAAAACGGGATTGCTTATTCAACGATCTGGATTTCCAACATCAGCTACGTCAGCCGGAGAAAAGAAAACGGCGGCTATGATTTTTTTGTCATGAACCGCGAATCAGGAGCGCCGATGCCAGCCGTCACTGCTAAACTGTACGTGCAGCAGTACAATTACATTTCAAGAAAATATGAAAACAACCTGGTGAATCGTTACAAAACCAGCGAAGACGGTTCGTTTACCGTTGAACCGGTTGGCGATTACCGGAATTTCGATATCGAATTCACAACAGGAACCGACCGGCTATTCCTGAATGATAATTTTTATCAATACCACGATGGCGGGAACGACAGAAAAAAATACCAGCAGACATTTTTCTTTACCGACCGGTCTATCTACCGTCCCGGCCAGACTATTTATTTCAAGGGAATCATTGTTGAAAAAGACGGAGAAAACAATTCAATAAAAACAAAACAATCAACTGCGGTTTTGCTTTATGATGTGAACGGACAAAAAGTATCGGAACAAAAATTTACCACGAACGAATATGGAACCTTCAGCGGAAGCTTTACTGCCCCAACCGGTTTGCTGAATGGCGTGATGAGGATTCAAAACGAAAACGGTTCCATGTATTTTTCGGTTGAAGAATACAAACGGCCGAAGTTTGAAGTGAAGTTTGAACCAATTTCGGGAGTGTACAGGCTGAATGATAAAATCATGGTAAAGGGCAAAGCAACGTCTTACTCGGGCGTTGCCGTTGACCAGGCGCAGGTGCAATACCGGGTTGTGCGCACCGCGCGGTTTCCTTACTGGAATTACTATTGGCGCAGTTATCCCTCTTCCGCCGAAATGGAAATCCTCAACGGCAATGCGATCACGGACGACAAGGGAGAGTTTACCATTGTGTTTGATGCGATTCCCGACTTAACTATCGGCGAGGAAAACGAACCGGTTTTTAATTTTCATGTATCGGCAAGCATTACCGATATCAATGGTGAGACACAAAGTGAAACACAGAACATTGAAGCCGGTTACAAAGCACTCATGCTTTCGGTAATCATACCAGCAGAATTGAACAATGAATCCGGAAGAGAGTTCCTGATCAATACCCGCAACATGTCAGGATCATTTGTTGCTGCAACAGGAAACATTTCCATTGTGAAATTGAATGAACCGGCAGGACTGTTAAGAAATAAAAAGTGGTCGGCGCCCGAGAAACAGTTGTTCAGCAAGGAAGAATTTAAAAAAAGTTTTCCGTTTGATGTGTATGGCGATGAAGACAACCCGGAAAAATGGGAATCGGGAAATGTGGTTTACAACTCACCGTTCGACAGTGGAAAAGATTCCCTTCTTCACCTCGCCGGCCGGAATGAATGGAAGCCGGGCGTTTACAAAATAACGGCTTCATCCAAAGACAAATACAGCCGCGATGTCCGGTTCACAAAGTTCTTTACCGTTTATTCTCCTTCCGAAAAACAAGCCGCCACAAACAGCTTCGCACGCTTTTCTGTTTTAAAGGACAATGCAGAGCCCGGAGGAACCGACCGGTTGCTGATCGGAACACACGATAAAGATGTAAAAGTGTTGTACGAGGTCGAACAGAAAAATGAAATCATCAGCAAGGAATGGATGACACTGAATGATGAACAGAGACTTATTGAGATTCCGATTCTTGAAAAATACCGCGGCAACATTGCCGTACATGTTACGTTCATCCTGCACAACCGCGACTACCACTTTGATCATGTTCTCACGATTCCCTATACCAACAAACAACTCGATATTTCTTTTGAAACATTCCGGAGCAAGTTGTATCCGGGCCAGCAGGAAGAGTGGAAGATGAAAATCAGGGGAAGCAAAGGAGAAAAAGTGGCCGCCGAAATGCTGGCAACCATGTACGATGCTTCGCTGGATGCTTTCAGGCCGCATGACTGGAGATTCGATATTTATAATTTGTATTATGCTTCTCTCAGCCTCACGGCCTATCATTCATTCGCCGTTGTGAACTCAAATCTGTACGGAGACAAATGGAATGTTTATCTCCCGGGCGCAATGAAAACATACGATCAGCTGAATTGGTTCGGATATAATTTTTACGGAGGATATGATTACGGCGGTGGTTATCATTCAAAGGGAACAAGAGCGTTGATGGACGAGTCTGTTGTGTCGACGCCACGGATGGCTGCTCAACATGCCGAAGCGATGACGGCGACCGGAGATGTTGCAGGAGGAAAAGCGGAAGAAAAATCGGTGTTCAAAAAAAATGAAGACACAGACAAAGGAGATTTTAATTCTGCCAAAACAGGCGAACAGGCAGGAAAGGATTCCGGGAAATCACAAAGTTTGTCGGCAGTAAAAGGAAGAAGTAATTTTAATGAGACCGCATTTTTTTATCCGCACCTGACCACAAACGACAGCGGAGAAATCATCGTCTCGTTTACCATTCCCGAAGCATTAACACGCTGGAAGATGATGGGCTTTGCAAGCACCACCGATCTGAAATACGGAATGATTGAAAAAGAACTCCTCACACAAAAGGAGCTCATGGTAATTCCAGATGCCCCAAGATTTTTCAGGGAAGGAGATAAAATTACTTTCAAAACAAAAATTTCAAACCAATCCGATTCATCGTTAACCGGAACAGCAGAGTTGTTTTTATTTGATGCGATCACCATGAAACCGCTGAACATTTTTATTCCTTCATTTAGTAAAGAGAAAAAGGGAGAAGCAACATCTGTTTTATCTTTTTCTGTTGCAAAAGGACAAAGCACATTGGTGCAATGGAACCTTGCAATTCCCGAAGGCGTTGGTGCAATCACCTATAAAGTGGTTGCAAAATCCGGCAACTTCAGCGACGGTGAAGAACGGGCTGTGCCGGTATTAAGCAACAGGATGCTGGTAACAGAAACACTTCCTTTGCCGGTGAGGGGAAAACAAAACAAGGCATTTGAATTTTCCAAACTTAAAAATTCAGCATCGTCAGCAACGTTAAACAATCATAAACTCACACTCGAATTTACATCGAACCCTGCATGGTATGCCGTTCAGGCATTGCCGTACCTGATGGAGTTTCCGTATGAATGTTCGGAACAGATTTTCTCACGCTATTATGCCAATGCCATCGCGTCTCACATTGCGAACTCAAGTCCGAAGATCAAAGCCGTATTCGATTCATGGAAGTCGAAATCACCGGATGCATTTTTATCCAACCTTGAAAAGAACCAGGAATTAAAATCACTGATGCTCGAAGAAACGCCATGGGTGCTGGATGCAAAGAATGAAACCGAAAGAAAAAAACGTGTCGGGTTGCTTTTTGATTTGAATAAAATGTCGAACGAACTCAATGGTGCATTGGTTAAGCTGCAAAAGAAACAAACGCCGAATGGAGCGTGGAGTTGGTTTGAAGGAATGCCCGACGACCGATACATCACACAATACATGGTGGAAGGTTTCGGCCACCTGGATCACCTTGGAGTAAAAAATGTTCGTGAAAATGATAAGACATGGAGCATGGTAAAACACGCTGTCCAATATCTTGATGCACGAATCAAAGATGATTTTAACAGGCTTGTGGAAACGAAAGTTGATTTGCAGAAAAATCATTTGTCTTCCATTCAGATTCAGTATCTCTATGCAAGAAGTTATTTCAAAGACCTGCCCGTTGCTCCCGATTCAAAGAAAGCATTTGGTTATTACAAAGAGCAGTGTCAAAAGTATTGGTTAAGCAATGGCGAATACCTGCAGGGAATGATAGCCCTCGCTCTCTACCGCTATGACGACAAATTAATTCCATCCGACATCCTGAAATCATTAAAAGAAAATTCGCAGCACAGCGAAGAACTTGGAATGTATTGGAAAAACAATTCCGGAGGATATTACTGGATGCAGGCTCCCGTTGAAACGCAGGCATTGCTCATCGAAGCATTTGATGAAATTGCAAAAGATCAGCAATCGGTCAATGAGATGAAAGTGTGGCTGCTCAAACAAAAACAAACACAGGATTGGAAAACAACAAAAGCGACGGCCGAAGCGTGCTATGCCTTGTTGTTAAAAGGAACAAACTGGCTTGCCGAATCATCGCCTGTTGAAATTACAATCGGAGGAAAAAAAATGGATCCCTCAGAAATGCCCGATGTAAAAGTGGAAGCCGGAACCGGTTATTTTAAAACATCATGGAGTGGAACAGAGATCAGTCCGGCGATGGCCGACGTTACAGTGAACAACAGGAATGATGTGGTCACCTGGGGGGCAATGTACTGGCAGTACTTCGAACAACTGGATAAAATTACACCGCATCAAACGCCTTTGAATCTGAAGAAAGAATTGTTTGTTGAAAAACCTTCTTCGACAGGTCCGGTTATTTTTCCGGTTACCAGTCAAACCATGCTGAAGCCGGGCGACCGGGTAAAAGTCCGCATCGAATTGCGTGTCGACCGCAACATGGAATATGTGATGATGAAAGACATGAGAGCTTCCGGGTTTGAACCCGAACAGGTATTGTCACAATACAAATGGCAGGATGGGCTTGGTTATTATGAAACCACGCGCGATGCATCGGTGAATTTCTTTTTCTCTTACCTCAACAAAGGAACGTATGTGTTTGAGTATCCGCTTCGCGTAGCACACAGCGGTGATTTCTCGAATGGAATTACAGAAATTCAATGCATGTATGCGCCGGAGTTTGCAGCACATTCAGAAGGTATCAGGGTGAAGGTGGGAGAATGAAATAAACATGGCCGAAAATTAGTTACGACCACCATTTTTTGTTTGTGTCAATTTAGTATTTACATTGCGTTGCAACTAACAACATCGCCCATATGCCAAATCGCCATTTCGCAAAGAAACCCATGTCGAGCATCTCTTCAGAATCACAGGAGAGTGCCCATAGTTTAAAACGCACGCTCGGAGCTTACAACCTTACTTCACTTGGGATTGGAGCCATCATCGGGGCAGGATTATTTTCCATCACAGGACTTGCCGCTGCAAACAATGCCGGCCCGGCGGTGACGATCTCTTTTGTGATCGCGGCGATTGGTTGCCTGTTTGCCGGGTTGTGTTATGCTGAATTTTCTTCGATGATTCCTGTGGCAGGAAGTGCATACACCTATTCTTATGCGACCATGGGACGATTCATTGCCTGGGTGATCGGATGGGATTTGGTTTTGGAATATGCGGTTGGAGCCGCAACCGTTTCCATCAGTTGGTCCCGTTACCTGAAAAAATTTCTGGAACTTTTTCACCTTCATTTGCCGGATCAGCTTACCATGTCGCCCTGGGATAGCATTACACAGGCCGACGGAACCGTCATCACCGGCATCATCAATCTTCCTGCAGTAGTGATTGTTGTATTGGTATCTCTGCTGCTGATCCGCGGAACGAAGGAATCAGCGTTTGTGAACAACCTCATTGTGGCCATCAAAGTTTCGGTGGTGTTGGTTTTCATTTTCCTCGGATGGGGTTATGTGAACTCCGCAAATTACACACCTTATATTCCTGAAAACACCGGAACATTTGGAGCATACGGATGGAGCGGAATTTTACGGGCAGCAGGAATTATTTTCTTTGCCTACATTGGTTTTGATGCCGTTTCTACAGCAGCGCAGGAAGCAAAAAATCCGCAGCGCGACATGCCAATCGGCATTCTGCTTTCTCTTGCCATCTGTACCGTACTTTATATTCTGTTCGCACACGTGATGACCGGTCTTGCGAATTACACTGAGTTCAAAGGCCAGGACGGAATTGCTCCGGTTGCTGTAGCCATTTCCCACACACCTTACGGCTTCATGCAAAAACTGATTATACTCGCCATCCTCGGCGGTTACTCATCAGTGATCATGGTGATGTTGCTCGGACAATCACGCGTGTTTTATTCCATGTCGCAGGATGGCTTTCTTCCAAAAGTTTTTTCCGAGGTGCATCCTAAATTCAGAACGCCATGGAAATCGAACGGAGTGTTCTGCCTGTTTGTAAGTTTGTTCGCCGCATTTATTCCCGCCCGTGTGGTTGGTGAGATGACCAGCATCGGGACCTTGTTTGCCTTTGTACTGGTTTGTATCGGCATCCTGGTGTTGCGTAAATCACACCCGGAACTTCCACGGCCATTTAAAACGCCCCTGGTTCCCCTTGTGCCGATTTTGGGAATTCTTAGTTGCCTCCTGATGATGGTATCGTTGCCCGGCGATACCTGGATTCGATTGTTTGTCTGGATGACAATCGGTTTGATCATCTATTATTTTTACAGCCGCCATCACGCAAAGCATTAACCGGCAGTTGATTTCAACGAAGACCTGTGTGATTCGCATACTGGTTTTTAACCCGGCCAATCCAAAGGCAACGTTCTCTTTTTATAAAACATTTTTCAGTGTTTAGAGTAAAAAGGAAGCGGAGTTTTATTTTCTCCTTTCATTTTGCCAATGGCTTGTCTTACTATTCTGTTATCAGGGACGGTTTTTGAACCCGTCCACTCCACTACACCCTGGCGCGACATCTGGCTGATCGCCATCAGCTTCCTGATGTTCCTCGGAACCATTTACATTTATTTTAAGTTGCGAACCAGCACGTTCAGGAGGGTACGACGACTGCTGGAAGAACGTGTGGAAATAAAAACAAAACAACTGTCTGAAAAAAACTTTGAACTGGAAAAACTTTCTCTGGTCGCAAGCAAAACCGACAACGCCGTAATGGTTGCCGATGCTGCCGGAAAAATTTACTGGGTGAATGATGCTTTTTCAAGAATCATTGGAAGCGGCAATGAAATCATCGGGAAAAATGTTTCCGAGATTCAGGTTTATCAGAATGTACGGGAAGTGATCGCGGAAGCGGTGAGGGAAAAAAGATCTAAAATTTTTGAATCCAACATTCACTCCGCACACAATCCGGATTTGTGGATCAGCTCTACCTTAACTCCGATTTTTGATGAAAGGAATAATCTCAAGGAACTGGTATTTGTTGACACCGACATTACGGCAAGCAAAATCCTGGAAAATAAAATCAAAGCGTCACTCCACGACAAGGACATTCTCCTGAAAGAAATCCATCACCGGGTAAAAAATAATTTGCAGATCATCATCAGCCTGCTGAATCTTCAATCTGGTTACATCAAAGACGAACAAACGCTGAAGGCCGTTAAGGACGGGCAAAACCGTGTTCGTTCCATGGCATTGGTGCATGAAAAATTTTACCAGGCGGATGAACTGACGGAAATAAATTTCCGGGAATACGTTGAAAAACTCAACCAGTTTTTATTTCAGTCGTACGGCGACAAAACGGACCGTGTAAAACTGGTGATTGAAGCAGATGATGTCGCCTTTGATATGGATACCGCCATGCCGTGCGGATTGCTCATCAATGAAATTGTTTCCAACTCGCTGAAGTATGCTTTTCCGGGAGACCGTACAGGAGAAATAAAAATTGAATTGAAAAAACTACCGGAACAGAAAATCAGGATGTCCATTTCTGATGACGGAGCCGGTTTGCCAGAAAATTTTGATGTGGAACACGCCGAATCACTCGGCATGCAGTTGATCACAGCGCTGGCCAATCAGCTCGACGGGGAACTACAGGTTTCACGTGAAAAGGGAACTAAATTTTCAGTTTTTTTTAAATACCCCAAGGCCGCTTCCACATAAAATTGGTTGAAAAAAATTGGAACAAAACCATTGGAATGTGGGTACAACAGGTAACCCTGAAACTATGAATACACTCAAGATCATGATTGTGGAAGACGAGATCATCGTTGCCAAAGACATTCAGCACATCCTTAAAAAACTTGGCTACGAAGCTTTTGATCCCTATTCAAACGGAAAAAAGGCGCTCGACTCCATCGAAAAACTAAACCCCGACCTGATCCTGCTCGATATCAATTTAAAAGGAAGCGACCTCGACGGCATCCAGGTGGCAGAGCAGATTCACCAGAACTATGAGATACCTTTTATTTTTCTCACCGCATTTTCTGACAAGAACACACTTGAAAGAGCCAAGCTGACCGAACCGTATGGTTATATCATCAAACCGTTTGAAGAAGACGATATCCGGACGGCCATTGAAATTGCCCATTACAAATACACGAAGGATCTCGAAATTCAAAATAAAGGAAACCGTTTTGCAACGGCGCTCGACAGTCTCGATGTGGCGGTGATCATCACCGATGCGAATGAAAAAATTATTTTCATGAACCGCATGGCGGAAACCCTCACCGGATCGCTCAAGCAGGAAGTGCTCGGAAAAGACATCGGGCTGGCCATGAAAAATTGCAACCAGGCAACCAGGGATGCCATCAAAACACTTGCACACACGGTTGTGGGTACGGTTCAGAAAAAAGAAAACGACTCTGAGCTTGCCATCTCCAACGGCGTTTCGGAACACAAGGTAAGCGTCAACACTTTTCCCATCTTAACAGTGAACAATAAAATTAACGGATGCGCATTTGTGCTCACATCACCGGGGAAAAAGGATACCGTATCAGAAACAAGCGCCGATAAAAACCTATTCAATTTTCTCGAAAACATTTATGCCAACAACAGTTTCTTTGTCAAAAAGGATTCACGTTTTGTAAAAGTTAATTTCCAGGACATCCTCTGGATTGAAGCGCTTGATAATTATGTCATCATCAAGACGTCTTCCAAGGAACAGTTTATCCTGCACAGTTCGATGAAAGACATTGAAGTAAAACTTCCCCAGCTGAATTTTGCCAGGGTGCACCGTTCGTACATCGTTCAGCTGGAAAAAATTTCTGCGCTCGAAGAAAACGCCTGCATCATCGACGGAAACAGGATTCCTATCGGCAAATCATACAAAGACAACCTGATGAGCCGGCTGAATCTTTTTTAGAAAGCAATACCATTACTCAATATAAAATAATCCAATCCGCCTTGGCGGAGGTATGATACCGTATCGGTATAAACCTTTCGTGTTTTCAAAAAGGCGCAATCAGATGATCGCATAGGCCAGCGAGACAGTGAAATACGTCACGGGTGTTGAGTTAAACCTCTTTGGCTGGTTCAGCGGAATGTTGTAATGAACAGCGGGTTCAAAGGAAAATCTTCCGAGATCATATTCAAGAGGAAGAGAAAACTCAATGCCTGTCAACGCAAACTTTGTATCGATGGTGGCGGCCAGGTTTTGCAACGATGGTTTTTCAGATGGTTTTTTCAGATACAGCCGGTAAAAATTCAGCGTTCCGGCACCCAGGCTTATCAATGGTTTTACTTTCAGCTGGTCTTCTTCAGCAAAAAGATTTTCGAAAACAAAATCATGCGATTCATCAAGGGCAATGCTGAAATCTTTGCTCCCATTCCCAAAATCAAAATCGAGGAATAGTTTTGATTTCACGACCCTGAAATTTTTTCCCAGCGTAAACTCCAGGTTGTTGTTTAATGAAGAAGTGATCTGCTGGCTTTGCTTTCCGTATCCTGAATGGCTGTAGCTGGCGGAAGCCTCCACACTTTTTCTGAAGAGAAAAAAATCCCACCCTGCATGAATATCGAATTCCTCCCAACGGTTCCTTGGCTGCAAAAGCCGGTACGCTTCAATCCCTGCAAAAAAACCGGAAGGTGATTCGTATGAGACCGATGATGATACATAAACCTGGTTTACGCTGGAAGACCTGCCGAGATATGTTTTGTTCGTGCCGTAATCAGCTGATATCAAAAGAGTCCGGGTTAAGGTGGTGTCGCTTGTCACAGGGCCATGGTCGCCGGCTTTCAAATGAACCGGAAAAAGGAGAACAAGGAGCAGGATAACGAAAGAAGATGGATTTTTTTTCACAGGATAAATATATTCAAGATATGGGACTGTTTGGTAAAAAGATTTTTGTATTCACCAGGCGATGATTTCACCTGAAAAAAATATAGTAGTTTCGCACCATAATTTTCTGAATTTTGAACCAGTCCAACGCCATCATACAGGTAAGAAACCTCGTGAAACATTATTCGCAGATTCATGCTGTGAACGGGATCAGTTTTGATGTTTACGAAGGAGAAATTTTCGGGTTACTCGGGCCCAACGGTGCCGGCAAAACGACGACACTTGAAATCATCGAGACGTTACGTGAAAAAACTTCCGGCCAGGTTACGGTGGAAGGACTTTCTGTTGACAAAGACGCCAATGCCATCAAAAAATTCATTGGCGTTCAGTTGCAATCAGCCGGTTACTATCCAAGCCTCACCCTGCTTGAATTACTCCGTCTGTTTTCCGGTCTTTACAATGTGAAAATAGATCCGAAAGAAATGCTGGGGCTGGTTGGACTTGAAGACCGGGGAAAGGCAAAGTACAAAGAACTTTCCGGTGGTCAGAAGCAACGTTTTTCCATTTGTACTACCCTGATCAACCAACCGAAAATTGTTTTCCTTGATGAACCCACAACAGGACTTGATCCGCAGGCAAGAAGAAATTTATGGGATCTGATCAGGCAAATACGGGACAAAGGAACAACGGTGGTGATTACCACTCATTATATGGATGAAGCGGAAAATCTGTGCGATCGGGTTGCCATTGTTGAAAAGGGCAGGATCATCGCACTCGATACTCCCGACAAATTAATTGATGACCTTGTTTCGAAGGGATTTGAAAGAAAGAAAGAAGTGAAACAGGCAAACCTGGAAGACGTATTTCTGTCGTTAACAGGTCATGAATGGAGGGATGAATAATTTTTTAAAGCCGATCATAATTTTACGCGGACCATACACATGCAGGAAATAAAATACAGTCAGCTAAGGGCCATGCTCGCCATCACAAGAGCAAGCCTGCGTTCAATTACAAGGAGTCCGTCGGCGGTAGTATTTACCCTTGCCTTCCCCTTGATTTTTATTATCGTTTTCGGATTCATCGGCGGCGGTGTTTTTTCAGTGGACGTTGCAGTGAAAAAAGATTGTGATAAAAACAACCCGGTTTACCAGGCCTTGCTGAATGTTCCTGTGATCAGGCTCGACACCTCGTTGTCGGAATCGGAAATGAAAAGCAGTCTTGAAAAAGGAAGGATTGATGCCACACTGAGTGTAAAAATAAACAGCGAAAGTACGATGCCGCAGTACCTGGTTTACCTGGAAACCACGAATGCATCACGTGAAAGAGGCAATATTCTAAAATCAGTATTGAACAATATTTTTTACAACATCAATACAGTCATTGCAAAAGTTCCTTCCATTGCCGAGTTGAAAGAAAAAGAAGTAAGCATCAGGGAATATAAAACCATTGACTTCATACTTCCCGGCCAGCTTGGTTTTTCCCTGTTAAGTTCCGGTGTTTTTGGAACAGCTTTCGTTTTTCTCAGCCTACGGCAGACACTTGTCATCAAAAGATTTTTTGCAACGCCTATACAGCGGCCATACATTGTTTTGGGTGAAGCATTAAGCCGGCTGATTTTCGCGCTCACGGGCGCACTCATCATCATATTAATCGGGCACTATGCCTTTCATTTTACTTTGATTCATGGAGTGATCACCGTCATTAACATGCTTGTTCTTTCAACATTGGGCCTGATTGTTTTCATGGGCTTTGGCTTTGCGGTTTCCGGAATCGCAAGGAACGAAAGCGCCGTTCCGCCAATAGCCAACATCATCACACTTCCGCAATTTTTATTGTCGGGTACATTTTTTTCGATCTCGGCTTTTCCTTCCTGGCTTCAGCCTATTTGTAACATTCTTCCACTCACTTACCTGAATGATGCGATGAGAAAAGTGGCCTTTGAAGGAGCCGGCCTTTTAAGTGTCGGCCACCAGATTGGGATTGTTTCACTCTGGGGCGTTGCCGTTTATGTTCTTGCCGTGAAAGTATTCAAGTGGGAATAATCCTTCAGGATCTTTTAACCCATTGGAGGCATTCATAAAATATCCAAATTTGATCATTGCATTTTTCTTAATTTGCTTCGGATATCGGGGTGATAAAAGGAATATAGCCAGGTAATCGCCGACCATCACCCAACAGCCAGTAATGAAAAAAACTACCGGGATAACTTTTATGTGTGCGTGCCTGCTGATACTGGTGGGGTCGTCACTTTTTGCACAGAGAGGCAAAGACGGCTCAAAAACAGTTTCATCACAAAACCTAATTGTGAATGAATACACGACACTTTCCGCCGATGTTTTTGCAGGCAGCACATCACTTTCGGTTTCAAACAGCAGCCTGAATGCTAACAGTGTTTTTCCAGCCCCTCTTTCTGCAGGTGATTTGATCATGATCATTCAAATACAGGGAGCAACTATTAAAGTTGCCATGGATAGCACCTATGGTGAAATACTCAATTATAATAATTGTGGCAACTATGAATTCTGTGAAGTGGCGGGGGTTCCCGGTCAGACGACTATCAACCTCAACTGTCCGTTGCAACACCATTACTCTTCTTCCGGAAAAGTACAGGTGATAAGGGTTCCACGCTACGCATCGCTGACAGTGAACAATGCCTCGTCGGTCACAGGTTCCACATGGAACGGATCGGTCGGCGGTGTCGTTGCAATTGAAGTGTCTGGAAACACTCTTCTGAATGGATCAGGAAAAATTGACGTGTCGGGAAAGGGATTCCGGGGTGGCATACTCAATGAAAATTTATCGTCCTACGGAGTCAACAATACCTATTGGCCCACCGGAGATCTTGGTGCAGAAAAAGGTGAAGGAGTTGCCGGTTTTGAAACCGTGTACGATCAATTAGGAGGAAGATACTGCCGTGGTGCAGCAGCCAATGGCGGCGGCGGTGCTGATGCTCATAATTCAGGCGGCGGCGGCGGTGCAAATGCAGGAGACATCAATGCTTATAATGGAAAGGGTTGCCCGGATGTGAGCAATACATCCTGGATTGCCGCATGGAATCTTGAGTTCAATGGGTTTGCTGCACTTGCCAGTTCCGGAGGTGGCAGAGGCGGATATACATTTTCAGCGACGAATCAGAATGCACTGGTCACACCGCCAAACAATACAGCGTGGGGTGGCGACAAAAGAGATTATAACGGAGGACTTGGTGGTCGCCCCCTCGATTATTCTACAGGAAAAATATTTATTGGAGGTGGCGGCGGGGCCGGCGATCAGAATGACAACAAAGGCGGTGGTGGCGGAAATGGCGGCGGAATAATTTATCTCACCGGTTATGGAACAGTTTCAGGAACCGGACAGTTCATCGCAAATGGCGGCGACGGAATAAATACTTCTGCTAACAATGGCACCGACGGAGCAGGCGGTGGCGGTGGCGGTGGAACAATCATCCTGAATTCCATAGGATCATTAACTGGTATTTCTGCTGCAGCCAATGGTGGAAATGGCGGGAACCAGACCATCAATGCTTTTAACCAGGAAGCAGAAGGTCCCGGTGCAGGCGGAGGTGGTGGCTATATTGCCATCTCAAACGGCACCATTTCAAAAACTGTAAATGGTGGTAACAACGGAACAACAAATTCTTTCAGCCTGACGGAATTTCCACCGAACGGCGCCACCAAAGGCGGCGTGGGAATTAATAATGCAGTCATCGGTAATTATGATATCATCACAAGTGACACCACCATTTGTTCCGGAAACTATGTGACCTTGCACGCATCTGCAATTGGTGTTATACCGGTTGGATCTGTGATCGCCTGGTATGACAATGAAACGGGAGGAAACTTACTTGGAACAGGAAATAATTTTACGACACCAGCTCTTGCTTCCACCACAAATTTTTATGCAGGAATTTGTCCGGGTACATTCCGTCAGAAGATCGTTGTAAATGTTGACCAGGTACAACCGGTATTTTCTTTTTCCCCTGAATGCCTTGGAACAGCGATCATGTTTTCGGCAACTGCAACATCGTCACTGGGTGTTGTTTCTTCCTGGCAATGGAATTTTGGTGATGGCTCCGGAACGGCATCATCGCAAAACACCTCTTACGTTTATGGTGCAGCCTCCACATACAATGCAAGCGTGACTGTCCGGGATAATTTAGGATGTTCGTCAACATTTACACAGCCGGTTCTTGTTTTTGAAAATCCTTCTGTTTCTTTTTTTTCTGATACAGTCTCCGGTTGCGGAAATTTGACAACAGCTTTTGCAAACAATACAACCAACGGAAGCATTTACACCTGGATTTTTGGAGACGGAAGCACATCGACTGCGATCGCGCCGACGCATCAATATAATTCACCGGGAAACTATACGGTGAGTTTAACGGCCACATCAGTGAATGGCTGTACGGTTACTGACAGCATCGTTCATTTAATTCACGTAAACCCATTGCCCACAGCCGCCTTCCAGGCATCGCCGGTTTGCTACGGCGACACGGTCCGCTTCATTGATTTGTCAACCGGGAACGGTCAGCCTGTTTCTTCGCATCATTGGGATTTTGGTGATGGAGCCGGCACCTCTGCACTCGCATCTCCGAACTATTTTTATTCGTCGGCAGGAAATTTCCAGGTACAGTTGATGGTTACCAACAATGCGGGCTGCGTAGATTCAATTAGTTTGGGTCTGGCAATAAATCCTGCCCCGGCAATAAATTTTTCTCCGGATTCAACGGTAGGTTGCGGTGAGCTTTCGGTGACCTTTATGAATAACAGTTCAGGCGCGTCTTTTTATAATTGGGATTTTGGCGATGGAACAGGTTCAATACTCACCAACCCCACACATGTTTATTCTTCTCCGGGAACCTATTCTGTTGTTCTGTCGGGCACCACCGGAAGTTGTTCAGCCGTTGATACTATGGCAAACCTCGTTGTTGTGAATCCAAAACCAATGGCAGCATTTAACGCATCATCGGTTTGCCTGAACGATACCGTTCATTTTCTCAACGCTTCCAATTCCAACGGAGCAATGATCGTGAGCTACTCATGGGATTTCGGCGACACAGGTGTGCATTCATCTTTGGTGAACCCGGATCATTTTTATTTGACTGCCGGAAATTATCCCGTAAAATTAATGGTGACGAACCAGTTGGGGTGCATGGATTCGATTACGCATCCAATTACAATATATGATATTCCATCGGTCAATTTTTCTGCCAGCGGATCATCGGCATGCGATTCACTCACTGTTTTTTTTACGAATAGTTCCTCGGGAGCGATTTCATACATGTGGTCATTTGGTGATGGGTCAGCATCCGCATCAGCCCAACCCAATCATTTGTATACAACACCCGGCAATTACACCGTTATGCTTGATGCTGTTTCATCAAATGGTTGTGTGCAATCCATGGCCATTGTCAATGCCGTTACGATTTACAACACACCGTTCGCAAATTTTTCAGCATCACAATCATCCATTTGCCCGCATCAATGTATTTTATTCCAGGATTCTTCCGGCGGAAATGTAACGTCGTGGCTATGGTCATTTCCAGGAGCAACACCATCCTCTTCAGTGAACCAGGTTCCGGGCAACATTTGTTATTCTATGCCGGGTTCTTACACCGTTTCACTGAGTGTATCAAATGGTCACTGTACTTCCCTGCGAACAGATTCCAATGTCATTCATGTAAATGGTTGTTTGCAGCCGGTGGCTGATTTTATTTGCAGCGACACAACGGTTTGCTCCGGAAGCTGCCTCACCTTTGTTAGCTTGTCCCAGAACATGACTGCGCTTCATTGGCTTTTTCCGGGAGCAACGCCCTCTTTTTCAAATGCCATCAACCCAACAAATATTTGTTATGCCGGTTCCGGCAATTATGATGTAACATTAATTGCATCCAATCCCGGGCAATTTGACACGTTGTTTTTACCCGGATTTATTCATGTGAATGTAGCTCCTTCTGCCCCTGTCATTTACCAGGCAGGAGACACACTTTTTGTTCCGGCATATTATGGATACCAATGGAATTACAACGGCGTGCTGCTGTCTGGCGAAACAAACCAATTTTATGTTGCAGCCATTCCCGGGACTTATTCGGTGACGGTTTATGATGCGAATGGATGTTCATCTGCATCACAACCATACATCGTTTCTACTGTAGGAATACTTTCGGTTAACGAGAACGATTTTGTTCACCTGTTTCCAAACCCGGCTTCTGATATGCTGTACGTTGAACTTGAAACCAACCCAAATAAAAAAATCGGGATTGAGCTTAGAAATATCCTGGGAGAAAAGTTAGCAGAAACGATAGAGAAATCACCTGGCAAAACCCAACTGTTTTCTTTCAATATTAAATCTTTTCCGGCCGGTGTTTACATGATTTCAATTGAAACCGATATGAAAACGGTGACGAAGAAATTCGTAAAAATCAACTGACCTTATTGCATTAATAAAAGGGTTCCGCATAATTTTTCGTTTGGCGGAATGGTGTGTAAGTTCCTTGTAAGGAACCTTTCTTTTTACACAAAACAATCAGACCCGATACCTGTATAATTTATTCAAAATAACAGGCATTTTCCGAAATGCCGTTAATTATTGTATCTCATGAAGACCAGTACAGTTATTTTTTTTAGTATTCTTCTGTTGGTTAAATGTCCTGCGTTCAGTCAGAACCTGGCATTGGTCCCTCGGGACACCAACTCGTTTTTTGAGATGTCGCTGGAACAACTAATGAATGTTGAGATTTCAGTTGCATCCCACAAAGCATTAACACCAAGGGAATCTCCTGGAATTGTTTCTCAAATTACAGAAGAAGAAATTAAAAACTCAGGAGCACAGGACCTGATGGATATTTTGAAACTCATTCCGGGTTTTGATTTCGCTGTTGATGTTCAGGGCGTTGTCGGGCTTGGAATACGGGGCAACTGGGCGCATGAGGGAAAGATGCTCCTGTTGATTGATGGCCAGGAAATGAATGAAGCCCTTTACTCTACGCTGCAGTTTGGAAATCATTACCCGGTCGAACAAATCCGGAAAATAGAAATCATTCGCGGCCCAGGCTCTTCCATTTACGGAGGCAACGCTGAATACGCCGTCATCAACATCATCACAAAAAACGACAGGGATTTTACAGGTGTTTCAGCAACGGCAAGCTATGGCCGGATGAAGGAAACATTTGCCAGGAAAAACTACTCCATCAGTGCCGGTCAGCATTTTGGGGATCTTGCATTGAATGTTGGAGCGCTGATCGGTGAAGGAAACCGGAGCGACCGACAGTACACCGATTATTTCGGGCAGTCCGTCAGTATGGGTGACAGGCAGAAACTGAACCCCTCATTTGTAAACGCTGGGTTGTCTTACAAAGAATTTTCGCTGCGGGCAATTGCCGATGTCTATCACACAACCATGCTTGACGGATATGATCATCTTTATCAAACTTCGGTTGGCAATGATTTCAACTCATATTATTTTGAAGCAAAGTATAAATGGATTCTCAGCGACAGGTTTTCAATCACCCCAAAGTTCAATTATAAACAACAGACTCCCTGGAGGTATACGGGGGACTCCATTGAAGGCGAATATTTGAAATTTGATATCACATCTCATCAGCCGCATTACAACCTTACATGCAGCTACGATCCCGGCGAACACTTAAATATCCTGGCAGGCGGCGAGTATTTTACTGACATTGCCAACAACAACATCGAAGGCGAATTTTTTAATAACGGATCGAGAACTGTAGAGTATAGAAACACCGCTTTGTTTACCCAGTTATTATGGAGCAATAAAATTGCAAACATTACAATTGGCGCTCGCTTCCACGACAATAATCATTATGATCCGTCGTTCGTACCGCGCATCGGAATCACCAAGGTAATCGATAAGTTCCATGCAAAAATATTATTCAGCAAAGCATACAGGGCTCCCGGCATTGAAAATATCAACTTTGGAACCGGGATCAAGCCGGAGAATACAACCGTTGCAGAAGTGGAAGCGGGCTACGAATTCAGCAACCTGTTTTTTCTCTCAGCCAATTTTTATGACATCTCTACACTTAACCCGATCATCTATTATTATAATGAAGGAGATGCATATATAAATCACGGTGTATCCGGTACCAGGGGCGTGGAGGTTGATTTTAAATTAAAAGGGAAAGGCGGTTATGTTGACATCAACTACTCCTATTATCATACTAGAAGTAACAGTTCGGTAATGGATTATAGTGTCGGGGAAAACGCCAGTGTGTTTCTTGCTTTCCCGGCTCACAAAATTAATTTTTCAGGAAGTTTAATGCTGAAGGAAAACATCAGCATTAACGGAACGCTGTCGTGGAACAGCGATCGTTATGCCTTCATCGATGTGGATCCCAATACCGGTGAAAACATTACTCAAAAACACAACCAGCAGTTTTTCGCCGGACTTTACCTCAACATGAAAGATATTTTTATAAAAAATCTTGGTGCAGGAATCGGTTGTTCGAACTTACTGGACGAAAAGGAAAATTATATACAACCCTACAACAGTTATCATTCGCCGCTTCCGGGAGCATCACGTGAATTCCGCTTCCGGTTATCGTATGAATTTAATTTCTCTAAAAAATAATACCAGGGAAACTTGATGTTTTTTATTTTCATATCGAATGCTTTTTATTCGGGCAGGAAAACAGCCCTGGTATTGTCATTGACCATCCTCCTGATGAGCATGAAACCTGTGGGGGACGCAGGAAATGAATATACCATCAAAGCGATGTTCATTTACAATTTTACCAAGCACATCGAATGGAACCAACCACCCTCCCCGTCTTTCAGGATCGGTATTGTTGGAAACTCCGATATACAGGGGGCGCTTGAACTTATTGCAACGCAAAAAAAAGTGGGCAACCTGCCCATTGAAGTAATTAAAATTACTTCGGACGACAACTCATTATTTCAGGTCATTTTTGTTTCCAAATCCCAAGTTCAAAAACTGGAGGAGCTGGCAAAAAAATACGCCGGGAAAAGTGTGTTGATTATTTCCGAGGAAGCCAAACACTCGGAACAGGGTGCCACCATCAACTTAATAACCACCGACAATAAAGTAAGATTTGAATTAAACCAAACTGCCGGAAAGGTGGCCGGACTAAAAATATCAAGCACACTGGCCAACCTCGCCATGACAGTAAATCCGTAAAAAATTTTCACAATAACATATGAAGAACAATCATTACAAAGTTGACATAGAAATTTATGTTGTGTTCATCGTGGTAATCGGCATCTCGATTTTTAATGCGATCTACAGTTCTTTGAACATTACAAAAAACCAGGAAGTCAATAATAAAATTATGACCGTGGACATTCCATCGCTGCAAGCCATGGAAACGATGAACCTCCTGGTTACAAGATCAGAAATGTACAGCACCAACTGGGCTTATATTTTAAGCAATAAGGAGGATAAAGAGAAACTAAAGAGCCTGCAGGATGCCGAATATCCCGAGCTGAGAAAGAAAATTGAAAAACTGTTGCCGGCGTGGAAAGACAGGGAGAGTGTCGAAAACATGAATACCATCTTCAAAGATTTTGATAAAATACTGGAAGATCAAAAACAGATCATGAAAATACTGGCAACATTTGATGATTACCAGGACCCGATGAAAAAATTCAGCGCTGACGAAATTGTCGAAAGCCAGATTATTCCGAAGAGTACAGAAATTATTTCAAGGCTGAATAATATGGTGAACCGAAAAAAGGAACAAACGGAAATGCTTCACTTCGAAATGCGCTCGTCATATCGCAGCCTGATGTGGAGTGTGCTTGGAATAGCCATCATGGTAGTGGTGGTTATTTTATTGGCAGCATTTTATCTTTCCAATAATATCATTGTGCCATTGATGAAATTGAAAAATTATATTTTGCAGATGGGGAAAGGGGAAATACCGGAGATTGCCGTTTCAATGAAGAGAAATGCTGTTGGACTGATGACAGAGGCGGTTCGGAAACTGGCGGAGTCACTGAAAAAAACAGCCAGCTTTGCACACAATATCGGTGAGGGAAATTTCAAAGTGGAATTTCAGCCGCTTGGGTCAAACGATGAACTTGGAAACGCATTGATTCAGATGCGTGAGAGTTTAAGCATGGCTGATTCCGAAAATAAACAACGTCATTGGATGGCGTCCGGGCTTGAGCAACTCAATTCGGCATTGAGAGAGAATACAGATGATCTTGAAAAACTTTCAGATGAAATTATCAACTCACTGGTAAAATTTCTGAATGTTCATAACGGGGCTATGTATGTTGTGGAGAAAGATCACATGAACGAGAAACCATACATACAACTTTGTGGTAGTTATGCGATGGATGAAAACCAATCAGCAAGAAAGAAAATTGAAATGGGAGAAGGCCTGATCGGGCAGGCATTAAAAAACAAGGAAACCATTTATCTGAAGGATGTGCCTTTGGGTTACCTGTCAATCAATTCTGGATTAGGCAAAGCCAGTGCATCACACATATTAATCATACCACTCAGTCACCGTGGTGAAATTTATGGTGTTATTGAGCTGGCATCATTCCGAAAATTCCAGGACGAAGAAATAAAGTTTATAGAGGGCATCGGCGAAACCATGGGCTCAACAATTGCCGCATCCAAAACAAACACACTCACAAAGAAGCTTCTTGATGAAACAAGAAAACAGGCGGAGCGATTGGCTGCGCAAGACGAGGAATTGAGACAAACCAATGATGAACTGTCACATCAAAGTTCTTTGTTGCAGGCATCTGAAGAAGAATTAAAACAAAGCAACACCGAGCTGAAGGACAAAGCAAAGCTCGTGGAGGAGCAGAATGAACGACTGGGGCAAACACGCGATGCACTAAGCATTAAGGTAAAGGAACTGGAGTTGAACAGTAAATTTAAGTCTGAGTTTCTTGCGAACATGTCACACGAGCTAAGAACACCATTAAACAGCGTGCTTATTCTTGCTAAACTTTTATCAGATAATAAAAACAAGACCTTTACCGAGAAGGAAATAGAATACGCACGCGTGATTCATAAATCCGGCAACGACCTCCTTCTCCTCATTAATGATGTCCTTGATTTATCCAAGATAGAAGCAGGAAAACTTGAGTTGATGTTGGAGAGGGAAAGCGTGAAAGGGATTAAGGATGATTTGTATTCGCTTTTTTCCGAAGTCGCTAATCAGAAAAAAATAGAATTTAGTTTAGAGTTGCATTCGAATATTCCCAATGAGATCATTACCGATAAAGTGAGGTTGGAACAAATTTTAAAAAATCTTCTTTCGAACGCATTTAAATTTACCAGTGCAAACGGAACGGTTACGTTGAAAATCAAACGTCCGGATAAATCAATTCAGTATAACAATCCCGCCATTTTCAGGAACAACGAACTGATTGAATTTGCGGTGACGGATTCAGGAATTGGAATACCGCGGGAAAAGCAGCAACTTATTTTCGAAGCCTTTCAACAAGTCGATGGCTCAACGAGCCGTAAATACGGTGGAACAGGACTGGGACTTTCAATCAGCAGAATGCTTGTGGCTTTGCTTGGCGGAGAAATGCATCTGGTGAGCGAGGAAGGCAAGGGCAGCACATTCTCGATTTTCCTTCCTGTCAGGAGTGTGCAAACAGAAATAGACGAGCCAGAGTTATCTGTAATCGATTCGGTTGTATCGAATACCGGTCAGGAGCCGGCTGAAAATGACCCGGAAGGAAATCTTCTTGCGACCGCAGAAGTTGCTGACGACAGGGAAACATTAACTACGGAAGATAAGATAGTACTGATTGTAGAGGATGATTTGAATTTCGCAAAAGTTTTGGTGGATTTTGCCCATGAAAAAAATTACAAGGCAGTGGTTGCAACGCATGGTGACGAGGGCCTTTTGTTGGCAGATCGGGTGAATCCATCGGCCATTATTCTGGATATGCAGTTGCCGGTTATCGATGGATGGTCGGTGTTGAAAAAAATACAGGAGAACCCTAAATTAATGAACATTCCTGTTCATGTCATGTCTGCAATGGACAGAAGGGAGCTGGGATTGGAAATGGGAGCGACCACCTATCTCAGGAAACCCCTCGATAAAAGAGATCTCGATAAAACATTTAGTGATATTGAAAAATCAATCGACGCCGATGTAAAGAAAGTATTGATTGTAGAAAATGATTTGTTACAATTTGAAATTCTCAGGAACCTGATAGTGTCAAAAGAAAGGAATACGAAAATATTTTCTGCAGGCAGCCAGGAAGAAGTTTTTAAGATTATCAATAGCGAATCCATTAATTGTATCATACTTAATCTTGATTTTGGGAGTAAGCATTACAATGGATTTGAAATTCTGGAGCAGCTTAAAAGCAACGACAAATCTTCTTTGCTTCCGGTGATCGTTTATACAGGCGAAGAAATAAATGAAGAGGAAGAAAAGCAGGTCAAAAAATTTACCAATTCTGTTGTACAGAAAAATGATGAATCGCTGAATCGTATTCTTGATGAAACAAGGTTGTTTCTGCACAGGTTAAACGATGAAAAGGAAGCGGTCGTTCGAAACCAACTTCCAGGCAAAATGAATGAACTGTTGAATGGAAAAAGTGTTTTGCTGGTAGACGATGACATGAGAAATATTTATGCCCTCACCAGTGCGCTGGAAGGACAGGGAATGAATGTTATCGCCGCCTGTGATGGAATGGATGCATTGGCAAAAATTGAGAAACATAAAGGGCTTAGCATTATTTTGATGGACATCATGATGCCCGAAATGGATGGCTACACAGCTATCCAGGAAATTAGAAAAATGGACGGATATAAATCAATTCCAATTATTGCTCAAACAGCGAAGGCAATGAAAGGGGACCGTGAAAAATGTATTCAGTCGGGCGCTTCAGATTACATAAGCAAACCGATTAATATTGAGCAGCTGCTTTCTCTGATGAGAGTATGGTTGTATAAAGAATAAAAATAATTACTAAAACAAACGCAACAATAATTTAAAATTAATTCTTATGATAGAAATTGCTCAACCAGCCATTAAAACTACCGAGGCCGACGCTCAAATTGTAATGGTGAATATTTTACTGGTAGATGATAAAAAAGAAAACCTCATTTCTCTTGAAAGTATTCTTGAACAGGACGGAAGAAAAATATTTAAAGCGGCATCCGGAAATGAAGCGCTGAAAATAGCGCTTACCGAAGACATCGGACTCATATTACTGGATGTGCAAATGCCCGATATGGATGGCTTTGAAGTAGCCCGGCTGCTAAAGGAAAATTCCAGGACCAGGGATATTGCAATCATTTTTGTTACCGCAATTAGCAAGGAAGAGAAATTCACCATGCAGGGATATGAAGAAGGGGCTGTTGATTATTTACACAAACCGTTAGAAATAAATTTAGTAAAGGCCAAGGTATCGGTATTTGAAAAATTGTATTTACAGAAGGCTACATTGCAAAAGTATGCTGAGAAAATTGAAAAAATAAATAAGCAACTTGATGAGTTTGTTTATATTGTTTCACACGACTTAAAGGCTCCTTTGCGGGGCCTGGCAAGCTTAGCAACTTTTCTGGAGGATGAGTTGGGAGCAGAGCCCAAACCGGAAGTGGTGGATATACTTAATATGATGAAAAGCCGTACAGCCCGAATGCAAAATTTGATTGATGGAATCCTCCACTACTCAAGAATGGGAAATACTAAGTTGGAAAAGGAAACAGTTGATGTTAAAGAATTGATTAACAATATAATAGATTTAATTTGTCCGCCTGAAAATTTTCAAATTGAGTTTCCAGATAATTTACCTGTGATATGTACAGAAAAAATTAAACTCCATGAGGTTTTTCAAAATCTTATTAGCAACGGAATAAAATATAATGATAAGGAAAAAGGTATCATTAAACTATCCTGTCAGGAGAGGGATGATCATTTTGAATTTTCGATCAGTGATAATGGAATTGGAATAAAACCAGAACACCTGGAAAAAATATTTGGTATTTTTCAAACACTTCAGCCAAAGGACAAAGTAGAGAGTACTGGAATTGGGTTAACTATTGTAAAAAAAATAGTTGAACAACAGAATGGAACAATAAAAGTGACCTCTGAATTTGGAAAAGGGTCAACATTTGTTTTTAACTGGAAAAAGTAATTATTTTTTCTCGAAAATATAGATCACGCTGGAGTATTTTTCCGGGTTACCTTTTGTTTTTAGGTTTGATTTGATACCGGTAATAAAACCGCCACACAAAGGAGCCCATCTGTTTTTGTATTTTTCACTTAATGTTGAAACATAATAAGAGTCGTACTTCATACCAAGCGAAGTGATGTGCTTCAAGCCCTGGTCATCGAACAGTTTCTTTATTGTATTCTCGGTAAAATGATAAAGATGTCTTGGTAAATCATATGCAGCCCAAAACGATTGATAATACTGGGCATCATAACTATCCGGGTTGGGGACTGCAATTATTGCTGTACCACCAGGTTTCAATATTCGGTGTATATCAAAGACTCTTTTTTTCAGGTCATGGACATGCTCAAGAACGTGCCACATCGTAATAATCTGAGTGGAATTCGGCGAAATGGTTTCGAGATAGGATTCATTAAAAACGTTTAGTCGGTATGAATTAATTGAAAAATTCCTTGCCGTTTCATTTGGTTCAACACCCTTTGTATTCCAGCCATTTTTTGAGCACTCCAGAATGAATTCTCCTGTTCCAGATCCTATGTCAAGGATTGTTTGATCACCATTTGAGTACTTAGCAATTAACTTTATCTTGTTTTTTATTGATATTTTTCTTATGAGATGATAGATCCTGTTAAATACTCCGATTTTTGTATTACTATGGCTTATATAGTCGATGCTATCATAGTATTTTGAAATGTCTTTTTTTGAAGGCCTTGGATTAGTAAAAAGAAGTCCACAATCGGAACATTTAACAATTTGAAAATTTTCTTTAGAGATAGAGAGGTCGGATGTTTTCAGGTAAGGTTCCTGGGTGAGGCGGCCGCAAATCGGACAGTTGAGTAATTTTTCCATTGTATTAAAAATGTTCCACGTGAAACAATAGTTTATTTGTTCAGATAAACCAGTAAAACAGATATGTCGGAAGGGGAGATTCCACTTATCCGAGCAGCTTGTCCCAATGTTTTGGGCTTAATTTTAGACAATTTTTGTCTTGCCTCCATTGATATAGAAGTCATATTATTATAATCAAGATCTGTTTTAAGAAACACAGATTCGTACCGGCTTACCTTTTCGACAAGATTAAATTCCTTTTGAATATACCCTTCGTATTTGATACTTGTTTCTACTTGCTCGGCAACCTCCACCTTTTCTTTCTCTGAAAGCATTAATTTGAAAAAATAATCTTTTAGTTCAGGAACATTACGAATCAAATCAAAAATCGAAATTTGAGGTCTTAAAAGGATGTTTTGTAATTTTTGTTTTTGTTTGATGGGTTCCGTTTCCAGATTTAAAAGTGTTGCATTAATCACTTCTGGTTGAATGGAATGGTTTTTAATAAATTCTATTAGATTGGCGGTTTGAGTAATTTTTTTGGAAACGTTATCAAAACGTGATTTGTCGGCCAATCCTAATTTATAACCGATTGGAGTCAAACGAATATCTGCATTGTCCTGTCTTAATAGTGATCTGAACTCTGCTCTGGAGGTAAACATACGATATGGCTCTTCTGTTCCTTTGGTTATGAGGTCGTCTATTAGCACGCCAATATAAGCCTCAGAACGGCTTAAAACGAATTCATTTTGGTTGCTGATTTTTAAATGGGCATTAATTCCGGCAATCAAGCCTTGGCAGGCCGCCTCTTCATATCCTGTTGTTCCATTAATTTGACCAGCGAAATATAGATTTTCAATCAGCTTGGTTTCTAAAGAACTCCTTAATTGCTGAGGAGGGAAATAATCATATTCTATTGCATAGCCAGGGCGAAACATTTTCGCTTTTTCCAATCCTGGAATTAACCTCAATGCTTTGAATTGAACATCTTCTGATAACGATGTGCTAAAACCATTCAAATACACTTCAACAGTATTCCATCCTTCCGGCTCTACAAATAACTGATGCCGGTCCCGATCAGCAAACCGATTAATCTTATCTTCAATTGACGGGCAATACCTTGGCCCCAACCCCTGAATTCTACCGGTAAACATCGGAGATTGATCAAATCCCCCTTTTAAAATTTCGTGTACCTTAGAATTGGTGTAGGTAATGTGGCAACTCCTTTGTTTCTGAAGTGGGAGAGTGTCTGAAAAGGAGAACTTACCCGGGTTTTCGTCTCCTTGTTGTTCTTCCATCTGCGCATAATCAATGCTTCTGCCATCTATTCGGGGAGGTGTGCCTGTTTTCATCCGGCCACTTTCAAATCCAAGTGTAATCAGTTGTTCTGTTATTCCAGTTGATGATTTTTCTCCGGTCCTTCCTCCTCCAAATTGTTTTTCACCTATATGTATAATGCCATTCAGAAAAGTGCCATTGGTAAGAATCACGGCGTCTGCATGAAATAAGATGCCCATGCTGGTCTTTACACCAGCCACCCTATTGTCTTTTATCAAAAGTTCCTTGACCATGTCCTGCCAAAAATCAATATTGGTCGTTTGTTCAAGAAGAGATCTCCATTCCTGAGCAAATAACATTCGATCGTTTTGTGAGCGTGGACTCCACATGGCAGGTCCTTTCGATCGGTTCAGCATTCGAAACTGAATCATTGAACGATCAGATACGATTCCGGAATACCCACCAAGAGCATCTATCTCTCTGATTATCTGCCCCTTAGCAACTCCGCCCATAGCTGGATTGCATGACATCTGTGCGATTGTCTGCATGTTCATTGTAATCAGCAGAACCCTGGAGCCAAGATTCGCCGCCGCCGCCGCCGCTTCACATCCGGCATGACCAGCACCTACAACAATGATATCATAATTATCTTGCATGAAATATTATAAGATGCAAATTTATAAATAAGAAAATTAAGAAGGTCTATGAATTCATCAGATTGGACTAGATGAGCAAAAGAAAATGTTTCTCATATATCAGTCAGTTGCATTTCTTCTTCATACATTTGTCTACTGATTTTTATTTTTAATTGAGCAAGCATTCAATAAACACTGTTACCGCAGCGGGCTTACTCGTAACCCTGGGAATCATATACGGAGATATCGGAACATCTCCGCTTTATGTTTTAAAAGCTATCGTAGGGAAAAATCCGATTAATAGTGATGTGGTACTTGGTGGTATCTCCTGCATTTTCTGGACACTTACCATACAGACTACTTTTAAATATATTATTCTCACCCTCAAAGCAGACAACAAGGGAGAAGGTGGAATTTTTTCCCTGTATGCATTGGTGAGAAGAACAAAACTAAAATGGCTCGTCTGGCCTGCTGTTATTGGTGGAAGTGCTTTGTTGGCAGACGGAATCATTACACCTCCCATTTCTGTTTCATCGGCCATTGAAGGTTTGCGGGTATTGAATGCAAACATACCAACTGTTCCGATCGTTATATCCATACTCACGGCGCTTTTTATTATTCAGCAGTTCGGAACAAAATTCGTTGGAAAATTTTTCGGCCCCATCATGCTTGTTTGGTTTTCCACAATCGGAATTTTAGGGCTTTCGGAATTACTGGTCAATCCGAGTGTACTTAAAGCGCTTAATCCTTATTATGCCATCAGCCTGATTACCCAGTATCATGGCGGCTTCTGGCTTCTTGGCGCAGTGTTTCTTTGTACAACCGGGGCAGAAGCTCTTTATAGTGATCTTGGACATTGCGGACGGAAGAACATTCGCATTACATGGGGGCTTGTGAAAACCTGTCTTCTGCTTAATTACTTCGGGCAAGGCGCCTATTTACTAACGAAAGAAGGTAGCCTGCTCCAGGAACAAAATCCTTTTTATGCCATGATGCCCTCCTGGTTTGTAATTCCAGGGATCATCATCGCAACAGCCGCAGCCATTGTTGCGAGCCAGGCGCTTATCAGCGGATCGTTTACGTTGATAAACGAAGCCATTCGCCTCAACTTCTGGCCCAAAGTACGCGTGGTTTATCCGACAGATTTACGCGGACAATTATATGTGCCATCTGTAAACTGGTTATTGCTGATTGGTTGTATCGGAATAGTATTGTTCTTCAGGGAATCATCCGGAATGGAAGCAGCCTACGGCCTTGCCATTATCATCACCATGTTAAGTACCACCACACTCCTTTCATATTATCTTTACCTGAAACGAACAAATGTGATATGGATCTTTCTTTTGCTGCTGTTGTTTGTTACGGTAGAAGCGTCGTTCCTTGTTGCTAACCTCAATAAATTTCCACACGGAGGCTGGCTCACATTGCTTATCGCAAGCGGGCTGGTTTTCCTGATGTGGGCATGGTACCAGGCCCGGAAAATCAGGAACCGGTTTGTTGAGTTCGTTAAACTAAAAGATTACCTCAACCTGCTTCGCGACCTCAGTCATGATTTTTCAATACCCAAGTATGCCACGCACCTGATTTATCTTACCAGCGCCAACATGCGTGATGAGATTGAAGCAAAAGTCATTTATTCCATTTTACAAAAACAACCCAAGCGTGCTGATGTTTATTGGTTTGTCCACGTCGATGTTCTTGATGAACCGTACACCATGGAATACAAGGTCACGGAATTAATAAAAAGTAATATCATCCGGATTGATTTCAGACTTGGATTCCGGGTAGAACCGAGAATCAATTTGATGTTCCGGAAAGTGGTGGAAGACCTCGTCAGGAATTTTGAAGTGGACATTACTTCGCGTTATGAATCACTTGGCAGGAAAAATCTCATCGGCGATTTCCGCTTTGTCGTGATGGAGAAGTTTCTCTCCTACGACAACGAACTCCCGTTCTATGAAAAAATTATCATGGACCTGTATTTTTTCTTCAAGGGAATTTCATTGTCGGAGGAACGTGCATTCGGACTTGATACGAGTTCAGTTACCATAGAAAAGGTTCCGATGGTGGTGAGCGTGGTAAGAGAAGTGAACCTGAAAAGAATCAAATGATTCTTTTGAATCAGAAATCAGCCCCCCCTTTTTTATTTGTTCATTCTATTTTTATTCCAGTAAAAAAATCAACAAGATAAATTCCAACACATGTCGCTGAAACCAAAAACACCACAGGAATCCATGGCGGTACTTACAGAAATTGTACTACCGAATGACACCAATACATTAGGAAACCTGATGGGCGGAAGATTGCTTCATTGGATGGACATCGCCTCTGCCATCGCCGCGCACCGGCATTGCGGAAGGGTTGTAGTAACGGCATCTGTAAACAATGTTTCATTTAATCAACCGATCAAGCTGGGAGAAATTGTGACCATGCATGCGAAAATATCACGTGCATTTACTTCTTCCATGGAGGTATTCATTGATGTGTGGATTGAGAACAACCAAACCGGCGAAAAGAAAAAGTGCAACGAGGCAATCTATACATTTGTAGCTGTCGACCAGGTGGGAAATCCAATCAATGTTCCCCCGCTGGTTCCCGAAACGGATGAAGAACAAAAACGATTTACGGGAGCTCTCAGAAGAAGGCAACTTTCACTCATTCTTGCCGGCAAGATGAGACCAGATGATGCGACAGAACTGAAAGCGCTTTTTTTTAAATGACGTTACAGTGCGAAAACAAAGATCGCTTGTTTATTTTTCAATATAAAAATAACAGGTCATGAAATCAAAACACCAATGGATCGTTTTCTGCCTTTTGTTTTCTGTGCTTTCGGCAAATGCACAGGACACTATTTACATACGCACAAAAGAAATAATTCATGCAAAAATAATTGAAATCGGAATCGACGAAATCAAATATAAAATCCCGGAGGTTCCGGATGGTCCCACTGTTGTTATTCCCAAAGACCAGATTTGGAAAATCGTATTTGCCAGTGGGGTAACACAAATCCTGCAGCCCGAAATGTTCAATCCCGAAAATTATTCTTCCCAACACAAGAATGCATTAAAAATAGATTTTCTTTCACCGATGTATCAGCACATCACATTTGTTTATGAATTAAGCCTGAAGCCTGGGCAAAGTGCGGAAGCTAGCTTAAGCATCATCGGAGTTGGATTTAATACAAACAACGGCGAAAACGCACACGGTGCATTTGTACGGTTGGGTTACAAGTTCATAAAAAGCCCCGACTATTACCTGCGAGGAATGAAGTACACACATATTTTGAAAGGCAGTTATGTGAGGCCGGATATTTTAATCGGAACATATACCGGGAATTACCGGTATGATAATTTTTCTTTCTCCTTTGGATATCAACCCGAAAAAGTTCGAATTACTTACGGCTCATTCCAGATGACTTTTGGAAAACAATGGGTGTTTGATGACTTGTTTCTTGTTGATTATTTTTTCGGACTGGGGTATACATTTTCCAATATCAACACCAATTATTCCGGCGGTGTTCAACGGTACGGTGTTGAGCAGATCAGTTCAGAATCTCCGTTTTCTATTAGTGGCGGACTTCGCATCGGAATCTTATTTTAGCAAGATTGCCGGTGAACAAAAAACCGAAGCAGGATTTTTTGGAAATATTTTTCTTCAGTCTTGTAAAGAGACCACTATTTTGTTTTCGTCAAGTTCCGTCATACATTTAAAATGTTTCTTCGGACAATGATCATAACCCAGTTTGCTGCAGGGTCTGCAGGATAAACTTTTCAATTCAACAAGAGTTCTGTTACCCTTGTTCATCGCTCCATAGTAAGGAGACATTCCGAATTCAGGAATGGTGTTTCCCCAAACACTTGTGATCTCTTTTTTAAACGCAGCGGCAATGTGCATCAGCCCGGTATCGTGTGTGATGATGTGTGAAGCATGTTTTACAAGAGCCGCCGATTCATTGATTCTGTATTTTCCGGCGGCGTTGAAAATGGGATGACCTCCAATGGAAGCGGAGACCGTTTTTTCAATGTCTTCACCGTTTTGAAAATCTTCTGTTCCCCCTAAAAGAATAACGGGTTGAGTAAGTTTTTTGCAAATGGAAATGATTTTTTCATTCGGCAATTTTTTAGTTGTATGGTTGGCACCAATAACAAAGCCGATAAAACCATTTTGATGAGAAGCGGGAAGCATTTTTAATACATGTTCATCCTGTTCCGTGATAAAATAATCGAGCCCCAACCCATCATTGGTAACGTTAAATGATTTGACGGTTTCCATATACCGGTCAACCACATGTACCCGTGGCAAACGATTTATTTTAAAATTCACGATCAGCCACTTTTCAAAATTTATTTTATCGAATGAAAAGGCTTTAACTCCAAGTCGCGATTTAATTAACCATGTGCGAAGGTTGTGATGAAGATCAATGATGTAATCATACTTTTCTTTTTTTAGCTCATGAATGAGGCCCGATAAATTTTCTTCAAGGAAAATTTTTTTATCGATGTATGGATTGTGTTCAATAATTTCCGAAAAAGTTTTTTTTGTAGCGTAATGAACTTCTGCATTCTTTACCTGTTGCTTAATGCAACGGATCACCGGTGTGGTAAGGACGATGTCACCAATAGACGAAAAGCGCAGGATCAGGAATTTAGGCACGGCCGGTTGTTTGAAGCGAATTTATAAATAAATAGTGAATACAAATTTCGGATTAACCATTGCGAATTCTACTTTTACCACTCATTAATTATTCTCAGTGAAGTGATCCCTGGCCGACCATGATTTTAACCGACACCCACACCCATTTATATGCAGAGGAATTCAGGGATGACCTTGATATCCTGCTGAAAGATGCCATCGGACAAGGGGTTCAACGTTTTTTTCTTCCGAATATTGACAGCACTTCCCTGGGTGGCCTTTTTGAACTCGAGAAAAAGTATCCGGATCATTGTTTTGCCATGATGGGTTTGCATCCCTGTTCGGTAAAAGAAAACTGGAAAGAAGAACTGGACATTGTTGAAAAGCAACTCAGCGAAAGGCCTTTTGTTGCAGTAGGAGAAGTTGGAATCGATTTGTATTGGGACAAAACTTTTATAAAAGAACAACAGGAAGTTTTCATACGTCAGATTGAATTAGCGAATCGATACCGCCTGCCGATCATCATACATTCACGGGAATCTTTCGAAGAAATTTACCAGGTGCTTCTTGAAACAAAAAAAGAAGAACCCTTTGGGGTCTTTCATTGTTTCACCGGGAATGCCGGGCAGGCGAAACGAGCCATTGACATGGGTTTTTATCTTGGGATCGGAGGCGTTGTAACGTTTAAAAATTCCGGTCTCGATAAAGTTGTTGAAGAAATTGATTTGAGTCATATTGTGCTGGAGACGGATGCTCCTTACCTTGCGCCAACACCATACCGGGGGAAACGAAACATTCCATCTTATGTGATCAACATTGCAGAAAAAATTTCCATCATAAAGAATACTGCGTTGGAAGATGTTGCCAGGATCACTACAGAAAACTCAAAAAAAATATTTGGAAAATAGGTCACCCTGACATTTTCCTCGGAGCGGAAAATCTATTGGATACAACAAACGCTGATGTAAATCGTCGATGAAAAACAAACCTGCAAAAAAAATAAAAGGTAAACAAAAACGAATCCTCATTCTTTACACCGGGGGAACGATCGGGATGATGCACGATCACCGCACCCATGCTTTAAAGCCACTGGATTTTTCTTCCATCACGGATTTAATTCCGGAATTGAATCACCTCAATTGTAAAATTGATTTTCATTCATCCCGGAAACCAATCGATTCCTCCAATGTTCAGCCGGCATTGTGGGTTGAATTGGCGGAGTTGATAGAAAAGAAGAATCGTATGTACGATGGGTTTGTAATTCTACACGGAACAGATACGATGGCATACACAGCTTCGGCGTTAAGTTACCTGCTCGGTAATCTTTCGAAGCCCGTTATCCTCACCGGCTCTCAACTTCCCCTTGGTGTTATCCGCACGGATGCCAAACGAAACCTGATCACTACGGTTGAAATTGCTGCTTCCAAAATCATCGTTCCGGAAGTGTGTATTTATTTCAACAACCAGTTATTCAGGGGAAACCGTTCCGAAAAATTTACATCGAGTAAATTCGATGCGTTTCAGTCGCCCAACTACCCGGTGTTGGCTGAAGCCGGAACGGAAATCCGGTTTAATAAAGAGGTGATCAGGAATCCCGGAAAAGTCAAACTTCAAACAGGGAAAAAGAATTTTGACACCAACGTAGCATTGATCAGGATTTACCCTGGACTGTCGAAAGAAGCCGTGACATCGGTTCTTTCCACAAAAAGACTAAGGGCTGTGATTCTTGAAACTTACGGTAGCGGGAATGCTCCAACAGATTCATGGTTTGTACAAACTCTTGATCGTGCTATTAAAAACGACGTTATCATTCTCAATGTTTCTCAATGTAGCGGGGGAATTGTTGAGCAGGGAAAATACGAAACCAGTCTTCAGTTAAAAAAGATCGGAGTCATCAGTGGGCGGGATATTACAAGGGAAGCCGCTTTGACCAAACTGATGTTTCTCCTGGGACAGGGAATGAAAAAACGAGAGATGGAAAAGTTGTTAAATGAGGATTTGAGAGGGGAGATGAGTGCCGGGTAGCAGGAGAAGATTATTTTCATAAATTTGCCATCCTTTTTCCGGAGAGATGTCCGAGTGGCTGAAGGAGCACGCTTGGAAAGCGTGTGTGCCCCAAAAGGGTACCGTGGGTTCGAATCCCACTCTCTCCGCTGA
>JAPLDA010000105.1 GCA_026391945.1 Bacteroidota bacterium | reverse complement strand
GTCATCAGTACGCTGATGGCACCATCGGAATTCAGGATCGGGCTGTGACTTTGCGAGTAGAGAAAAAAAGAAAGAAGGATGATGATGACAACAGCGGCCGTGAAAAGGAATGATCTCATTGGTTAAAAATAAAAAAAAAAATGCAACATGCCTGAAAATAAAAACGCCTCTTTACCGGCACATGACCGACAAAGAGGCGAAAAAAAAATGACTTTTATTTTATCGTGCAGATAGTTCTTCTTCTTTCTTGGAAGCCATCAGCAGATCATATTCTTCCTGTGAACCAACGATGAGTTTATCGTACGCTCTCAAACCGGTACCGGCAGGAATCAAATGACCAACGATGACATTCTCTTTCAGTCCGAGAAGATCATCCACTTTACCATTCACGGCGGCTTCGTTCAGCACCTTCGTCGTTTCCTGGAAGGATGCAGCAGAAATCCAACTCTTCGTATGCAACGATGCCTGCGTAATTCCCTGCAGCATCGGTGAAGACGTCGCCGGCATGGCATCACGTGCTTCGATCTGTTTCATGTCCTTGCGCTTTAACACCGAATTTTCTTCGCGGAGTTTACGCAGGGAAATGATCTGTCCTGGTTTTGCTTCGCCCGAATCTCCCGGGTCAAGCACCACGACTTTGTCAATGATCTCATCGTTTTCTTTCATGAAGTCGATGCGGTCAACGAATTCTCTTTCGAGGAACATGGTATCTCCTGGATCATCGATGATCACCTTACGCATCATCTGGCGGACAATCACTTCAAAGTGTTTGTCGTTGATCTTCACACCCTGCAAACGATACACTTCCTGGATTTCATTCACGAGGTATTCCTGTACCATTCCCGGTCCTTTGATGGAGAGAATGTCGGAAGGCGTAATGGCGCCATCGGATAAAGCATCACCTGCTTTTACGAAATCATTATCCTGAACAAGGATGTGTTTCGAAAGCGGAACGAGATACTTTTTCACTTCGCCGTCGCGCGAGGTGATGATGATTTCACGGTTACCGCGTTTCACTCCGCCGTAAGAAATCACTCCGTCAATTTCAGAAACAACAGCCGGGTTGGAAGGGTTACGCGCTTCGAACAATTCCGTTACACGCGGCAGACCGCCGGTAATATCACCGGATCTTCCTGTTGAACGCGGGATCTTAACGAGGATATCTCCGGCTTGTATTTTCTGTGCTTTGTTCACGATGATGTGAGCGCCCACAGGAATGTTGTAGCCTTTGATCAGTTCTTTCTTCTCATCCACGATCTTGATTAACGGGTTCTTCGTCTTATCGCGGGTTTCAATAATTACTTTCTCTTTATAGCCCGTTTGTTCATCTGATTCTTCACGGAACGTAAGGCCTTCTTCGATGTGTTCGAATTCAATTTTACCTGCGAACTCGGATAAGATCACAGCGTTGTAAGGATCCCATGAACAAACAAGTTGTCCCTTTTCTACCTTTTCACCGTTCTTCGCATACAAGTGTGCGCCATACGGAATATTGGAAGTGGTGAGGACCGTTCCGGTGCTGGTATCCACAATCCTGAATTCTCCCGAACGACCGATGACAACATCTGTTGTCTTGTTTCCGGATTTATAAGAAACTGTTTTTACTTCTTCCAGTTCCAGTTTGCCTGAGAATTTTGCTTTCAGTTCACTCTCTGTTGCCGCTTTGCTGGCCGTACCACCCACGTGGAAGGTACGAAGTGTAAGCTGTGTTCCAGGCTCACCGATCGACTGTGCAGCGATGACTCCGACGGCTTCACCTTTCTGAACCATTCTTCCGGTTGCGAGGTTTCTGCCGTAGCATTTCGCGCAAACACCTTTGATGGATTCGCAGGTTAACACCGAACGGATCTCCACCATTTCAACCGGTGACTCTTCAATTTTTTTTCCAACGCTCTCCGTAATTTCATCGCCTGATTTCACGATGAGTTCACTGGTAATCGGGTGATAAATATTATGTAAGGATACCCGTCCTAAAATCCGGTCGAATAAACTTTCCACTACTTCTTCCTGGTTCTTCAGAGCCGTTTCTGCAAGTCCGCGCAACGTTCCGCAGTCTTCATCGGTGATGATGACATCCTGTGCAACATCCACGAGCCTCCGTGTAAGGTAACCGGCATCAGCCGTCTTCAGGGCTGTATCGGCAAGACCTTTACGTGCTCCGTGAGTTGAGATGAAATACTCAAGGCTAGAAAGACCTTCTTTAAAGTTTGAAAGAATCGGGTTCTCGATGATTTCACCGCCGGTAGCTCCCGACTTTTGTGGTTTCGCCATCAGTCCCCTCATTCCACCCAACTGGCGGATCTGTTCTTTTGAACCCCTCGCACCGGAGTCAAGCATCATGTAGATTGAATTGAATCCTTGCTTGTCGGTGGATAATTGTTTCATCAGCGTATCAGTGATCCGTGAATTGGTACGGGTCCAGATATCGATGATCTGGTTGTAACGCTCGTTGAAGGTGATGAATCCCATGTTGTAGTTACTCAACACTTCTTCCACTTCCTGGTTTGCTTTTTCAACCAGTTTGACTTTCTCTTCAGGAATTTTTACATCTTCCAGGTTGAACGACAACCCGCCCCTGAACGCCATTCCGAAACCGAGATCTTTCATATCATCAAGGAACTTGGCTGTTTTGGCGATACCGCATTTCTTCTGCACGTTACCGATGATATCACGAAGTGATTTCTTGGTAAGGAGTTCGTTGATGTAACCCACCTCTTCAGGAACAACCTGGTTGAAGAGTACACGGCCAACCGTGGTCTCTTCGACCTTGCCGATCATCTTGCCGTCTTCCATCACGTTGTGAAGCTTCACCTTCACCCAGGCATGCAGTTCAGCACGTCCTTCGTTGTAGGCGATGATGACTTCTTCCGGTGAATAAAAAATACTTCCTTCACCTTTCACTTTCACTTTTCCTTCGCTCTTGCGTCCTTTGGTGATGTAATATAACCCAAGCACCATGTCCTGTGAAGGAACGGCGATAGGAGCTCCGTTGGCAGGGTTAAGAATATTGTGTGATGCCAGCATCAGCATCTGTGCTTCGAGAATGGCGGCATTGCCCAGCGGAACGTGAACGGCCATCTGGTCACCGTCAAAGTCGGCGTTGAACGCCGTACAAACGAGCGGATGCAACTGGATCGCTTTTCCTTCAATCAGTTTTGGCTGGAATGCCTGAATACCTAAACGGTGGAGCGTCGGAGCACGGTTGAGCAGAACAGGATGTCCTTTCAGAACATTTTCAAGAATGTCCCATACGATCGGATCTTTTCTGTCCACAATTTTTTTCGCGCTCTTCACGGTTTTCACCACGCCTCTTTCAATCATCTTGCGGATGATGAATGGCTTGAAAAGTTCTGCTGCCATGTCCTTCGGAAGACCACACTCATGCAGTTTTAATTCAGGTCCTACGACAATGACGGAACGGGCTGAGTAGTCAACACGTTTTCCCAACAGGTTCTGACGGAAACGTCCTTGTTTTCCTTTGAGTGAATCGGAGAGTGATTTCAAGGCACGGTTTGATTCCGTCTTAACCGCATTCACTTTACGTGAATTGTCAAAAAGAGAATCCACTGATTCCTGCAACATACGTTTCTCGTTGCGGAGGATCACATCAGGAGCTTTGATTTCCAACAGACGTTTCAAACGGTTGTTGCGGATGATCACGCGGCGGTATAAATCATTGAGATCGGATGTTGCAAAACGGCCACCATCCAGGGGAACGAGTGGGCGGAGTTCAGGAGGAATCACCGGCACCACTTTCACGATCATCCACTCCGGGCGGTTTTCGATATGCTGGTTGGCCGAACGGAAAGCTTCCACAACATTGAGGCGTTTCAGCGCCTCATTTTTTCTTTGCTGTGAAGTTTCGGTATTGGCCTGGTTACGGAGGCTGAATGAAAGTTCATCCAGTTTCAATCGTGATAACAAATCAAACAATGCTTCAGCGCCCATTTTGGCGATGAATTTATTCGGATCAGCATCATCCAGATGCTGGTTGTCTTTCGGTAAAGCTTCTAGAATCATCAGGTACTCTTCTTCCGTGAGGAAATCAAGGTAGTTGATTCCATCAGCAGCTTTCACACCGGCATTAATTACCACGTAACGTTCGTAGTAAATAATCATATCGAGTTTCTTGGTAGGAAGACCTAACAGGTAACCGATTTTATTTGGCAATGAACGGAAATACCAGATGTGAGCCACGGGAACGGTAAGCTGGATATGACCCATTCTTTCCCGGCGAACTTTTTTCTCCGTCACTTCCACACCGCAACGGTCGCAAACAATTCCTTTGTAACGGATGCGTTTGTATTTTCCACAATGACATTCCCAATCTTTTACAGGTCCGAAAATACGTTCGCAGAACAAACCATCACGTTCAGGCTTGTACGTTCTGTAGTTGATCGTTTCCGGTTTCAGTACTTCACCACTCGATTGTTCGAGAATGTTTTCAGGTGAAGACAAACTGATCGTAATCCTTGTGAAATTACTTTTGATTTTTATTTCTTTTCTAGTTGCCATCTTGGTTGGTTAATTAGGTTAATGGAGTTGATTAAGATGATTAAGGCAAATGAGTTGATCAGGATGCAGCGACTGTTTTTCCAGTCAATACAATGAACTGAATCACCTCCGTTCACGTTAATCCAACGTAATCTTCAAACACAATCCGCGTAACTCATGTAAGAGTACATTGAATGATTCCGGAATTCCGGGAGCAGGCATGTTATCACCTTTCACGATTGCTTCGTAAGCTTTCGCGCGACCGATGACATCATCTGATTTAACGGTGAGAATTTCCTGGAGGATGTTGGCGGCACCGAATGCTTCAATCGCCCACACTTCCATTTCTCCGAAACGCTGGCCTCCGAACTGTGCTTTACCACCGAGAGGCTGTTGAGTGATGAGGGAATACGGTCCGATTGAACGGGCGTGCATCTTATCATCCACCATGTGGCCGAGTTTCAGCATGTAAATAATTCCCACTGTCGCCGGCTGATCGAAACGTGAACCGGTTCCTCCGTCATACAAATACGTACTACCGAATTTCGGCAGCCCGGCTTTGGTGACATAATCATCGATTTGCGCTACGGAAGCTCCGTCAAAAATCGGGGTGGCGAATTTCAATCCCAGTTTGTCCCCGGCCCATGCCAGAACAGTTTCATAGATCTGTCCAAGGTTCATCCGTGACGGTACGCCCAGCGGGTTCAGTACGATATCCACCGGTGTTCCGTCTTCGAGAAACGGCATGTCTTCATCGCGAACAATTTTCGCAACGATACCCTTGTTACCATGACGGCCGGCCATCTTATCTCCCACTTTCAGCTTACGCTTTTTGGCGATATACACTTTGGCAAGCTGGATGATACCAGCAGGAAGTTCATCACCCACGGTGAGCGCAAATTTCTTACGCTTATAAATACCGGTGATATCATTGTACTTGATGGTATAATTATGCAGCAGTTGCTTGATCTGTTCGTTACGTTCCTTATCGGTTGTCCACTTCGTCGGGTTCACCGTTTCAAAATTAATTTCCGTCAGCATTTTCTGGGTGAACTTCGCTCCTTTTGCGATGACCACTTCTTTGAAAATGTCGGTGACTCCCTGGGAAGTTTTTCCGCTGACGAGGACGAACAATTTATCAATCAGTTTTTCTTTCAGCTCGGAAACCTGGTGGTTGTATTCTTTGTCGATTTTTTCAATCTGAACTTTTTCATCCGTCTTCTGCGATTTATCCTTTGCAAGAATCCTGGAGAACAGTCTTTTGTCGACGACTACACCTTTTACGGATGGTGGCACTTTCAGCGATGCATCTTTCACATCACCGGCTTTGTCGCCGAAGATGGCGCGCAATAATTTTTCTTCCGGTGAAGGATCGGTTTCTCCTTTCGGAGTGATTTTTCCAATGAGGATATCTCCTTCCGTAACTTCAGCACCGAGGCGGATGATTCCGTTTTCATCGAGTTCACGCGTAGCTTCCTCGCTTACGTTTGGAATGTCAGCGGTGAGTTCTTCGAGACCGCGTTTGGTATCGCGTACTTCAAGAGAATATTCATCGATGTGAAGAGACGTAAACACATCTTCACGAACCACGCGTTCAGAGATCACGATGGCATCCTCGAAGTTATTTCCTTTCCATGGCATGAAAGCCACTTTCAGGTTTCTTCCGAGAGCCAGTTCTCCGTCCTGGGTCGCATATCCTTCGCAAAGCACTTGTCCTTTTCTCACCTTCTGGCCTTTCTTCACGATCGGCTTCAGGTTGATGCAGGTACTCTGGTTGGTCTTCTGGAATTTGGTGAGCGGATATGTTTTTACATCATCTTCAAAACTGATCAGGCGTTCATTTTCTTTCCTGTTATAACGGATGGTGATTTCATTGGCATCCACATATTCAACCACACCATCGCCTTCAGCATTGATCAGTACACGTGAGTCACGTGCAACAAGGCCTTCAAGGCCTGTTCCCACGATAGGAGCTTCCGCTCTCAGAAGAGGAACAGCCTGGCGTTGCATGTTTGATCCCATGAGTGCACGGTTGGCATCATCATGTTCCAGGAAAGGAATCAGGGAAGCGGCGATGGAAGCAATCTGGTTCGGCGCCACATCCATCAGATCAATTTTTTCCGGTTCAAGAATCGGGAAATCGCCCTGGTAACGTGCTTTCACTTTGGCTTCTTCAAACTTACCAAGATCGGTGATGCCGGCATTCGCCTGGGCAATCACTTTTGAATCTTCTTCTTCAGCAGTCAGGTATACCACGTCCTTTTCAACATCAACTTTTCCGCTTGTAACGGTACGGTAAGGTGTTTCAATAAATCCGAGGTTGTTGATCTTCGCATAAACACACAAGGAAGAAATCAACCCGATGTTCGGTCCTTCCGGTGTTTCAATGGTACAGAGGCGTCCGTAATGCGTGTAGTGTACGTCACGAACTTCGAAACCGGCGCGTTCTCTTGAAAGACCGCCTGGCCCGAGTGCCGACAACCTGCGCTTGTGCGTAATTTCCGCCAGCGGATTCGTCTGGTCCATGAACTGAGAAAGCTGGTTCGTTCCGAAGAATGAATTGATCACCGATGACAACGTCTTTGCGTTGATCAGGTCGGATGGAGTGAACACTTCGTTATCCCGGACGTTCATCCGCTCGCGGATGGTACGCGCCATACGTGCTAGCCCGACACCGAATTGCGAATACAACTGCTCGCCAACGGTACGAACCCTTCTGTTACTTAAGTGGTCGATATCATCCACCTCCGCTTTGGAGTTGATCAACTGAATCAGCTGCCTGATGATTTCGATGATGTCAGCCTTGGTGAGAACCTTGGTATCTTCAGGAATCTCAAGGCCCAATTTTTTATTGATGCGGTAACGTCCGACGTCACCGAGGTCATATCGTTTATCAGAGAAGAAAAGTTTGTCGATGATACCACGTGCTGTTTCATAATCGGGCGGTTCGGCATTTCTCAACTGGCGGTAAATGTGTTCCACCGCTTCTTTTTCCGAGTTGGAAGTATCTTTCTGAAGCGTGTTGTAAATGATTGCATAATCATTCGTGTTCACTTCTTCTTTATGAAGGATGATGGTTTTTACACCGGCTTCAAGAATTAAATCGAGGTGATGTTCTTCCAATACGACTTCACGCTCGAGAACGACTTCGTTCCGTTCGATGGAAACCACTTCACCGGTATCCTCATCCACGAAATCTTCCACCCAGGTTTTCAAAACACGGGCAGCAAGTCTTCTTCCTTCTGCTTTTTTGATTCCGGATTTACTGACTTTAAATTCATCGGCGAGTCCGAATATTTCAAGAATGTCTTTGTCGGTCTGGTAACCGATGGCACGCAACAACGTAGTGACCGGGAATTTTTTCTTCCTGTCGATGTACGCATACATCACATTGTTGATGTCGGTGGCGAATTCAATCCAGGATCCTTTGAAAGGAATCACACGGGCTGAATACAATTTCGTTCCGTTGGCATGGCGGCTTTGTCCGAAGAATACTCCTGGAGAACGGTGAAGCTGTGATACCACCACACGTTCAGCACCGTTGATGATGAACGTTCCTTTCGGCGACATGTACGGAATGGTACCGAGGTACACATCCTGTACGATGGTTTCGAAATCTTCGTGTTCCGGATCCGTGCAATACAGTTTCAGTTTCGCTTTCAGCGGAACACTATACGTCAGTCCCCGCTCGATACACTCTTCAATCGAGTAACGTGGCGGATCGATGAAATAATCGAGGAACTCGAGCACGAAATTATTCCGTGAATCCGAAATCGGAAAGTTCTCACTGAATACTTTGTGCAGCCCTTCTGTATGGCGGTTGTCGGAAGTGGTTTCAAGCTGGAAAAAATCCCTGAACGATTTCAGCTGTATGTCAAGAAAGTCAGGGTAATCAATCGGGTGCTTGCTGGAAGCAAAACTTATTCTTTTGGGGTTGGTGGTCGTGTGCACAGTGCGAGAGTTTTAAGAAAGTTTAATTTTTATTCTCTGTGATGATGTTTGCATGACATCGCATTCACCTAATAAAAATACCGATAGACCAGGTTCTCCCGGCTTTAAAAAGACGGGAGAACAAGGTCTATAGTTGCTTTCCGGGAATAGTTCCCCGGGAGCTAATGACATTACTTAATCTCAACTTCAGCTCCTGCTTCTTCTAATTGTTGTTTGATGGAATTAGCTTCTTCTTTAGCAATACCTTCTTTCACTGGTTTTGGAGCGCCATCAACCAGGTCTTTTGCTTCTTTCAGGCCAAGACCGGTGATTTCTTTCACCAGTTTCACGATTGCAAGTTTAGCACCGCCCGGAGCTTTCAGGATTACATCGAAAGTGGTTTTTTCAGCTGCGGCTTCTCCGCCACCTGCACCACCACCTGCTGCTACTGCTACTGCAGCGGCTGCCGGCTCGATGCCATACTCATCTTTCATGATTTTTGCTAACTCGTTTACTTCTTTCACTGTCAGGTTTACTAACTGTTCAGCGAATGCTTTTAAATCTGCCATTGTTATTGAGGTTTTAAATTGTTTAGTTACTGTTTCGAATTTATAATTTGGTTGGAAGCATTCTTTTTGATTCCGATCCGTCTCAAGCGGACCGCATTTTTTTATTATTCCGGTCTTTCGGATAATGTTTTCACAAGGCCTGCCAGTTTCCCGCCGCCGCTTTGTAAGGCACCGATTACATTCTTTGCAGGAGATTGTAACAAGCCGATGATATCACCTATCAGTTCGTTCTTCGATTTGATGGCGATCAGGATATCGAGCTGACTGTCGCCGAGGAAGACAGCTGTTTCAACATAAGCGCCTTTCAGGCGCGGACGATCGCCTTTCTTACGGAATTCTTTAATGAGCTTGGCGGGGACATTTCCTGCTTCACAGAACATCAGCGCAGTCGTACCTTTCAACGATTCAAAGATCGGTGTATACTCTTCGCTTTTCCGTTCCATCGCTTTCTGGATAAGCGTGTTTTTTGCCACCAGCATCTTCACGCCTTTATTAAAACACAACCGTCTGAGCTGGTTGGTTTTTTCAACAGTCAGGCTGGAAGTATCCGTGACATAAATCGTCGGGTATTTATTCAGGAGTTCCGTAATCTCATTGATGATTACGTCTTTTTCTTCTTTTCTCATTGGATTTGATTTTTTAAAATTACCTTTTTCTTAGGATGATCAGGAAGCTAATGTTTTGGTGTCAATCATCAACGAAGGACTCATCGTACTTGACAAATAAACACTTTTCATATAAGTACCTTTCGCAGAAGAAGGTTTTAATTTGATGATGGAATTAAGAATTTCATGAGCGTTCTCTTCGATTTTCTTTGCATCGAAAGACGCTTTGCCGACAGACGTATGAATAATACCTTGCTTGTCGACTTTGAAATCAATTTTACCGGCTTTCACTTCTTTCACAGCTTTCCCGATATCATTGGTAACCGTTCCTGTTTTAGGATTTGGCATCAGGTTGCGCGGGCCGAGTACTTTTCCGAGTTTACCTACTTTTCCCATTGCTGAAGGCATGGTGATCACAACATCAATATCCGTCCAGCCCTGTTCAATCTTTTGAATGTATTCATCCAAACCAACATAATCCGCACCTGCATCCTGAGCTTCCTGTACTTTATCAGGAGTACAAAGAACCAGTACGCGGACTGTTTTCCCGGTGCCATGAGGCAAGGTCACAATACCCCTTACCATCTGGTTCGCTTTACGCGGATCAACGCCGAGACGGATGCTCAGGTCAACCGATGAATCAAACTTAGTGGTGGAGATTTCTTTTACAAGTTTAGAAGCTTCAGCCAGGGAATAGGCTTTACTTTTTTCGACTTTAGAGAGTGCTTGTTTTCTCTTCTTACTGATTTTTGCCATGTGAATGGTTTTGTGAAGTGCAAGCGGAGTTGAAATCATCTCGTCCTCCTTCGATGAACGTATTCATTTTACTTTGCCGGGGCCTGCCGCAACACGTTTAACAGCCGGCCACCTAACTATCTTTTCAGAAAGGTTTATCACCTTTCACTTCGATACCCATGCTTCGTGCTGTACCGGCCACCATACTCATGGCAGATTCAATCGTGAAGCAATTGAGATCGGGCATTTTGCTTTCAGCAATACTTTTTACCTGTTCCCAGTTGACCGTGCCGACTTTCAGGCGGTTCGATTCTTTGGATCCACCTTTGATTTTGGCTGCATCCATGAGTTGAACGGCTGCCGGCGGAGTTTTGATAACGAACTCAAATGATTTGTCGGTATAAACGGTGATGATAACGGGCAACACTTTTCCTGGCTGATCCTGGGTTCTTGCATTGAACTGTTTGCAGAACTCCATGATGTTAACTCCTTTTGCACCGAGAGCAGGACCAATCGGGGGTGCCGGGTTAGCTGCGCCACCTTTCACTTGTAATTTAACGAACCCTGATATTTCTTTTGCCATTTTTTTTTAATTTGAAGATTTGAGAACCTGTGAATTTGAGATTTGAATTGTTCAGACGGAAGCGTGCTGAATCATTTTCAAATTTTCAAATTGGCTAATTATCAAATTGATTTTATTCTTTTTCTACCTGCATATAACTCAGCTCAAGCGGTGTTTTTCTTCCGAAGATTTTGACCATCACTTTAAGCTTTTTCTTTTCTTCATTTATTTCTTCGATGATACCGGTGAAACTGTTAAACGGACCATCGATCACTTTCACTGATTCTCCGACGACGTAAGGCACATTCATCACGGCTTCGCTTTCTGCAAGTTCGTCGACCTTTCCCAAAATCCTATTCACTTCCGACTGGCGAAGCGGGGCAGGTGTTTCGCCTTTTTGCCCGAGAAATCCGATCACACCGGAAATGTTTTCGATGATGTGAGGAACCTCTCCTGTCAGCGCGGCTTCAATCAAAATGTAACCGGGAAAAAAACTTCTTTCCTTGCTTACTTTTTTTCCCGCACGGATCTGGTAAATTTTCTCCGTGGGAATCAAAACCTGGGAAACATAATCAGTAAGCTTCAGGCGGTTAATTTCGTTCTCGATATATTGCTTAACCTTCTTCTCTTTACCGCTGATAGCCCTGACGACATACCACTTTCTTACAATTTCTCCTTTTACTGTATCTGTTGCCATTGCACCCTTTGTCTTAAGCCAGCATTTTATAAAACAAATTCATGATGGCCTGAAACCCGGCGTCCATCACAAATATCGTAACTGCGATAATCAGAGATGCGATCATCACAAGGATCACGCTGCTCTGAAGTTCATCCCATGCGGGCCAACTGACTTTGTCTTTCAGCTCCACATAACATTCTTTAACGTACGCTGTGACTTTGCTCATCTTATTAGTATCTGGTAAGAGTCATTCATTATGTATATTTTTCATTCTCGACAATGAACAACCGGATTTTGCACGGGTGGCAGGAGTCGAACCTACAACCAACGGTTTTGGAGACCGCTACTCTGCCAATTGAGCTACACCCGTTTGTTAGAGTTTACAGTCTCCGGTTTACAGTTTACAAGCCGGGACTTAAACCGGACACAGCAAACCGTAAACCGTAAACCCTATGATTACTTAATGATCTCAATTACCTGTCCGGCACCCACAGTACGTCCGCCTTCACGAATAGCGAAGCGAAGTCCTTTTTCCATGGCAACCGGTTGAATCAATGCAACGGTGATGGTTACGTTATCACCAGGCATGACCATTTCTCTTCCTTCAGGAAGTACAATTTCACCGGTTACATCAGTTGTTCTGAGGTAAAACTGCGGACGGTATTTATTGTGGAAAGGAGTATGACGTCCACCTTCTTCTTTTTTCAAAACATAAATCTCAGCTTTGAAATCAGTATGCGGTGTAATGGAACCTGGCTTAGCCACCACCATTCCCCTGCGGATATCATCCTTTTCAATACCTCTTAACAGAAGACCAACGTTATCACCGGCTTCACCTCTGTCAAGGATTTTGCGGAACATTTCAACTCCAGTAACAGTAGAGGTAAGTTTTTTTTCCTGCATTCCGATAATTTCAACGTTTTCACCGGAATTGATAACACCCCTCTCAATTCGACCTGTTGCAACGGTACCGCGACCGGTGATGGAGAACACGTCTTCCACCGGCATCAGGAACGGGAGTTCAACCAGGCGTGGAGGAATAGGAATATAGCTGTCTACAGCATCCATCAGCTCCATAATTTTCGGAACCCATTTCGGATCGTTGTTTAATCCACCCAGTGCAGAACCACGAATGACAGGAATGTTGTTCCCATCGAACTCATAAAAGTTCAATAGCTCACGAACTTCCATTTCAACGAGGTCAAGCAATTCAGGATCATCAACCATATCCACTTTGTTGAGGAATACGACCACTTTAGGCACACCAACCTGGCGGGCAAGAAGAATGTGCTCACGTGTCTGCGGCATCGGACCATCGGTAGCGGCAACAACGAGAATTGCGCCGTCCATCTGGGCAGCACCCGTAACCATGTTCTTTACATAGTCGGCGTGACCAGGACAGTCAACGTGTGCATAGTGACGTTTAGCAGTAGAATACTCAACGTGTGCTGTGTTGATGGTAATACCGCGCTCTTTTTCTTCAGGAGCGTTATCAATTGAATCGAACGAACGAACTTCGGATAATCCCTGTGCTGCAAGCACGGTTGTGATTGCTGCTGTCAAAGTAGTTTTACCGTGGTCAACGTGACCTATAGTTCCAACATTTACGTGTGGTTTGGAACGATCAAATTTTTCTTTTGCCATTTTATTAGTTGATTAATTGTTGTTGAATTATTAGTTTATAATTTGAGTTAATGGAAGCGTAACTATTTTTTCATTCATTTCAATTTTCCGAAAGAGCCAATGACCAGGATCGAACTGGTGACCTCATCCTTACCATGGATGTGCTCTACCAACTGAGCTACATTGGCTTGATTAAATTATCCGTTATCAGTCGATTCCTGAATTCATGACGGCTAACTTACAATGTTTCACTTAGCCTTGAGCGGAAGACGGGGCTCGAACCCGCCACCTATAGCTTGGAAGGCTATCGCTCTACCAAATGAGCTACTTCCGCTTATTATTTTCTGAGCACCTATAGCTTTGGATCCGCCTCTGGCGGACTACCAAATGAGCTACTTCCGCTTTTTCGTTTCGTCATGAAGAATACCAATGAATGACGACTCTTTAACCGGTGGCACACTTCAACATTATTGTGGGGAGAGGAGGATTCGAACCTCCGAAGTCGAAAGACAACAGATTTACAGTCTGCCCCATTTGGCCACTCTGGTATCTCCCCTTCCCTAATACCTTATTTTACAAAGAACGAGAGCCGATGGAGGGATTCGAACCCCCGACCCACTGATTACAAATCAGTAGCTCTGGCCATCTGAGCTACATCGGCAAATTCTTCAAATTTCGAAGATTACACTACCCCTTTTAAAAGGGATTGCAAATGTAGAAAACAATATTCTATGTGCAAATAATTAATAAAAAAAATTTGAACAGGAAAGGGGGTGAATAGCCTTCAAAAAAAATCAAAAAATTTTGATGACCATTTTTGTCTGACCCTGTTAAAAAGAAAAAACCTCCCGCGTTTAAACGGAAGGTCAATCCTCGTGGAAAAATCACTTTAACCTGATCATGCAATCACCCGGGCAAGCGGGTAACGCTTTTTCCATAATTTAAAGGCCTGCATACTATGTACAATCATGGTAGTTTTATGGTCTAACTGAACTTTGATTCTTGTCGAACTGTCATGAGTACCCTTGGGAACCTTTTTCTTCTTGGTAATCATCTTTGAATGAGCTTTGTATCTGTTCACGGCAATTAAATAATTAAAATTGTTTTATGAATGAAGGAAGTCAACTATCATACCAGCAATGGGTGCAATAACAGAATTGTCAGTCACATTTACAACCCCGGAAAAAAAAATAATATAAATATTACAAACGGGTGATTAAGCAGCTCAAACAAAGGATAACGCGAGTTTAATTAACCGGCAACACAATCCAAAAGGAAGCCAGTTTCCCTTAGAACTCAGTAAAGACCTTTCATTTTTTTATCAACCAATTCGTTCTGCTAATTCTGCCAGGCGGTTGCTATAACCGATTTCATTATCATACCAACCCACCACTTTAGCCATCTGTCCTAGAACTGAAGTCAGTTGGGAATCGAATATGCAGGAATGCGGATTATCGACGATATCAACTGAAACGATTGGATCCTCCGTATATTGAAGTATGTTCTTCAGTTCATTTTCTGAAGCACTTTTAAAGACCTTGTTAATTTCTTCGATCGTCGCCTTCTTATGCAAGGTGCATGTGATGTCGGTTAATGACCCGTCGGGTACAGGTACCCTGACACCTGCTCCGCCAATTTTTCCTTTCAACCCTGGCAAAACATCATTCAAAGCTTTGGCCGCTCCGGTGGTGGTGGGAATGATGCTGACTGCCGCAGCCCTGGCCCTCCGCAAATCGCGATGAGGTGCATCATGAATATTCTGATCACCGGTATAAGAATGGATGGTGGTTACATAAGCGAGATCGATTCCCCAGTTTTCATCCAGCACTTTCAACATCGGTGCTGCATTGTTTGTGGTACAGGAAGCATTGGAAATGACCCGCTGATCCTGGGTCAGCAAATGATCATTTACTCCAATGACATACGTCTTAACTCCGTCCTTTTCTTTAGATGGCGCCGACAGGATGACCTTGCGCGCTCCGGCTTCAAGGTGAAGCCCGGCACCAGCTGCATCCAGAATTTTTCCTGTGCATTCAAGAACCACATCAATTTCCAGATCCTTCCAGGGTAACCGCGACGGATCCTTTTCAGAAAAAACTCTTACGGGATTTCCGTTTACCTGGATACCACCCGGAACGACCAGGATGGTTCCGTCGAACTTCCTGTGAATAGAATCATATTTGAATAAATGAGCCAGGGTGAAACTGTCAGTCAGGTCATTGACGGCGACGAGCTCAAGATTAGGATTATGGAGGATTACACGCGCTGTCATTCTTCCAATCCGGCCAAAACCATTAATGGCAATTCTAATTTTTTTCATTGAATAAAGATTTAGCGGGTAAAAGTATTAAATGCATGAATATAAAAAACTATCATTCACAAGGTTCAATGACAATCGTTGAAAAACCGAAAGCATTTTCCTGGTATAATATCCACATAGTGTTTTGAAAAAAAATTGAAACCAAAGACAAAAAATGAAAGGCAACAACATCAGATCCAAGTGCCTTACATGAATGTTACTAGAACCCATCTTAAAATTAGGTCTTAAGAATTTTTTAAGTATCGGGACTTCCTGCAAGGCGCTTTTCGAAGGTCATACTGGAAGTTGTCTGAGTGAGAAAAGCAACGCCGCAGGAAGTTCTGATGCGTAGAAAAAGATTATAAGATAATTTGAGATGGGTTCTAAAGAGTTTCCTTTTGAATGGCAGTAGAGAATGAAACAATGTCGGGTTTGAAGCCATGAAAAAGCCCGTCGTTTCCGGCGGGCTTCTCAAGCTTATTAAAAAATGACTTTTATACTTTCTCCTTTTTTGCAAAGTCAACAACGATCGGTGTTGCAATACAAATGGAAGAATATGTTCCGATCACGATTCCGATCAACAAGGCAAACGTAAATCCGCGAATCACTTCGCCACCAAAAATAAAGATGGCAAGGAGTACGAAGAAGATGGTAAGCGAGGTATTGATGGTTCTGCTTAGCGTAGCATTCAACGCATCGTTGATCACCTTGCGCTGGTCTTTTGCATGGTGATGCACGCCTACAAATTCCCTGATCCTGTCGAACACCACCACGGTATCTGTCATGGAGTATCCCATCACGGTGAGGATGGCGGCGATAAATGCCTGGTCGATTTCAAGAGAGAACGGAAGGATGCCGTTGAAGATGGTATAGAATGAAAGTACCACCAGCACATCATGGAAGAGAGCCACCACGGCTCCGAGGCCATACTGCCATTTCCTGAAACGAACAAAGATGTACAGGAACATGAGCGCACAGGAGAATAAAATTGCCCACACGGCAGATGCTTTGATGTCATCAGCAATGGTAGGCCCTACTTTTTGCGAACTGAGTACGTCGTATTTTGCATTCAACACTTTTAACCCGGTGTTCAATTTTTCCACCACTTTTTGTTCGGCATCCGGCGACTGATCATCTATTAAGTAGCTGGTTGTAATTTTTACCTGATTACCGCTGCCGAAAGTTTTTACTTCAGGTGATTTGGTAAACGGACTCTTCAAAGCATCAATCACTTCAACGGTCGTCACCGGTTTTTCAAAACGAACCACATATGTTCTTCCGCCCTGGAAATCCACTCCGAAGTTCAACCCTTTCATCGAAAAGGCAACAACGCCGGCAAGGATGATCACACTGGAAAAAATGTAATACGCTTTTCTTTTTTCAACGAAGTTGATGTGGATGTTCTTGAAGGCTCCCTGCGTGTATTTATTCCAGAAGGTAAGCACTTTGTTTTTGCCCAGCGCCCATTCGAATATCAAACGCGAAATGAAAATGGCACAGAAGAGTGATGAAAGAATTCCGATGATCAGTGTCGTTGCAAAACCCTGGATCGGGCCTGTACCGAAGGTGTACAGGATGATACCGAGCAACAAGGTGGTTACGTTGGAGTCGATGATGGATGAATAGGCATGTTTGAAACCATCTGAAACCGCCAGCCTCACTCCTTTACCTAAACTTAATTCTTCACGGACACGCTCGAAGATCAGGATGTTCGCATCCACCGACATACCGATGGTAAGCACGATACCGGCAATACCCGGAAGTGTGAGCACCGCGCCAAGCGAAGCAAGCACACCCATGATAAAGAACACGTTCGCAAACAAGGCCAGATCGGCCACCCATCCTGCATTTCCGTAATAGGAAATCATAAACAGGAGTACCAGGATCAAGGCGATCACAAACGAAAGGAAGCCGGCGTTGATGGCTTCCTGTCCCAGTGTAGGACCCACAACGGTATCCTCCACAATTCTTGCAGGCGCCGGAAGTTTACCGACTTTTAAAATGTTGGCAAGATCTTCTGCTTCCTGGAGTGAAAAGCTTCCGGTAATGGAAGTATTACCACCGGAAATTTCCTGGATCACATTCGGGTATGAGTACACATAATCGTCGAGTACCACAGCAATCGAATGATTCACGTTGTCATGGGTGATGCGTTTCCAGATACGTGCTCCTTCCGCATTCATGCTCATGGAAATTTCCCAGTTATCCGTAAACTGTCCTTTCATTTTTCTTGCATCGGTAACGGCAGAACCATCCAAAGGTGCCACACGATCGCGTGCCGGCATTTTGATTGCAATCAACTGAACATATTTACCTTCTTTGTCAATTGGTTTTACTGACCACAGCGGCTTGAACTCTTTTGGAAATTTCGCACGGATCTGGTCCATGTTGAAAATGCGGTTCACCTTACCGGTATCTTTTACATTCACGGAACCAATCACCGGCCCTTTGCGAAGCTCTTGCTGATTTTTTTCATTCTGCTGAATGGCCGGAATCAACACAGCGAACAATGGATTTTCTTTCATCAGCTGTTCCTGAGTCTTAGGGGCTTTTGAAGTATCTGTTTTAGCTGTATCAGCCTTTTCGGTTTTTGAGATTTGCTGCATCAGTGAATTCTTTTTCGCCGTATCACCGGGAACTGCAACTTCTTTTATCGTGTCATTTTTTGATGCCAATAAGTTGGCTCCTGCAGTATCAGGTTTTACACCTTCAACAGAATCCATTCCTCCAATCAGTTTCAACGTCTTATTGGCTTCTTCAAGCATCGGGTAGATATCCTTGTTATCAAAGGTCTCCCAGAATTCAAGCTTCGCAGTTCCCTGGAGGAGTTTGCGCACGCGATCCGGTTCTTTGATACCGGGCAGTTCAACGAGAATCCGTCCGCTACCGATTTTCTGAACGTTGGGCTGTGCCACACCGAATTTGTCGATACGGGTTTTGAGGATCTGGTAGGTACGGTCGAACGCAGCATCTGCTTCCGTCTTGATCACCTTCATCACATCGGTGTTGTTCGAATTGTAGCTCACTTTATCCTGCAGCTCTTTGGTAGCAAAGATTGCAGCGAGCTTGGCATTGGGATCCAGCCTGGTAAACTCTTCACCGAAAAGAGTTACAAAGTCCTTCTGGCTGTTCGACTGTGCTTTCAGTGCATTGTCAATAGCCTTGTTAAAAGTAGGATCCGTACTGTAGTTGGCCATAGCACGGATGAGATCCACCAGGGAAACCTCCATGGTTACGTTCATCCCTCCTTTTAAGTCGAGACCGAGGTTGATTTCATTTTCCTTGCACTCACGATACGTATAATTTTTTACCAGGATGTTATAAATCGGCACCGTAGAGATGGAATCGAGATAGGCTTTCTCCAAAACCGGGTTCCCTTTTGCATGATCTTTCGCTTTGTTTTCCCAGTGTTTTGTGACGAATGTGAATGAAAGCTGGTAGAGACAGACAATGGCCATCGCTACCGCAAAAAACTTAACTGCACCTTTACTTTGCATGTATTTTTGATTTAAATAGTTGATTCAATTTTTTAGAGCCTGCAAACGTACACGAATTTTGCAAAAACACAAAGAATTAAGCATCAAAATTCTCTGAACCTTCTCTTATTTCTCAAAAAAAATGAAATATGATTTTTTACCGAACCCGGAATCGGAAATACCGGGGAACAAATACCCGGACATGAAGTGAATGCGGTAATCGTAATTTCTTCCGGCTTAAGCCAAAAGACAGGAATGAAAAAATGAATGAGTCAGCCTCAGACGATGATAAATAAATGAATGATGAGCAAAACAGCCAGGATGATCATGCTGGTAATCATCGCAAAACCGATTTGCCTTGCTTCTTTTGCTTTCATGGATAATGATTAATGTTTGCTGTATGACCGGATGAACACCATATTATTATTTGCAACCAGGCGAATGAATCCTGTTACTGCATTTCATGAGGTCAATCATCCGCATTAAATCCTCCTGATCTGCCGGACTTTTTCTCACCAGTATACGCTGGCAATGATTGCAGGAACGGCCAGAAACGAATCACGAATTGATTTTGTAAGAGAACAAATGAAATCGATGGTGAAAGCCAGCTTCAAAAAGAGAAATCGTTGAATGCCGATCATGTTTCCGGAAAACATTCTCACCCTGCCATCATGCGGTTGTAAGGAAATTTCCTTTCAGTCATTTCTTTTCAGGAACCAGTTTTTTTTCGACATTTTTTTCAAAAACATTTCAGAGTTTTCCATTATCGTTTTCCGGCCGTCATCACTTTTCTCAATCCGAATGATTCGATTATGACGTTCATCATCATTGCCAAACCTGCATTTACAAAATCATTCTATTCACTACCTTTGACGCCGGTTTATTCATCATTCAACATCACAATAATCTGTAATTTCTAAAAACATGGCTTTTGATTTCGACATGATCCAGGCAGTATATCAACGTTTACCCGAACGCATTGCTGCTGCAAAAAAAGTACTCGGGCGCCCGTTGACGCTCACTGAAAAAATTCTTTATTCACACCTCTCCCTGTCGCCGATTCTCCCTGTCGCCGATTCATCCGAGCCGGAGAAGCGGGGAACCGGAGAATTCAAACGAGGAGTGAGTTACGTGGATTTTAATCCCGATCGCGTAGCCATGCAGGATGCAACAGCTCAGATGGCATTGCTTCAGTTTATGCAAGCAGGAAGACCAAAGGTTGCCGTACCTTCCACCGTACACTGCGATCACCTGATACAGGCGAAGTCAGGAGCAAAAGAAGATCTGACTACTGCTCTTGATAAAAATAAAGAAGTGTATGATTTTCTTTCCTCTGTTTCCGACAAATATGGATTAGGTTTCTGGAAACCGGGAGCAGGAATTATTCACCAGGTGATCCTCGAACAATATGCTTTTCCAGGCGGACTGATGATCGGTACGGATTCTCATACGGTGAATGCCGGCGGACTTGGAATGATAGCCATCGGAGTTGGTGGTGCCGATGCATGCGATGTGATGGCCGGACTTCCATGGGAATTGAAATTTCCAAAAATCATCGGCGTCAAACTCACTGGTAAATTAAGCGGCTGGACTTCTTCGAAAGATGTCATTCTGAAAGTGGCCGGAATACTGACTGTAAAAGGCGGAACGGATGCCATCGTTGAATACTTCGGCGAAGGAGCTGATTCACTTTCCTGCACCGGCAAAGGAACCATCTGCAACATGGGCGCGGAAATCGGAGCCACCACTTCCGTTTTCGGTTACGATAAAAAAATGTCGGAATACCTCAGGGGAACTTCACGAATTGATGTGGCATCTGCCGCTGATGCCGTTGCGGAACATCTTCGCGGTGACAAAGAAGTGTATGAAAATCCAGCTGCATACTTCGACCAGGTGATTGAAATCAATCTCTCCGAACTCGAACCACATGTGAACGGGCCGTTCACACCGGATTTAGCATGGCCACTTTCAAAATTTGCAGCGGCGGTGAAAGAAAACAACTGGCCTGCGAAACTGGAAGTAGGACTCATCGGTTCCTGTACCAATTCAAGTTACGAAGACATCAGCCGTGCCGCATCTGTTGCCAGGCAAGCCGTTGATGCCGGCATCAAGGCAAAAGCGGAATACACGATTACTCCGGGTTCTGAACTGGTGCGCTACACCGTTGAACGCGATGGCTTCCTCGGCACGTTTGAAAAAATGGGCGGCGTTGTCCTGGCAAATGCATGTGGCCCTTGTATCGGGCAATGGGCGCGCCATACCAATGATCCCAACAGGAAAAATTCCATCATCACTTCCTTCAACCGGAATTTTGCGAAACGGAACGATGGCAATCCCAACACACATTCTTTTGTTGCATCACCTGAAATAGTCACGGCCTTTGCGATTGCAGGTGATCTCACGTTTAACCCGCTCACGGATTCCCTCGTGAATGACAAAGGAGAAAAAGTAAAACTGAAAGAACCGCTTGGCATCGAAATGCCTTTGAAAGGATTTGCTGTGGAAGATGCAGGCTACCAGGCTCCGGCAAAAGACGGAAGTAACGTGCAGGTAAAAGTTTCTCCTTCTTCCGATCGTTTGCAATTGCTCGATCCGTTTCCGGCATGGGAAGGAATGGATCTGAAAGGACTCCGGTTGCTCATCAAAGCAAAAGGCAAATGCACGACCGATCACATCAGCATGGCCGGACCATGGTTGAAGTACCGCGGGCATCTCGATAACATTTCCAACAACATGCTGATCGGTGCTGTGAATGCATTCAATGACAAAACCGATTCGGTGAAAAATCACCTGACAGGCCAATACGATTCTGTTCCGAACGTTCAACGTGCCTACAAAGCCGCCCGCATCGGAAGTGTTGTGGTGGGTGATGAAAACTACGGTGAAGGTTCATCGCGCGAGCATGCAGCGATGGAACCGCGTCATCTCGGTGTGCGTGCCATCCTCGTGAAATCATTCGCGCGCATTCACGAAACGAACCTGAAGAAACAGGGAATGCTTGCATTGACGTTTGCAAACAAAAGCGATTACGACAAAATAAAAGAAGACGATACGTTTGACATTCTCGGCCTCACTGAATTCAAGCCGGGAGTTCCGCTGAAAATAGTTTTGCATCACACCGATGGTGATCATGAAATCATTACGGTGAATCAAAGCTATAATGAAAACCAGATTGAGTGGTTCAAGGCGGGCGGAGCATTGAACATCATTCGTTCTCAGGTAAGCCTGAGCTGACAACGCATCGTGTTAAGTTAAATCTCAAAAGTCAAAAGTTAAAACCGGTTACCCTTTATAACAAGGCAATAGTGACATATTAACTGTGTCCATTCATAGCTAACATAACACTATTTTAAAAATGTAAAACGTCCTTCGCAAGCCGGGGAACTTTTTTTGTAGACACTGGGCCGGAAAATATTTTCATCGTTGTATCGTTTGGATCAAACGAACAATCATGCATCACATTCAACATGAAAACAATTCCCGTTTTATTTTTTGCAGCCACGATGTGCATCACTTCCTGTGCACAGAACAACAGTAATCAACATAAACAAACAATCGCCATGGAAACGAAATCCAATTCAGAAAAAATAATCAAGACAGACGAAGAATGGAAAAAGGAACTGACTCCCGAACAATTTGAAGTCGCGCGGAAGCACGGCACCGAACCCGCCTTCGCCAACGAATACTGGAACAACCACGATAAGGGAATGTACCATTGTGTTTGCTGCGGTGAATCTTTGTTCAGTTCCGACACCAAGTTTGATTCGGGTACGGGCTGGCCGAGTTTTTACTCGCCGGTTGAAAAAGAAAACGTGGATGAAATCAAAGACTCTTCTTATGGTATGATCCGAACGGAAGTAACCTGTCACCGTTGCGGCGCACACCTCGGACATGTATTCGACGATGGACCGAAACCAACGGGTTTGCGTTACTGCATGAATTCGGCTTCGCTGAAGTTTGAGAAGAAATGAATGACCCCGCAGCAAGCTGCGGGGTATCAATATGAATATCATTTTCCGCAGCAGAGCTGCGGGGTATTGACCAGATCCTTCGACATGGCTCAGGACAAAGCCCTCGACGTTGCTCGGGATTAATTCGACTTAATGATTTCAGTACGCCGCCTTCGGCGACTTCTGAAATCATAGTCTCATTAATAAAAAGGGTTCTCTGAATAAACTCTTAGCTGCGATTCGCAGATACTTTACTTTTTAATATATTTGAAAACCCAATCGTCAAGTACCAATGACAACGAAACAAATAAAAACCGAAATTCAAAAAGTTCTTGATTCAATTCCAGATGTTGTATTGGAAGATATTCTAAACTATTTGAAAAACATTCAAGGCAAATCTCCCGATGCGATTAGTCTGTCACAAAATCTTCGTAAAATTTTAGCGGAGGACAGTGAATTGCTTGAAAGACTCGCTCAATGATTGACTTGAACGAAGTATTAAGCATCCACCAAATGATTATGGAAAAATTCGGTGGAAGCGCTAAGGTCAGAGATATGAATGCTCTAAAGTCGGCTTTGAACAGACCTTTTGCAACCTTTGATAAAAAAGACCTTTATCCTACTCCCATCGATAAGGCTGCTGCCCTGATAGAAAGTGTCGTGATCAATCATCCTTTTGTTGATGGGAATAAACGAATGGGATACGTTCTCATGCGTCTCTTGCTTTTAAAATACAAATTCGATATCAAAGCAAATCAGAACGAGAAATTTGAGTTTGTAATCCGTATTGCTTCAGGTGAATTGAAAATTGAACAGATCACTTCCTGGCTGAAAGAACATAGCCTCGGACTAACATAGGTGTTTCATTATTGGAATTTAAACCGATGATTATCAAAAAAAACTTGACACTTCTGTTATTGACATTTATATTTTCCGGCCACCGGGTTTTGTCGCAGGATTTTATTTCAGCATCCGGTGACAACAAAGTACAATTTTCCAAAGCAGGAACTTTTCGATATAAACTGGTTGAGTCCAAAACCAAACCAACGGTAAGCTGTCAGTTGAACCTGGAAGATCAGGATGGCAGAAGCATTGGCATTGTACCATTATTGATTACTGAAAACAATGTATCCAAACCGGCAAAGATGAATCCGATCGGCACCGATACGTTAACGATTCCTGATCACAACACATTCTTATCCGTTTCTTTCCGGGAAAGCGAAAATGGTCCTTCCGTCGAATCAAAACTAACCGGGTTCAAATGGATGGATGCAACAAAATACAAGGCGAGACTTACATGGACTACTTCCAGTCATAATCAAATGGTGATGGATGTTTTTGAAGTGCGTACTGAAAAAAAATAGTTTTCCTATTTTGATTTTTGTGTTCCACACCTGACGCCCTTTTTCGTGAAGCTCCATTTATATTCGAAGATTGTTGATTGACCTGCTGAAACTCGCTACTGCAGCCGCTTTCACAGCGATCACTTTTTTCTGAATTTAATTTTCACTGATCATTTCAGAAAATATTTTTCCGCACACTTCCCGAACACGTGATCAGCAGCGGGTTTTGGGCAAAAGTTATTAACAAACGCCCTATTTTATTAACAAATCAGCTGATCCGTTGCCCGGGAATTTGCAATCAGTTTGATTCCACTATACATTTACTCACGATAATTAATCAGTTTTTATTAACTCAAACAATTAACAAAATGAACAAAGGTGAATTAGTTGATGCTATGGCATCAGAAGCCAAAATCACGAAAGCAGATGCTTCAAGAGCTCTCGAAGCTTTCATGAATGCTACAACCAAGTCTCTGAAAAAAGGTGACAGAGTTGCTTTGGTTGGTTTCGGAACTTTCTCAGTAGCGAAAAGAGCTGCAAGAAACGGCCGCAATCCACAAACTGGCAAGCCCATTAAAATTGCTGCTAAAAAAGTAGCTAAATTTAAGGCTGGTGCTGAGTTAGCTTCTAAAGTAAGATAAGCTACTCCGTTAAGAAAACAAAAACCCGTGGCGATCGTCACGGGTTTTTTTATGACCATTCCTTTTCACTCTCCCTTAAAAACGGGTTTTCGTTTTTCCAAAAATGCTTTTACCCCTTCGTTGTAATCAAAACTGTCGGCGGCCTCTGCCTGTACATCGCGTTCGCGGTCGAGTTGCTTTTCAAGAGAATTAAAAAATGATTCGTTCAATAATTTTTTTGTGAGGCCGATGGCTTTGGTTGCCATCAGTGACAAGGTAACAGCAACGGCCATGGCATTCTCCTGCAGGTTTGCATCTTCAGCCACTTTATAAATCATTCCCATCTTCAGTGCTTCATCTGCGCTTACTTTATCGCCGAGCATCATCAATGCAGAAGCGCGTTGCCAGCCAATTAACCGCGGAAGCATGAAGGTTCCTCCGCTGTCAGGAATCAAACCGATTTTAGAAAATGCCTGGATGAAAGAAGCCGATGAACCGGCCATCACCACATCACAGGCAAGCGCCATGTTGGCTCCAGCACCGGCAGCCACGCCGTTCACCGCGCACACCACCGGTTTTTCAAGCGAACGGATTTTTTTGATGACCGGGTTGTAATGTTCATCCACGATTTTTTTTATTCCCGGTCCGTTGGGATCCACGGCTTCACTTAAATCCTGCCCAGCACAAAATGCTTTTCCTTCGCCGGTAATCAATACGGCGCGGATGCTTTTATCACCGGAAGCCCGATCCAGCGCCTGCTGCAATTGCATGGCCATTTCACGATTGAAACTGTTGAATTTATCGGGCCGGTTGAGAATGATTTTCAAAACGGCATCGTGAACAGAAATTTTTATCGGGGAATTTTCCATAGGTATTAAAAGCTGACTTAATTTTGAAATGGGTTCTAATGACATTTAAAATAATCAAATGGTTCCCTGCAATCGATGCAACGGTACAATGCTTTACAGGCCGTGGATCCAAACTGGCTGATCAGTTCGGTATGGGATGAATGACACCGCGGACAATTTATTTTTCGCGGAGCAAGTAACAAAGAATTTTTATCTGCACTCGCTTTTCCAGGAGGAGCGATTCCATACATGCGTAATCTTTCTTTCGCTGAATCACTGATCCAGTCAGTCGTCCAGGCCGGTGAATACGTATAAATGATTTCAAAATCCAAAATGGAATGAGTATTCATTATAGCCCGGATTTCATTCTCAATGGTTTTCATAGCAGGACATCCGTTATAGGTCGGAGTAATGACTACCACTATTTTTTCATTCTCCACTTTTATTTCCCGGAGAATGCCGAGGTCAGCAATCGTGATGACGGGAATTTCCGGATCCGGGATTTCGGAAATTTGTTTACGAACCGATTCCAGTTCCTGAGAATCAATGGTGGTATGTAGTCCTCGTTGCATGGTGTTTTTATAAGAAGCAATCCGGCAGTAAGAAATCACCAGCCGGCACCCGGAAAAGCTCTTGCCAGCGATTGCATTTCCGCAAGCAAGTGGCCGAGGTGTTCAGTATGTTTTCCTTCACGGCTTCCTTTGATAAAATAAATATTCTGAGGAACTGGCAACGTTGCTTCAGCAAAAATTTCATTCACTTTATTTTCCCATTGAAGTTTCACCTGCGAAAGGTCCACCCCGATTCCCGCTGCTGTAAGTTCAGCATCCGTTTGGTCGGCATCAAATAAATCTCCGGTGTACATCCAGAGTTCATCCACGGCGTTCATCATTCGCTGATGGCTTTCCGGCGTTCCGCTTCCCAAACGTTTTACCCATTCACTGCTGTGACGTACATGGTAAGCCACTTCCTTCACCGATTTTTCCGCAAGAGCGGATAAGGTCGTGTCGGAAGATTTCGTTAACCCGGTGAAAAAATAATATTGATACGTGCTCAGCAAAAATTGCCGCATGATGGTTTGTCCGAAATCACCGTTGGGTTGTTCGGCAAGCAGGAGATTCCTGAACTCGCGTTCACCGCGGAAATAAGCGAGATCGTCTTCCGTCCGGCCTTTCCCTTCTACTTGTCCCGCGTACTCAAGCAGCATGCGCGCCTGCCCGATGAGATCAAGAGAAATGTTGGTGAGTGCAATGTCTTCTTCGAGTATCGGTGCATGCCCGCACCATTCGCCGAGGCGCTGGCCGAGAACCAGCGAAGTATCGGCGATGCGAAGGCAATAGTCAAAAAGATTTTTATTATGGTTGGTATCCATCATGTTCAGCAATCAACATTCGTTTTATTCAAAACTTGCACCGGGCGTTTTATAAAAATTCGGGTGCCTGTAAATCTTATCATTGGCGGGATCGAAAAAAGATCCGGCATCTTCGGGCGATGAAGAAGCAATGGCTTCCGAGGGCACCACCCAGATACAGGTCGCCTCATTCCTGCGTGAATACACATCGCGTGCATTCTGCAACGCCATCTCTTTATCCGGCGCATGAACATTGCCGGCATGTTCGAACGGAACACCGAATTTTTTCTGAAGAAATACTTCCCAGAGTGGCCATTGAGTTTCTTTTGTCATATTCGTAACGAGTGATTTCAGGTTAATTATTTTTCAAACTGCGACTGCTTTCGAAACCTTTTTTTGCGCGTATGCTTCCGCTGCCTCCCTCACCCACGCGCCATCTTCATGTGCTTTCCTTCTCGCTTTCATACGTTCTTTGTTGCAGATTCCGCGGCCGCTAATGACGTTCTTAAATTCATTCCAGTCAATCTCACCGTGTTCATAATGCCTCGTCTCTTCGTTCCATTTCAGAGCAGGATCCGGAATTTCAATTCCGATATTTTCCGCCTGCGGAATCGTACGGTCGATGAAACGCTGGCGCAACGTATCATTAGAAAATAATTTCACCTTCCAGCGAAGCAAATCGCTGCTGTGCGGAGAATCTTTATCATGCGGACCAAACATCATCAGCGACGGCCACCAGAAACGGCTCACCGAATCCTGAGCCATTTCACGTTGCTCTTTCGTTCCTTTCATCAGTGTCGCAAGAATTTCATATCCCTGCTTGTGATGAAAATTTTCTTCCTTGCAGATACGCACCATAGCACGGGCATACGGTCCGTACGAACATTTTGCAAGAGCCGTCTGGTTTACAATCGCAGCGCCGTCAACCAGCCACCCGATGGCTCCCATATCAGCCCAGCTCAGTGTAGGATAATTAAAGATGGAAGAATATTTTGCCTTGCCGCTCAGAAATTCACCGACCATTTCTTCTCTTGAAATGTCAAGTGTTTCAGCGCCGCTATAAATGTAAAGTCCATGCCCGCCTTCATCCTGGACTTTTGCAAGCAACACAGCTTTTCTCCTGAGACTGGGAGCACGCGTGATCCAGTTACCTTCCGGCAACATGCCCACCACTTCCGAATGAGCATGCTGGCTCATCATCCTGATCAGTTGTTTACGATACTGTTCGGGCATCCAGTCTTTCGGCTCGATGATTTCACCTTTGTCGATGCGATCCTGAAATTTTTTTTCTAGTTCCTGCTGGTTCATGGTGTTTTGGTAATATACCGGAGAATTGAATTATGCATGTCCGATCAACAAATAATTCAGGCGCGATGGTAATCGCCTCTCCACCTCCTGATGGCCTTTTTAATTTCTTCTGACGTCAGTTGCTTGTCTGCCGCTTCCTTAGCCAGTGGAACGAATTCATCGTCCGGTGCAAAGCGAAGTGCGATCACCTGGTTCATGTGCAGACGGGTGTCGAGAGGTTTGCCGGTGAGCAAAAAATGCCGGAAATTTTCTTCCGCCCTGATCGCACGATCCTGCGCACGCAAAGAGAAGTTCCTGAAAAAGAAAAATCCCATCATCAAAATAATATTCACCACCAGGATCAATGAGGCTGAATAAATATTTCCTTCCTTGTCGATGGACTCCGTCAGGTTTACAATGGAACCGATCAACGCACAGGAGATCAATCCCAGCAGAAAAAAATGAAACAGGAAAATATACCGGCGGTGATTCGCGTAATTTTGTTTTTTCATAAGACGTTACTTTTAATGAAACAAAGCTATCATTTTTGACTCTGCTGACCAAATCCTGAACGGATCCGGCAGGTGATTCGGATTTTTTTCACTTAATTGCAGGCCACGAACAACAGCCGGAGTAAAACCGGCGCTTTAGCGGGATATGAGAAGAGCGATCATTTCAGTAACCAGCGACCTGGTCACCGATCAGCGTGTAAACCGCACAGCCGTGACACTTCAGAATCACGGACTGGATGTTACACTGGTCGGGCGACGAATGAAAAAAAGTCTGCCACTCTCTCCACGTGATTATAAAACGGTCCGGTTCGGGCTTTGGTTTGAGAAGGGCGCGATGTTTTACGCAACCTATAACTTCCGTTTATTTATCTACCTTCTTTTTCATCGTGCCGATATACTGGTTGCCAATGACCTCGACACCCTTCTTCCGAATTTTCTTGCTTCGAAAATAAAAGGCGCTGAATTGTTTTACGACAGCCATGAATATTTCACGGAAGTACCGGAGCTTGAAAACAGGAACAGGGTTAAAAAAATCTGGAAGACCCTCGAACGTTTCCTGTTCCCAAAACTCAAACATGTTTTTACCGTGAATGAATCGATTGCTGAATTGTACAGGAAGGAATACAACAAAACGGTGGCGGTGATCAGAAATGTTCCCGTTGCTGCCAGGGGAAATTTCATTGGCAAAACAAGAATGGAACTGAATCTTCCCGAAAATAAAAAAATCATTCTCTTCCAGGGAGCAGGAATCAACATTCACCGCGGCGCTGAAGAAGCGCTGGAAGCCATGTTGTATGTTGAGGATGCCCTCCTGCTTTTCATTGGCAGCGGCGATGTGATCGAGCAGCTGAAAAGCATGAGCGCTGTCCTGAACCTGGCAGACAAGGTTTATTTTATTCCCAAACTCCCGCTGGAAGAACTCAGAAACTATACTCATGTCGCCGATATCGGCCTTACACTTGACAAAGACACGAACATCAATTACCGGTATTCTCTTCCCAATAAGTTATTCGATTACATTCACGCCGGTTTGCCGGTTCTCGCTTCTCCTCTTGTTGAAGTAAAAAAAATAATCGATCGCTATTCCATCGGGATGACGGTTTCAAATCATGACCCGAAACACATCGCTGAAAAAATAAATGAGATGTTCGGTGACGAAAACAGATTTGCACAATGGAAAGAAAATTTAAAACTTGCCGCGGCTGATTTGTGCTGGGAGAAAGAAGAAAAAAAATTGCTTGATATTTTCCATGACGTCCTCTGAAAAACATATCCACATCATCTCCTTCGATGTTCCGTACCCGGCCGATTACGGCGGAGCCATTGATGTGTACTACAAACTGAGAGCTTTGTCGGATGCCGGAATCAAAGTGCATCTTCATTGTTTTGAATACGGACGGCAGCCGCAGGATGTGCTAAAGAAAATTTGCGCGACCGTTCATTACTACCCGAGGAAAAAAGCGCGGTCGCTTTTGTTCAACACCCTTCCTTATATTGTATTGACGAGGACTTCGGATGCGCTGAAAAAAAACCTTCTCAAAAACAATTACCCGGTTTTGATGGAGGGACTTCATTCCACTTTCCTGTTAAACGATCCTGACTTCAGCAAAAGAAAAATAATCGTCCGCACACACAACATCGAACACGACTATTATGAAAACCTGGCGAAAGTGGAACATCACATTTTCAAGCGGTATTATTTTTACAACGAAGCCGGTAAGCTGAAAAAGTACGAAACAGTTTTAAAGAAAGCTTCCGGCATTGCCTCCATTTCCCCGGCCGATACATCTTATTTTTCTTCCTTCTGCAAAAATGTAGTTTGGGTTCCTGCATTCCATCCGAATGACAGGGTTATATCGCCGGAAGGAAAAGGAAATTTTGCTTTTTACCACGGGAACCTTTCCATCGGGGAAAACAACGAAGCCGCTTTGTTTCTCGTTAAAAAAGTTTTTGATGATCTTCCTTTCAAACTGGTGATAGCTGGATCAAAACCATCCGATGAACTCCGGAATGCCGTTAAAGGAAAAAAAAATATCGAACTGAAAGACCAGTTGAGTCCCGCGGAAATCCATGACCTGATACGGAATGCACATTGCAATGTGCTGCCCACGTTCCAGGCCACGGGACTTAAATTAAAATTGCTCTCTTCGCTTTTTGCAGGAAGATTCTGCATTGTGAACAAGCCGATGGTGGAGAACACCGGGCTGGAAAGCCTTTGCATCGTTTCGAACACAGCGGAAAAGATGAAAGAAAAAATAAAAGAAGTGCTGTCCAAAGATTTTTCGAAACGCGAAATAGAAAAACGGGAGAAAATTTTATCGGAGAATTTCTCGAACAGGAAAAATATCGAAAAAATTATTCGGCTGGCATTTTAGCACCGGCCGTCATCTCCACCAGTTTCCCGTTTTCGCATTTGATGATCCGTGCCGGGAATTTTTCAATCATGGAATAATTATGCGTGGCCATCACCACGGCACGGCCGCTGCTGCTGATGTCGAACAGCAGTTTCATGATTCCTTCCGATGTTTCCGGGTCGAGGTTGCCGGTGGGTTCATCGGCCAAAATAAGATCCGGATCATTCAACAAGGCACGTGCGATGACTACTCGTTGCTGTTCCCCGCCGCTCAGTTCATGCGGCATCTTAAATCCTTTCGTGCTCAGCCCGACTTTTTCAAGCACATCCTGAACACGCTGCTGCATTTTTTCCTTGTCCTTCCATCCCGTGGCTTTCAAAACAAAAGTCAGGTTGCGGTTTACCGAACGGTCGGTGAGCAACTGGAAATCCTGGAAAACGATTCCGAGTTTTCTCCGCAGGTAAGGAACCTGTTTTTCTTCGAGGTGGTTCAGGTGAAAGCCGGCAATAGTCGCTTCTCCCTGTACCAACTCAACGTCGCCATACAACATTTTTAGCAGGCTGCTTTTCCCGCTGCCGGTGCGGCCGATCAGGTAAACGAATTCTCCTTTATCCACCTTCAGCGACACGTCAGAAAGGATGAGGTTCCTGGATTGGAAAATGTTGACGTTATCAAGAGCAACGATGGTATCGAGTGACATGGGAGTGGTTGAGTGCGTGAGTGGTTGAGTACGTAAGTGTTTAAGTGCAGAAGTTTTTGAGTGGGTAAGTCTGGCGGCTCATTGGTAAATAATTTAATTGGACAGTCGGAATTTTAATTATTTGTTCGCAGCGTAGTCACCCATCGCACAAGACTACGCTGAACGGGGCGGTTGGGCTTTTCAACTACGAAGGAGTGTCGGTTGAATTAAGCACGAACTTTTTTTCGTGAAGTTGCAGCGCTGTTTCGCGTCATTGATTTTGGTAAGGACAGTTTTCGCCCTGTTGCTTTGTAGTAAGCAATTATTTCACTTATTTTCTTTCTATCTTCGCTGGTCAACGGTATTGGGTCAACCAGGAAATCAACGCCCGCTGGTTCTTTGATGTATCCCATGATCTTGATGATTTAAGTTGGATAATATTTTCTTATAAGTTTAAGTGCTTCCTGGGGAAAGATTATCATTTTGTGGCTGCCAACATGAGTTGCTCCTAAAGTTTCCTCGTAATGGCTCACCAACTTTGTCTTCGAAGTGAACGAAATGAAACCTTGATAACCCTTATCCCAGGATGTTTTACAGGTGAACGCAAACAAATTGCCTGGCACACCTTCATATAGTTTGTTTTTGCCCAGATTGAAAGGTGCACTTTCAATAAGATGTAAATAGTAATGATCGTGGTAATCGCTAATGCTTAAAAGTCCTTGAACTATTTCAGGGTTATTGCGAATCGTAAGTTTGAACACTTGCCTGTCCGTTTGCCTAAATTCACCTTTCCAATTAAAAAGCCAACCATTTTTTTTTATCGTATTTTTCAAATCGGCTTTAGTTACAGAGTGAACATCAGTTGGAAAACTGTCACCAGAAATGGTGTTGACAATGCTGTTTGTTAATTTGTCAATCTTAATTCCTAAATGATATTTTGTTTGTTTTGCCACACTTCAAAGATAGGAAAAAAATGTCGTTTTCTATTCGGAAAAATTCGATGATAGCAGCGTTGTAGCATCGGGGAGTGAGTGGTTGAGTGCGTGAGTGTTTGAGTGCGTGTTTAAGTGCGGAAGTGTTTGAGTGGGTAAGTCTGGCGGCTCATTGGTAAATAATTTAATTGGACAGTCGGAATTTTAATTATTTTTTCGCAGCGTAGTCACCCATCACACAATCCAAGTACAAGACTACGCTGAACGGG